>DDZY01000028.1:7420-8363 GCA_002346525.1 Proteobacteria bacterium UBA2996
CCGGTCGATGTGTTTGGTGCAGGGCAATCCGCTCTTGCATTTCAACATCCTTTGCCTCGGCAGTGGCAAGATAAACGATCTGGTCTGAGATACCAGCAGCCAGGCGCTCTGCCATGCGGCTCTTGCCAGAGCGGACACCTCCGAGAATCAGGGTCAGCATTGTGGTCTTAGTAGAGTGCCATGAACTCGGACCGCTTTAACTGCATACGTTTTTGAGATCACACTCATGCCGGATAAAAAAAGTATGTGTCGCCCGCCTGATAGCGGTGAAGTTGGTGCTGGTAAAGCCTGGACAGATTTTCTTCGTTTGCGATTAACTTGACCGGTCCTTGGCGCGTTTCTCCCTCACCATACAGCAAAAGCAGATGATCACTGAAGCGCGTAGCGAGATTGACATCATGCATGACCATCACGACCGCCCGCGCCTTGGTTCGACACTCGGCAAGGAACTCCTTGAGCAGTTGGGTCTGAAAATGAAGATCGAGGTGATTAACCGGTTCATCCATGAACACCAGTTCTGTCTCTTGCGCGGCCAACGCGGCAAGCTCTACCCGTCGCCGTTCGCCGCCGGACAATGAAGAAAGATCACGACTTCCAAAGTCTTGGAGACCGACGCGGTTCAACTCCCGATCAACAATTGATTGATCGTGCTCACTCGAGTCCCGCCACCTCTGGATCCATGGATGACGGCCATTCATTACGGTCTCGTTGACAGTCGTTGGAAACTGAATCTCTGGATTCTGAAACAGCAGACCGATCTTCTGTGCACGACTCCGTCGGGAAAGTTGATCAAGCGGATCTCTCCCGAGCCGGATATGACCCCGCATCAAGGGTCTCAGCCCCGCAAGAGTCAACAGCAGCGTGGTCTTTCCAATGCCGTTACGACCCAGAATTGACCAGACCCTTCCCGGCTCAAGACTTAGATTGAGATCACGGCAGGCGC
>DDZY01000028.1:8650-14791 GCA_002346525.1 Proteobacteria bacterium UBA2996
TTAGATTGAGATCACGGCAGGCGACCTGCTTTCCGATCCCCGCCTCGATCCTCTGTGCGCTCAGTAGGGTCATTGCGTTTGTAGCCGGCTCCCGCGCCGGAGCAGGTAGAGAAACAATGGCACGCCGACAAATGCCGTGATTACCCCAACCGGCAACTGGCGAGGGGCCAACAACGTACGGGCGAGCATTTCCGTGATCACCAGCAGACTGCCCCCCATCATCAACGAGGCAGGAATCAAGCGACGATGATCTGAGCCCACGATCAAACGCATCATATGGGGCACAACCAGCCCAACAAAACCAATGGCTCCCGCGAGCGTTACAGCTACTGCCGTCAAGAGTCCCGCTCCAACCAACATGGCCAATCGAAGCCGGAGCGTATGAACACCGAGCGACTCTGCTTTTAACGTGCCTGCGACGAGTAAATTCAACCCGCGCGAAGAGAAAAGGCTAAAGACAAGAACAGCCAACAGAACCATGCAATGCAAAAATCCCGGCCCACCTTCTCGGAAATCACCCATCAGCCAAAAAAGCATGCCCTGAATCTGGCTTTGCTGGCTGATTGAAAGCAAAAAACTGATAAGGGCGCCCCAGCCTGATGCCACCACAATGCCGGTGAGCAGCAACCTCGTTGACGACCAGCCTCCCGCATCACGGCTGAGAAAGATAACAAGGGATAACGACAACACGGCTCCCGCGGCTGCCGCCAAGGAAACGGTTTGATATGGGAGTCCCAATAGCATCACGATCAGTGCAAATACTGCAGCCCCGCCCGAGGTGCCAAGCACATAGGGATCCGCCAAGGGATTTCTCAATAACGCCTGCATCAAGACTCCCGCAAGCGAAAGAGAAGCGCCCACCACCAAGGCACTCACTGATCTTGGCAGGCGTAATTCAAACACAATGGTGTGGTCTAAGGACGGTCTGCCCGTGCGGATGGTTTCTACCACTGCGCTCCAATCTATGGTGATGCTTCCCGCCGATGCCGAGATAACCAGGCTCGCCGGTACCAGCACGACCAAACCCGAAATGACCCAACCAAATCTTCTCGAATCGCGATGTGTCTGCAAATTAAACACGGTACCCTGCCGATATTTTTGGATCAGGAAGGATGACGCGCCTTGTCAATGACAAGACACAATGCCTCCATTCCTTCGACCAGCCGTGGTCCCATTCTGGCGATGTGATCGGAATCCACCGCATAAATATGCCGGTTACGAACCGCTCTCACCGTGGGCCAACTTTGCCACCGCTCGGCCCAGGGCGGAGTCCGCCCAAAGACGCCCCCACCCACAATGACTTCGGGATCTCGAGCGAGCACTGACTCAAGCGACACAACCGGAGCCAGTTGCTTCAGATCAGAGAAAATATTCCTGCCGCCACAAAGACTGATGAGCTGACTGATCACATGATCGCCATTCAGAGTGTAGATGGGTTGCTCCCAGACCTGATAAAAAACGCTCACAGGTCGGCGCTTTGAGTAGGTTTCGCGTGAGGCATTGATAGAGGCTCTAAAGGCAGATGCCTGCGAAAGCGACTGGGCCTGGTGCCCAGTGAGCGCTCCCAAACGCTCCATGAGACTCACGATGTCATCTACCGTGCCCGGTTCACTGATAAACACGGGCAACCCCAATTGCTGAAGCCCCTGTAAGTCATCCTGTGAGTTGCCCGACAACCAGCCCACAATCAGGTCAGGCTTGAGGGAGAGTATCTGCTCCACATCAAATCGGTTATGGGCGCCTATCACCGGCAGTTCTCTGGCTGCTGGGGGGAAGTCGCTGTATTCAACAGCGCCTACTACCTGCTCACCTGCACCAATAAAAAAGAGAATTTCAGTGATGTTCGGCGCAAGACTGACAACACGCATTGCTGGGGAAGTTAATGTAACCTCTTGCCCCGCATCATCAACCACTGTTACTTCAGCAGACACACGCAAAACAAAAAAAAGACCGAACATCGCAAACATCGGCCACCAAAACCCCTTCCCAGCGAACCCCACGGTGTACGTTCTCACTAGCGCAATCCTAGACTTCTTATGAGCCCGTCTTTATAGACACGACTCGCGCCGAGGTGCTAGATCCAGCGCGCAGTCTGCGTCATGACACGAGCCGCTCGCCGCATTAATGCCGGCACCGGCCAGGGCAGTTCAGCGGCGCCTGCGTTCTTCGCAGTTTGGGCATGCTTGTGCTCATCGTCTTTCATCTGACTGACAACCGCGCGACTTGGATAATCTGCCTCCGGGAGGCGATCCAGATGACTGTCGAGATGCGCTTCGACCTGGTGTTCGGTTTCCTTGAGAAAACCCAGACTCCAACGATCGCCCGCCCAGCCGGCAATCGCTCCCATTCCGAAGGCACCGGCGTACCAGATAGGGTTCAGAAGGCTCTTACGTCCCTGAAGCGCTTTCAGGCGGTTTTCACACCAGATCAGATGATCCTGCTCTTCCGTCGCCGCCTGGATCATGGCATCACGGACGCGGTCATCATGAGCGGTTAGCGCCTGGCCTTCGTAGAGCGCCTGGGCGCAGACCTCGCCCACATGATTCACCCGCATCAATCGGACCGACTCACGCTTTTGCGCGTTAGTCAGTTCTCCGGCATTAAGATCCTTGGCCGGATCCGGACGACCCGTACCCACAGGCGTGCTTGCTACCGTCTTCAACGCGGTTTGGGCCGCCGAGATCAGATGATCCAGCGGACTGAGTTGCCTCGTCTTGGTCTTGTGAAACTCAGGGAGCATGCAAAACCCTACTGCATCCATTGCAGGCCGACGAAAAATTGTCGACCGGGTTGACGATAGTAACTGGCATTTTCGTAATCTTCATCGGTCAGGTTGGTTACCTTACCAACAATTTGCCAGGCTGCGTTCAAATGATAGGCGCCGCGAAGGTCGATCGTTGTATAGCTTTTTATTTCCGTTGTGTTCGCCAGGTCGTCGTAGGTGCTCCCCGAGGAAAAGAGCGAAGCTCCTGCCGACGCTTTCGCGAAGGCCCTATCTATCCGCAACTCAAGGAATTCGCCTGGCCGTCGGGGCAGTTCCTTTCCGTCATGAGTTCCCCCATCCTGCTCAGCAGATAACAAGGTGAGTGCGGCTCCGAACTTCCACACATCCATCACCGTATCAAACTGCATTTCCAAGCCCTGAATCATGGCAGCATTCACGTTACCAGGGGCAAAAAGGGCAGCATCATAAGCAATCAGGTTATCCACGTCGCTTGAAAAGATATTGGCGGAAAACCGGTTATTTTGATCCTGCCACCGGTAACCCGCCTCTATCGTGGCTGATTCCTCCGGATCCAGATTCCCGTTGCCAAAACCCGGGTAGTAAAGCTCGTTGAATGTCGGTGCCTTAAAGGCTGTCCCGTACTGCGCGGTAATTCGCGAGGCATTATTCATATCATAGCCAACGCTGGCGTCACCCGTCACAGAGTCACCGAACTGCTCATTGTCGTCATACCGCAGTGCAGCCTGCACATCGAGCATACCCACACTACCGATGAACTGACCAAACCCGCCAAGATTGTCCCGGGAGGTTTGGGTGTAGCTCGTTCCGCTATTCACCTCATCACTGGCGAAATCGATTCCTAGCATGACCATGTTTGTCGCCGAGAACGAGAATTCATTCAACCAGCTGACAGATGTGCGGGAAGTATTGAAGTGATCGGTCTTTGTGCCATTCTTTAGGGTGTCTGTGTCATCTTGACTTTGACCAGCCGAAAATTTCATTCCCAGGCGATCGCTTGCATCGACACTCAGCTGTGCGCCCAGAACGCTGATTGAGAAATCCGTCTCGTTTGAGAACGATCCGTCGTACTCGGTTTCCCCGGTCGAGGACAGGTAACTCACAGAAAAGTCTGTATTCTCATTTACATTTCCGACGAGACTTGCCTGAACGGATAGATTTTCGTAGCCGTCGCGGTCATCCTCGAACGTGAAACATCCGGCGGTCGCCGATCCTTTACAGACATCGTACCCCTTGCTCTTTTCATAATTCGCGCCGAGAGAGAACTTCGTGGCATTTTCCCCCGCCGAGAGCCTTGCCCCGAATTTGGAGTAGTCATCAGTACCTCCCGTGGCGAAGGCCGAGGCCCGTGGCGCCTTGGCCGGGTCCCGGGTGAAGATCTGAATCACCCCCCCGATCGCGTCCGGGCCGTACAGACTTGATCTTGGCCCCCTAACGACTTCAATGCGCTCAATCTGATCAGGATCAAGATACTGAAAAGAAGTGCTGCCAAGCGTGATCGAGCCCACTTTGATTCCATCGATCAGCACGAGAACATGATCTGACTCAGATCCCCGAAGAAAGACTGAACTAGGTTGCCCCAATCCGCCGGTGTTGCTGACGGTCAGTCCCGGTACCGTACGCAGGATGTCCGTTACCGTTAGCGGCTGCAATGCTTCTATCTCTTCCCGGTCGATGACGCTGACCGCTGCGAGTGATGCATCAACGGTCTGGGCGGTCCGGGTTGCGGTGACCACTACGGGTTCTTCCTGACCGTAGGCCAGACCCGAAAAGATCAGGAAAAAAGCAAATGGGATAAAGCGGGCGTTTCGCGCCATTTAGGCCTCCTTCGCACCCTCCGTGCGATTGTCATGCGAAAAGGCCGTTGGCGAAACATTGCTCGCAATGCCACAGCCCCACGCGGTGGATTCGGTTCACTTGCTGGCCGGTCTCCGGACTCGTGGATACCCTAAGGCTTGAAAGATCTGCGCCTTCCCACGACGTTCTGTCGCAGTGGCATGAGCCGATCCAACCCACTTACCGTTGCGGGGGCAGTGCCGGGATTGCAGCAAACCGGATTGCTGCGCACCGGCTTCCCGTTTCACCGCGGGCGACAACACCCGCGACACCAGAAAGCGAGCTCAGTATAACCCCTTAGATCCTCATACGCCCAGCAAACCCTTGCTCTAAAGCGACCGACGGGACTGCCCAGCCGACCAGTGTGTTTGAGCCTGAAAACCCGCTTGACTTTCGCCAACAGAACCTTGAGCATTCGCTTCGGTGCCGGCCCCATTTGGGGTTAAAAAGGGAACAAGGCGCGCTACGGCGCAACCTTGGCTGTACCCGCAACTGTAGGCGGTGAGCACCGGGTCCACGAAGCCACTGGTCAACGACCGGGAAGGCAGGCCCGTTGCAAAGAACCGCGAGCCAGGAAACCTGCCGGCATCCGCGTCGCTGGTCCAGGATCGGGAAAAATTCCGGACGCGAACCACTTCGGTGGGCGACGCACTGAGTCGCTTAACCAGAGAGGTTTGCCATGCAAAGACCAGCGTTCGCAATAAATCCTGAAGACCCAGATGCCCTCATCCACGGGCGGCCGACCTCATGAGATCTCGCGTGCTGCCTTTTGCGCTCGCACTCTCAGGCGCGATTCACGCTGCCGTCATTGGCATCGCTCACGATGCAGCGCCGACACTCACCATAGAGCCGGCTCTCACCTACACCACACAGCTTGATGCGGTCCTGATTGATGCCGTACAAGACAAAGGCGAGACACCACTGCCTTCAGAAGCGGCAGCTGACTCGGTCGCTTCAGCGGGAAAAATTGATCCGCACAATAAGCTCGAAGAAAAGCTTGAAAGTCTTGAGCAGTTTGCCGCCTCTCTGCAGAAAGAACTGAGTGAGGTGCAAGCAGAACGGGCCGTTGACATCAGCCGTTACCAAAACGATATCAACGCCCTGCTCGAGAAGAATGCGCTGAGCGAACAAGACAACCAGAACCTGTCGACTATCGTTACTGAACTAGAAGAAACGCAACAGACGCTGAGTGCAGCAGTGACAAACCTTGCTCACGATCTTGATCTCGAGAGAAACGCCAATCGGGAACTTCAGGCGAATCATCGTAAAACCGAGGCCGCCCTCAACGAGCTACTGATAGAAAAAGAAGCGGCGGTGTCTGAGAAAAAACAACTCCTCACCCAACTCTCCAAAGCACAGTCGGCGTTCGAAGAGGTGGTCGTCCAGCTTCACGACACCGCGTCAGCGCTTGATGAGACCGGCACAGAAAATCAGGAACTTGTCCGAGCTTTGGCCAGTTCAGAACAAGCCGCTTCAGTTCTGAGAAGCGAACTTGATAACCTCATCAATGAGGCAGATCTCGAGCGCCACGCGATGGATCAAGCACTCACAACGGTTGAAGA
>DDZY01000028.1:15117-15310 GCA_002346525.1 Proteobacteria bacterium UBA2996
TCGATCGAACTTGAGACCGAACGCGCATCAAACGAACGCTTGCAAGCCGAAACGAATCGTTTAGATCAGATGTTGACCGCACTCCAAATTGATCAGAAAAAGGATCAAGCGACTTATACCGAAGTGAACGCACGTCTCACGGATGCGGTGTCTGCTCTTCGCTCGACCGAGGAAGAAAACGACGCGCTTCGAC
>DDZY01000028.1:15617-15744 GCA_002346525.1 Proteobacteria bacterium UBA2996
CGACGCGCTTCGACGCGAGTTATCACACACGCAACAGAACGCGGCCGACCTTAAAGAACAGCTTGATCAGGCGCAGGCATCAAAAGCTTCTCTGGATACCGGTAATGCCTTGAGCGACCTTCGCCCT
>DDZY01000237.1:0-3899 GCA_002346525.1 Proteobacteria bacterium UBA2996
GCCAACGGGGTGGGTAAGTCCACGGCGCTCAAGGCCGTGTTCGGCTTCCTGCGTCCCAATGAGGGTCAGGTGCTGCTGGAGGGCGAGGACATTATCGATGTGCCCACCCATCATCGAATTCTGAAGGGGCTTGCCTATATCCCCCAGCAGCCGGGGATCTTCAAGGATATGTCAGTCGAGGAGAATCTGGAACTCGGTGGTTGGACCTTCAAGCGGGATAAGAAACAGATCGCCGACAAAATTGAAGCCAACTACGAGAGGTTCCCGGTCCTTAAGGAAAAGCGCAAGCAGATCACCGGAGAGCTCTCGGGCGGCCAGCAACGCATGGTGGAAATCAGCCGCACGCTGATGGCAGAACCGCGCATGCTGCTGGTAGATGAGCCCACTGCCGGTCTTTCAAAAATGCTCTCGGAAGAGGTATACGAGATGCTGACGATGCTGGCCGAACAGGAGGACCTCACCATCTTGCTGGTGGATCAGGAGATCCGCCATGCCCTGCATATCTCTGACTATGTTTATGTCTTGGAGCTTGGCCGTAACAAGTTCGAAGGCCCCGCCTCGGATTTTGACGATCTGGAAAAAGCCTTCTGGGTCGCCTAATCAGGGTAGGTCCTCTCTTGAGAGCTTGCCGAAGGGTGGTTATCGGTTGTCAAGATCGTAGCTGTGCAAAAACGTGACTCCTTGAGACTCCTGGGTTGTCAGGTCGCGATACCTGATGCCGTCTGTGCCAGCGATCGTGACCGGCATGTTGCCTCGGTTTGTGAACGCATAGCCAATCATCTTGCTGCGAGCAGGCCAGTTGATCTGATCGTGCTGCCAGAGCTTTGCACGCTGACGTATTTGCGTAAAGCGTTTGAGGCGCTGGATGATCTTGCCGAGTCGCTGGAGGGGGTCTCGGTTACGCGTTTTGCCGAACTGGCAAGAGCCCAAAGCGCAATGGTGGTATTCGGCATGGCGCGCCGCACAGACACCGGGTTCAGGATCAGTCAGGTGATTCTGAACGAGACCGGCGAAGTCGCCGCCTGCTATGACAAACTGCATCTTTGTCAATACGGGGCCTCCTGCGAGAAGGAGTTTTTTGAGTGCGGAGAAAAGATGACCGTCGTTAACCTCAAAGGCTGGAAGCTGGCTCCCCTGGTCTGTTATGACATCCGTATTCCCGAAATGTCCCGGGCTTTGACGCTCGAGCATCATGCTGATTTGCTGCTGCATTGCGGTGCGTATTTCAGGGACGAATCGTTTGCAACCTGGCATAGCTTTGCCACGACGCGGGCCATGGAGAACCAGGTCTACCTCCTGAGCCTTAACCGGGCCGGAAAAAACTACGGCAGCTCACTGTTTTGCTTTCCATGGATGGATGAAACCCATCCTGCCGCCGCTTTTGCAGACCACGCTGAGGAGTTTCGCTTTTTTGAACTGGATACCGATCTGCCGGACGAGACGCGTTCCATGTACACTTTCCTGAAAGACCGCCACGCCAAGTATTCCCTTTAAGCCCTAGCATGGTTGTGGTTTGATGCTTGAGTAAGTTTGGTGCGCAGTGCACAGATTAATCGAGACCTGATGGATAACGCACATCTTAAAAAAACCTGGGAAAAGGGCATTAAAGCGCTTAAGCAGCGGGATTTTGCCCGCGCTACTGCAATCCTCAAAAAGGTGGAAAAAGCCGTGTCCGAGGATCCGGACGTGCACTTCGCGCTGGCGGATGCGTTTTTGGGACAGGGCAAAGCGGATCAGGCAATCCGGCAGTGTAGGCGCGGAGTTGATGCCGCGCCGAACGCCATTGTGGGATGGATCCGGTTGGGCAGGGTATTGCTCATGACGGGAAAAGGTGAGCAGGCGCTCAAGACTTTCAACAAGGCGCAGACAGTCAGCCCGGATCATCCCCATGTGGCCGCAGGAATCGCCGAATCCAAGGCCATGGTAGGTGATCTGCCGGGCGCAGAAGCGGCGTTCTCCCAAGCGCTTTCGCTCGCCCCGGGAGAACCTGATCTCATCATATCGATGGCGCGGGTGCAGGATGCAAGAGGACAGGTACAAAACGCTGAGAAGACCCTCCGCGAGGCCTGTGCAGCGCATCCTGACGCTATTTCCCTATGGCAGTCACTTGGGCGCGCCCTAAGGGCGTGGGATCGTATCGAGGATGCGAGTGATGTCTGCCGCGAAGCCCAAGTACATCATCCGCATTCTGTCGAGCTCAAGGCGCAGCGCGCCGAACTGGCCTACGAGTTACGGGATCTTGAAACCGCACGGCAGCTTTTGACCGAACTTGCCCAAGCCTATCCGGACGACGTGAATATCCAGAACGATCTTGCACAGGTGTTAGCATCATTGGGCGAGGATGTTGAGTCTCAAGAACGCTTTAAGAATCTGACGGAGCGCGAACCGCTTTTTGGCCAGCCCTGGCTCAATGTTGCACGAGCCAAGCGTTATGAGGATCCCCAGGACGGGGAGATCCAAAAGATGCGAGCAGCCTTAAAACGCCGCCAACTCCAGCCTGCCCAGGCGGCTTATCTTCACTTTGCGCTCGGTAAGGCGCTTGATGACTGCCAGGAGTATGACGAAGCCTTTGCCCACTATCAAAAAGCGAACGCGATTTGGCGAAGCCAGCTTGACTTTGACCCCAAAGCACTGGAAGCGCAGATAGACCGACTCATCGGTGCATTTACCCCGGAGTTGATGACCCGTTTTGAAGGGCGGGGCAATTCGTCCATGAGGCCTTTGATGATCGTCGGGATGCCCCGCTCAGGCACGACCCTCCTTGAGCAGGTACTCTGTGCACACCCAGATGTGGAGACAGCAGGAGAGCTGCGCACGCTTGCTCAAGCCGCGAGAGGGTTGACCAAGTCGGGTGAAAACTCCTGGCCTGAATGTATCGCGGATATCGCACCCGAACTTCTTGCTGATCAGGCGCAAGGCTATCTTGATGTGCTCAGCGCAAGATCAGGTGCTGCTGCAAAAGTGGTCGACAAGATGCCCCAGAATTTTCTGCATCTTGGGCTTGCGGCGCTGCTTTTCCCCAAGGCAGTGATTGTGCACTGTGTGAGGGATCCGCTTGACACCTGTCTTTCGAACTTTTTTCAGGTCTTCCCGGCGGGAATCGATTTTGCCTATGATCTTTCGGACCTGGGGCATTACTTCAGGAACTATCAGCGTCTCATGGCCCATTGGGGGGCACTTCTTGGCGCTCAGCTTGTAACGGTGTGCTACGAGGAACTTGTGAGCGGTCCGGAAAAAGTCTTAAGGCCGCTGCTGGAAGCCGTCCGCCTCGATTGGCATGATGCGTGTCTTTCCCATCAGCAAAGTGTGGGGAGAGTCGACACCTTGAGCCTCTATCAGGTACGCAAACCTCTCAACACCGGATCTACAGAGCGGTGGCGCAACTATGAAAAGCATTTGGCGCCGCTGCGCGCAGTGCTCGCGGGAGAATAGTCGACCCTGTTGAACGCCAGGCGGCAGGGGTTAGATCCTGACAGCCAAATAAAAAGGGCGCCTTTCGGCGCCCTTTTTACACCAGATCAAAAGACCCGGTTGAACAGCAGATCTTAGAAGTCCAAACGAAGGATACCGGCACCGTGGGTATCAGTACCGTCGTTCATGATTTCTACGATGACCTTTGCGCCACCACCAAGACCGACAGCATAGTGACCCCAAATGCGGGGGTCATCAGTGGAGTCAGATTCTTCGTACGCAAGGGTGATGCCAGCAAGCTTGGCGTTCACGCCCATGCCGCTGCCTACATTGTCGACGTCAGTGTAACCACCAGACAGGCCAATGCCTGCCAAGCTGATGGATGCACCGATACCGGTCATGTTGTTACCGTTTGCATGATCTCCATAGGCGAGACCCATCGAGACACCACCAACGTTGATGTTGGTGCCAATCGTGGCTGCATCCAG
>DDZY01000237.1:4273-4727 GCA_002346525.1 Proteobacteria bacterium UBA2996
TGGTGGAGAGATAAACGGAGTTAGCGTTACGGTACGGGCCACTGCCATTACCCCAGTAGCCGAGCCCACCGTAGATATTGGATTTATCAATGTAGGTACCGACGACGTTGAACATCGTGCTCCACTGGGCACCAAGGCTCATTGTGCCCCAGTCACCTTTAATGCCGACATAAGCAAGTCGTTTAGTCTTGCCGGTTTGGATCGAGCCTCCGCCGGAGTCGACACCGAACTCGTAGTTCACGAAAGCGCTCTGTCCGTTACCGAGATCAGAATTGGATTTGAAGCGAAGACGCGAGCCTGCGCCTTTCATGGACCATTCGGAACCGGCACCGTCATACTGCACGGAGCCTCGAACGGAACCTGATACCGCAACGTCTGCGATCGCGACGGGCGTAGCTAACGCACCGGCGACTGCTGCTGCAATCAGTTTCTTTTGCATTGTTGGATTTCTCCT
>DDZY01000238.1:0-139 GCA_002346525.1 Proteobacteria bacterium UBA2996
TAAACACAGAACCTGGTCGGTTTAGGGCCGAGTGGCGTCGTTTCGGTTCGATATCGACCAGGACGGATTGAGAAAAGAAAGCGTCACCAATATGAGGAAACAGCGGCCATAAACCGCTGAGGACGATTCAGGCCAGTAG
>DDZY01000238.1:455-2865 GCA_002346525.1 Proteobacteria bacterium UBA2996
CAGTAGCTCAATTGGCAGAGCGGCGGTCTCCAAAACCGCAGGTTGGGGGTTCGATTCCCTCCTGGCCTGCCAATAAAACGGAATGGATCAGAGCGATGGGGCGAGAGAGTGTTGCCGGATAAAGTGAAATTGCTGGCGTCTGGCCTAGCGGTGGTCGGTGCGATTGCGCTGTTCTATATGCTGGGCGACAGCTCTGTACTGCTGCGTGCGCTGGTTGTAGTGGTCGGCGTCATTGTCGCGGCCGGTATCGCCCTCACATCAGAGCCCGGCAGGGTAGTTTGGCAGTTTGCCCTAGCCACGCGGACGGAGGTGAGAAAAGTCGTTTGGCCGACTCGCCGGGAAACCGCACAGTCGACCATGATCGTGATCGTAATGGTGTTGGTGGTCGGGATCTACCTTTGGTTGCTGGATGCCTTCTCGTTTTGGGCGGTCTACGACCTGGTGCTTGGATTGGGGTAGCCCTGACCGGATTTGGGTTATTGAGTTTGGTTCGTTAACGAGACTTAAGCAGCAGACCATAGACAATGAACATGACAAGTGACGTAACAATAGATGAAGACGCGCCCCCGGTGCCACCGGCCGACAGTGTGCCGGCAGAGTCGCCGATGCAATGGTTTGTCGTCCAGGCCTACTCAGGCTTTGAGAAACACGTTCAGGAATCGTTGCGTGAGTACATTCGGCGGGCGGGAATGGAAGATCACTTCGGTGATATCGAGGTCCCGACGGAGCAGGTGGTCGAACTTAGAAATGGACAAAAAAGAACCAGTGAGCGAAAGTTTTTCCCCGGCTATGTATTGGTCAACATGATCATGAGTGATGAAGCCTGGCACCTGGTGAAGTCAGTACCCAAAGTCTCCGGTTTTGTCGGGGGTAGCGGGTCTCAGCCGGTGCCGATCACCGATCAGGAAGCTCAGGTCATCCTGCAGCAGGTGCAGGAGGGGGCTGAGCATCCGCGTCCGAAATATACCTTTGCTCCGGGTGAGGTGGTTCGGGTTATCGATGGGCCGTTCAAGGAATTCAGCGGTACCGTCGAAGATGTCAATTTTGAAAAGAGCAAGCTCAAGGTCTCCGTCTCGATCTTTGGGCGTTCGACGCCCGTCGAATTGAGTTTTAGCCAGGTCGAAAAGGCGTAACTCCTTTCCGGGCCGGGACCCATGGCCGCAAGATTTGGACGAGCGCGGTCATGGCGCAGTTGAGAGATTGAGAGACTAGAGAGCAGTTGAGAGAGTCGTTGAGAGCGGGCAGCTAAACGGATTGTCCGCAGGTCGTAAATAAACAGGGGAGCCTAACGGCGTTTGGACCCGACGGAGTAAACGATGGCGAAGAAGATTGAGGCTTATATTAAGCTGCAGGTGCCCGCCGGCGGCGCCAAACCCAGCCCGCCAGTGGGTCCCGCCCTGGGACAGCACGGGCTGAATATCATGGAGTTCTGCAAGGCTTTTAACGCCGATACGCAGGATGTGGAACCGGGTCTGCCGATTCCGGTGGTGATTACGGTCTACTCCGACAAGAGTTTCACCTATATCAAAAAGACGCCTCCGGCGTCGGTGCTGCTGAAAAAGGCTGCAGGTCTGGACAAGGGAAGCGGCGAGCCGAACAGAAACAAGGTCGGCAAAGTCGGTCGGGCAGAGCTTGAAGAGATCGCCAAGGTCAAGATGCCTGACCTCAGCGCATATGACATGGATCAGGCGGTGAAGATCATTGCCGGCAGCGCCCGCAGCATGGGCATCGAAACGGAGGGTGTCTGATGAGCGCACGCGGAAAACGGTACCGACAGGCGTCCGAGGGTCTGTCCCAGGACAATTTCTATCCGATCGATGATGCGCTCAAGCTGGTGAAGCAGTCTGCTTCTGCCAAATTTGATGAAACCGTCGACGTCAGCATCAACCTCGGTGTTGATGCAAAAAAATCAGATCAAAATATCCGCGGCGCTACTGTGCTGCCAAAGGGCACTGGCAAGACTGTGCGGGTAGCTGTTTTTGCTGACGGCGATGACGTCGAAGCCGCGCAGTCTGCTGGCGCAGATATTGTTGGGCTGGAAGATCTTGCTGAAACCATCCAGGGCGGAACGATCGACTTTGATGTTTGCATCGCAACGCCAAGTACGATGCGCGTTGTCGGCAAGCTGGGTCAGGTGCTGGGCCCGCGTGGTTTGATGCCAAATCCGAAGGTGGGAACGGTGACGCAGGATGTGACCAAGGCGGTAACCAACGCCAAGGCGGGACAGGTTCAGTTTCGTATAGACAAGGCGGGCGTGATCCATTGTCCGATTGGGAAAGCTTCCTTTGACGAAGCAGCGCTGAAAGAGAACCTCCTGGCACTGCTGGATGCCTTGAACAAAGCAAAACCTTCCGCATCAAAAGGTCAGTACCTCAAGCGTCTGACCCTGTCGACCACGATGGGTCCGGGT
>DDZY01000238.1:3157-6420 GCA_002346525.1 Proteobacteria bacterium UBA2996
GTCGACCACGATGGGTCCGGGTGTGAAGGTGGACCGCACCTCGGTGACGGTCTAGGCCTAAGTCCTGAATGTCGGGACGGCTAAGCGTTAACCGAGATTTAAGAGTTGTAAAGCGTAAAGAGTAGTAGGTATTAGGTAGTAGGTATTAGATAGTAGAGAGCCAGAGGGCAGAATTAATTATTCAATTTGAGGGGCCGCGGGGTCTGAGATCTTGTGATCAGGCACTGTAGGTCCGTCGAAGACCGCAGGTGCGCGAGCGGAGTGGTTGGCCGCAAACGCTTAATGGCAGACGCCGGCCTGCGTAGGCGGTGCCCCCGATCCGGGATTTTCACCGGTCAGGACACCAGGGTGTAACGAGCAAGGAGTAGTGCTAAATGAGCCTTAGTATCGATCAGAAAAAGGCTGTGGTCGCCGAGGTTACGCAGGTTCTGTCTGCGGCCCAGGCTGCAGTGCTGGCTGAGTATCGAGGGCTCACCGTTGCACAAATCACCGAGCTAAGGACGGAGGCCCGCAACCTGGGGGTGGACGTGCGTGTGGTCAAGAACACGCTCGCCCGCCGCTGTGTCGCGGAGTCAAATTTTGAGTGTCTGACAGATCATTTCACCGGGCCGTTGATGATTTCCTCCTCGGAGGATCCTGTCGCGGTGGCGAAAGTGGTCTCGAATTTTGCCAAAGACAATGAAGAGCTGAAGATAACGATTGGCGCCATGAACGGCGACCTGTTGGATGTTTCGGCAATTCAAGCGTTAGCCAAATTGCCCGGACGCGAGGATCTGCTCGCGACGCTGGTGGGCACCATGGCGGCGCCGATGACCAAACTTGTCCAGACCTTGAACGAAGTCCCCTCGAAATTTGTGCGCACGCTGTCGGCTGTCAGAGACAGTCGACCTGATGAACAGGCAGCGTGAAACGCGGTTGAGCGCTCAAGGTAAGAAAATCTCAATTTAAGGAGAAACCAATGAATCGCGAAGAAGTTTTGAATGCGGTGGCAGAAATGTCCGTTCTCGAACTGTCCGAGTTGATCAAGGATATGGAAGAGAAATTCGGCGTGTCCGCGGCAGCGGCAGTCGCTGTTGCGGCTCCGGCTGCGGGTGGCGCTGACGGAGATACTGGCGGTGGCGAAGAGAAAACCGAATTTGATGTTGTGCTGAGCTCTTTCGGAGATAAGAAAGTCGGCGTCATTAAGGCGGTCCGTAGCATCACGGGTCTGGGCCTGAAAGAAGCCAAAGATCTTGTCGAGTCCGCTCCGTCGGCCGTCAAAGAGGGAGTCAGCAAAGACGAAGCTGAGGAAATCAAGAAGCAGCTCGAAGAAGCCGGCGGATCTGTTGAGGTTAAGTGATCGCTGGGGAACCGATCCGCTGCTCGTAGCGGGGGTTTCGCTGTTTTGGGACTGCACGGACTGGTCATTTTCCGGCCGGTGCGTGCGTGTCCCGGCTTTGTCGCGTTTTATGCACTCGCCTGTGCAAGTATATAGCGAGCGCGCTGTAAACGTCATTTACTAACTGTTCTGCGAGGTCTTCATGGCTTACACCTTTACCGAGAAAAAACGGATTCGTAAGAGTTTCAGTACCCGATCAGCCGCTGATCAGGTGCCCAATCTTCTGGATATCCAGAAGGCCTCGTACAAGAAACTGCTTCAGGCCGAGGTTGAACCGCTGCAGCGGATCGACGAGGGCTTGCAAGCCGCATTCAAATCGGTGTTTCCGATTGAGAGCTACAACGGCGCAGCCTCGCTGGACTTCGTCAGCTATACACTCGGAGCGCCGGTGTTTGATGTTCGGGAATGTCAGCAACGCGGCATGGTGTACTCCGCTCCGTTGTTCGCCACATTGCGTCTGATTATTTTTGACAAAAGCGAGTCGGGTGGCGCGAAGATTTTGCGCGACATCAAGGAACAAGAAGTCTATATGGGGGAAATGCCCCTGATGACCGAGAACGGTACCTTTGTGATCAACGGTACCGAGCGCGTTATCGTGTCGCAGTTGCACCGATCTCCGGGCGTATTTTTTGACCACGATAAGGGCAAAACGCACTCGTCGGGAAAGCTGCTTTTCAATGCCCGGGTGATTCCCTACCGTGGTTCCTGGTTGGATTTCGAGTTCGATCAGAAAGACCTCCTGTTTGTGCGAATTGATCGACGCCGTAAGCTTCCGGCAACCATTGTTTTAAAGGCCCTGGATTACTCGACAGAAGAAATCCTGAGCCTGTTCTTTGAAAATGATCGTGTCACGCTGCTGCCGGAGTCGGCCGAAGTGGATCTGGTCGCGGAAAGACTGCGGGGCCAGGAGCTTGATTTCGATCTCAAGACTTCTACCGGCAAGGTAATTGTTGAGGCGGAAAGGCGAATCACTGCAAGACACATTCGTGAACTTGAGAACGCGGGAATCAAATCGTTGGCCGTTCCCGACAGCCATATCCTGGGCCGGGCGCTTTCACGGGATCTCGTGGATATGGAAACCGGAGAGGTGTTGGCGAGCGCCAACGATGAAGTGACGCCGGAGTTGCTTGCCCAGTTCCGCGAGATCGGTGTTGAGGCCTTCGAGACCATTTACACGAACGATCTGGATCGCGGTCCCTACATCTCCGATACGCTGCGAACCGACGCCACACGGACCGCGCTCGAAGCGCAGGTAGAAATTTACCGGATGATGCGCCCGGGTGAGCCTCCGACAAAAGATGCAGCGGAGCAGCTTTTCAGAAACCTCTTCTTCACGATTGACCGCTACGACCTATCTGCGGTCGGTCGGATGAAACTTAATCGCCGCTTGGGCCGCACCAGCGACGAAGGGCCAGGTATTCTCAGCCAGCAGGACATCATCGATGTCATGCGTACCTTGGTGGAACTCAAGAACGGCAACGGCGGGACAGATGATATTGACAACCTCGGCAATCGTCGGGTGCGTTCCGTCGGAGAGCTGGTGGAAAACCAGTTCCGTATCGGTCTGGTTCGGGTGGAGCGCGCGGTCAAGGAACGCCTTTCCATGGCCGAGTCGGAAAACCTGACACCCCAGGACCTGATCAATGCCAAGCCGGTCTCGGCGGTGATCAAGGAGTTCTTTGGGTCCAGTCAATTGTCACAGTTTATGGACCAGACCAATCCGCTGTCAGAGGTGACGCACAAACGTAGAGTCTCGGCGCTGGGTCCGGGCGGACTGACCCGTGAGCGTGCGGGCTTTGAAGTGCGTGATGTGCATCCGACGCACTACGGCCGCGTTTGCCCAATCGAAACGCCTGAAGGTCCGAATATCGGCCTGATTAACTCC
>DDZY01000223.1:0-579 GCA_002346525.1 Proteobacteria bacterium UBA2996
GTGGGCCTGCTGATGGGAGCAAGCCGTCCTGGCTCGGATACGGATTCCCATGTTCACGCTTGAGGCTCGGGCGACACAGTCAGCCTATGCCTCCTGGCTATCGCCGCTGCTGGCGCTAGCGCTCACAGCCGTTACCGGCGCGTTGATTTTTCTTGCCATGGGCAAGTCGCCGGGCATCGCCCTCTATATCTACTTTATTGAACCACTCACTTCCTGGTCAGGGTTGAGTGAGGTTGCGGTCAAGGCGGGTCCCTTGATCCTGATCGGCATGGGTCTTTCGCTGGGCTTTCGTGCAGGCGTCTGGAACATTGGCGCAGAAGGCCAGTTCATTGCCGGGGCACTGTTGGGAAGTGCACCGGCGGTTTATTTCTTTGACAGCACCAACCCGCTTATCCTGCCCTGCATGATGCTGCTTGGCATCCTGGGCGGTATGGCCTGGGCTGCGATGCCCGCTCTTTTGAAAACGCGCTTTAATGCCAACGAGATTCTGGTTTCTTTGATGCTGGTCTATGTCGCCGAGCTGCTGCTGGTGCATCTGGTTCAGGGGCCATGGCGCAATCCGCAGGGCTGGGGCTTTCC
>DDZY01000223.1:948-17998 GCA_002346525.1 Proteobacteria bacterium UBA2996
TACCGGGTACACCTGGGGACCCTGATTGCTGTTCTGATTCCGTTTGTCGTGTGGTTTGTGCTGACGCGGACCCGATTCGGATTTCAGATCAGGGTCTTCGGCTCGGCACCGCTTGCCGCGCGTCATGCCGGCATCGGCAGCAGCCAGATGGTCTGGACCACGCTACTGGTCGGAGGAGGCTTTGCTGGTCTTGCTGGCGTGATGGAAGCGGCATCGACCATTGGCCAGTTGATGCCAAAAATTTCGCCAGGCTATGGCTTCACTGCGATCATCGTAGCCTTCCTGGGTCGGCTGCATCCCGTCGGGGTACTGCTGGCCGGTACCGTAATTGCCGTCACGTATATCGGCGGCGAGGGTGCCCAGATCTCGGCGGGTCTGCCCAAGGCGGTAACGGGGCTTTTCCAGGGAATTATTCTTTTTTACCTGCTGGCCTTTGATCTTCTGACGCGTTATCGACTGACCCGCGTCAGGACAAGAGGCAACGCCGCATGACGGAACTCATCATCGCTTCGATTATGACCATGATGACAGCGGCCACACCGCTTGTCTTCGCGGCAACCGGCGAATTGGTGGCCGAAAAGTCCGGTGTCCTCAATCTGGGTGTCGAGGGCATGATGCTGATCGGCGCCGTCTTCGGCTTTGCCGCAGTCACACTGACAGGAGAACCGCTGCTGGGTCTCGCCGTCGGCATCCTGACAGGGATGTTGGCATCCATGATCTTTGCGGTACTCACGCTTTCCCTGCTCTCTAACCAGGTGGCCACGGGTCTTGCACTGACGATTTTCGGCACCGGGCTGTCGGCACTGGTCGGGCTTGATTATGTTGGCAAGACGATTGAACAGATACGGGCGATTTATATCCCCGTGCTGACCGATCTGCCGATCGTGGGACGCCTGCTGTTTGGTCACGACCCTTTGGTCTATGTCGGCATCCTGATACTCGGCCTCACCCACTGGTTTCTGAAACACACCCGCTGGGGCATGATCCTGCGTGCCGTGGGCGATTCGGACCAGTCGGCCCACGCGATCGGCTACCCCGTCATTGCGATCCGCTACGCCGCCGTTGCCTTCGGCGGAGCGATGGCCGGGCTTGGCGGCGCCTACCTGTCGCTGGTTTATACCCCGCTGTGGGCCGAGCATATGACGGCCGGCCGGGGATGGATCGCGCTGGCGCTAGTGGTTTTTGCCAGTTGGCGCCCCACCCGGGTACTGTTGGGCGCGGTGCTGTTCGGCGGAATTACTATCCTTCAACTCAATGCCCAGGCGGCAGGACTCGGGATTCCGGCCTCCTTTATGTCAATGCTCCCTTACATTGCGACCATAGTTGTATTAGTCTTGATCTCACGCGATGCGACGCGGATCCGGCTGAATGCCCCGGCGTGCCTGGGCAGGCCATTCAGAGCCGAGCGCTGACCGATAATGAAGAAATTTTTGTGATGTCTGATCACCAATTTAGAGGAACGTGAACGTGAAAAAACTGATGAAACTGACTGCCATCGCGCTCGCGAGCGCCTTGGCGCTTTCCGCCGGGACCGCCTCGGCTGACAAACTGAAAGTCGGGTTTATTTATCTTGGCCCTCCGGGTGACCATGGCTGGACCTACGCCCACGATCAGGGCCGGCTGATGCTGGAGAAGGAACTGGGGGACCACGTCCAAACCACCTATGTGGAGAACGTCCCTGAAGGACCGGACTCCGAGCGCGCGATTGCAAAACTCGCCGAGACTGGACACGAACTGATCTTCACCACTTCGTTCGGCTACATGGAGCCCACACTTAAAGTGGCCAAACGCTTCCCGAACGTCAAGTTTGAGCACGCCACGGGCTACAAGGATTCGGATAATGTTTCGACCTACGTCGCACGTTTCTATGAGGGTCGTTATGTGCAGGGCGTGATCGCGGGCAAGGTCTCCAAGACCAATACAATTGGTTACATCGCTTCTTTCCCGATCCCTGAAGTCGTCCGCGGCATTAATGCCTTTTTGCTCGGCGCCCATTCGGTCAACCCTGACATCAAGGTCAAGGTAGTCTGGGTGTACACCTGGTTCGATCCACCCAAGGAAGCTGACGCCGCGAAGGTCTTGATGGATCAGGGCGCTGACATCATCACCCAGCACACCGACAGCACCGCGGCGCTGCAGGCGGCAGCGGAGCGTGGCCTGCACGCCTTTGGTCAGGCTTCAGACATGATTCAGTTTGGGCCCAAGACACAGCTGACGGCCAACGTGAACAACTGGGGGCCATACTATGTCGCTAGAGCCAAGGCCGTTCTCGATGGCACCTGGAGCACTTCCAACACCTGGGACGGTATGGCCGAAGGCATGGTGGTTATGGCGCCATTTACCAATATGTCTGCTGACGTTGCAGCGCTGGCAACCAAAACGGCTGAGTCCATCCGGTCCGGCGACCTCCATCCTTTCACCGGCCCCATCCGCAACCAGGCGGGTGAAGTTGTCGTAGCTGCGGGAGCCGTGGCGGACGACGGCATGCTGGCCGGCATGAACTTCTATGTAGAAGGTGTTGACGACAAATTGCCCGAATAAGGCTGTTTTCGGCTGATCCAAAACCCGCCCCGGTCGTCGGGGCGGGTTTTTTTTCGACCTGAGCCCATCCACTATGAGCCGACTCTGGCTAAAAAATCCCCTTGCCATCCTTGCCGATAACGCCGGCGGCGGGATGGTCGTTAAGGGCGCTGAGATCTGCGAACTCGTGCCGTCTGGCAAGATGCCTTCGGCGCCGTGTACCGAGTTCGATGCCTCTTCCCATGTCATCCTGCCGGGTCTCATCAACACGCATCACCACTTCTATCAGACCCTGACCCGGGCGCTACAGCCTGCGCTCGGCAAGGAACTCTTCGACTGGCTGAAAGCGCTTTATCCAGTCTGGTCGGGGCTTGATCCCGAAGAGCTCGCTGTCGCGACTGAACTTGCCCTGACCGAACTACTGCTCTCGGGCTGCACCACTACCTCGGATCATCACTATCTTTATCCTAAAGGTCTTGAGGAAGCGGTGGACATCCAGGTTGGCGTCGCGGCGCAGATCGGTATACGCGTCACCCTAACCCGCGGCTCAATGGATCTCTCACAAAAAGACGGCGGCCTACCGCCCGATTCAGTGGTTCAAAAAACAGATGAAATCCTGGCCGATAGTGAGCGTGTCGTAAACCGCTTTCATCAGTCGGGACCGGGTGCCATGGTGCAGATTGCGCTCGCCCCCTGCTCACCTTTTTCCGTGACACAGAATCTGATGCGGCAAACAGCAGAGCTTGCCGCCAAGCTGGGGGTTCGACTCCACACACACCTTGGCGAAACGCAGGACGAGAACGATTTCTGCCTTGAAACGCTCGGGATGCGTCCGCTCGACTACCTCGAGGACTGCGGCTGGCTCGGGAGCAATACCTGGCTCGCACACGGCATTCACTTCAACAACGACGAGATTGATCGCCTCGGCAAAGCCGGCACCGCTGTCACGCACTGCCCCCACTCCAACATGACACTGGCCTCAGGCCTCTGCCCAGTCTGCGATTTACAAAACGCAGGCAGTGCCGTGGGCTTGGGTGTGGATGGATCGGCCTCCAATGACGCCTCTAATGCGATTGAGGAAGTCCGCGCAGCCATGATGCTGCAGCGCCTTCGCGAGGGTACCGGCGGGTTCAGTCACCTTGACGCCATTCATCTTGCGACACAAGGCAGCGCCCAATGCCTGGGTCGGGACGATATAGGCTCGATTGCAGTCGGAAAACAGGCAGATCTTGCGCTCTTCCAGCTCAATGAACTTCGCCATAGCGGCTACGATGATCCGATCGCGGCGCTGGTACTATGCGGAGCCTCCCGCGCTGACCGCGTCATGATCGGCGGCAACTGGAAAGTGGTTGACGGGCAGATACCCCATATTGATGAGTCAGATCTCATACAACGTCACACCCAAGCAGCCCGAGAACTGAGGGGCAGAAGCGGTCTTGTCAGATAGCCAGAGTTAACTGCTGGTTCAGAAAGCCTTAGAACTAAGGCCGATGAGAGCAGTCCCAACGGAAGCAGGCCCCACCATGGCAACATCTAAGCATGGCGGGGCTCAGACTTGTCTTTGGAACTAACTTGGGCCACGGCTTCTACCCTAGCAGAAAACGTGGCCCAGAGGTCTAGTAACCGCGACCGGAATTTTCTCCACGCAAGGTCGGATTCTCCGCACCGGGTTCATAACGCACGCCGCCAAGATTGATCGAGAACATGAATCCGCTCCAATGCTGCGGAGCTACATCCGCAACCCCGATCAACCGACCTTCATGCATCCGAAGTGAGCCCCAGGTCATGTCCGCAGTGAGATCAACGTAGCCCTCGAGTGAGCCATCCGACATATTGAGCGCCTTCAGCGCGGCGCCGCTACCACCTGGCTCCTGACCAAAGACGACATGACCATTATCGAGAAGTACCCCTGTGGTGTAGACATCGCCGTGGGTCTCCACTTCCCAAATCACCCGCGAGGCCGGGATAGTTGGACAACTACCGTCGATTTTATAGAACATGCTGCTCTCGTTATCCTTTGTGCCGAGATAAATATCCCCACTGGCATCAACCAGCGGAGAAGCCCGAAGATCGCCAGAAATACCGGGGATCTCACAGCCATCTTCCCACGCTGAAGAACAAGCACGACCTGCGGCATCCATACAATAGACTGTCTGGCGAAGTGCTGTGTATATCCTTGTCCTATCCTGGTTGAACTGGGGGCTGGACAAACCGTTATAGTGACCAGTGTCGGTCGGGACATAGCTCCAGCGCGCTCTCCCGGACCAGATATTGATAGCATAGATACCATTGGCAGTCCCTGGAGTAGAGTCGCTGGCACCGCCGTCGGAGTTGATGAACACTGAATCACCGATAACTATCGGGCTGTTGTAGAACTCCTGGGGGCCCACGCTAGGGGAGAACTCCCACATCTCGCGCCCATTGGCACGATACGCCTTGACCGATGGACCACCTACTACAATGACGTCGGACTCTGATATCACCGGTGTGATCTGGCCCAGGTCATAGACTTCTCCCTCACCAGCGATGACGCGCTCCCAGAGAATCCTTGGGCTGCCCGCCGCAGGATTGGAAAGTTTTACCAACTTCAGATGTGAGCCTGAATGATCACCGCTGGGTGTCGTACCCGGCGCAACTTCCTGAATGCGCCCTGTTTCTGCGACGAAATAGACGGCCCCTCGGGAGTCCAGCACCGCACTGCCACGCACTTCACGGGTACCCAGATCATATCGCCAGACCTCACTCATGGTTCTGAGGTCAACTTTGGCGAGAAAATTATCTCTCGCAACGCGCTGGTTGGTCCCATCAGCAGTTCCAATATAGGCGTAGTTTCGAACAATAGTCGGAGTTGAGTAGTAGAAGTTGGCACTGCCTTGTGAATAGAGCATGACAGCATCACAACCGGTGGCGCCTGTCATCGGGTTTTTTATTCCATAAACCTCATAGCGACGTCCCGCTCTGCCTAGTCTGCCGCTGACAAGATTGCCGGCAAACTCGAGATCGAACTTTGATGAGCCGCCCATTCTGACCAACACCAAGCCGGTTCGATCACGGCGTGCACGAAACAATTCCCAGCTTCCCCGGCGTCTTTCTATCCGTCCGCGCACAACGCCGCCCCCTTCGCTCAAAATCTCAAGTGAATGATTGGTGTTGCCGACTTTCAGACAATAATTACCAACGAGCGGCGTACCAGACGCGTTGCAGGCTCCGAAGAAGCCACTAAATGCAACATCTGCTCCACCAGAAAGGCTGCCGGGAGTGCCGTCCGACATATATCCGGTAATCGCGACACCAGACTCAACGTAGATATCAAATGCCAGATAACCTACAAGTGGATCTTCATCAATGAAGACCTCCGCGATACCGTTACCGCTTCCGTCGGGATACCACTCTCCTGAAAACGTCCACCCCTTCGCCAGACCAGCAACCACACGCAATGTGGCACTTCCCGAACTGTCGTTAGTGACCAGGTCAAAAGACATTTCCCCATGATCACCGGGAAAAGCAAAAATCTCCGTACAATATTTAGCGGCGAAGGCATTAAGGGGAAGCAACATCCCAACAAGACACATCACGCGCAGAAAACTCACTAAACGGGTTATCGAAATCGTCATGGCATCCTCCTCTTTTCGTAGAACAACAGATCAAGAAATCACTTAAAGACCTGTCCAAAACGATAATGGGAAGGCTGTCCGGATGATGTGACAGCGATCACCTGAGAGGAGAATCGGCCAGAGCAGTCCCAGGCGCGCGGAATGCGAGTGCCTAGCCGAAAAAACGGGCCGGCAAAGCCGGCCCGCTAGAAGAATTCAGATCAGCAGTTGATCGAGAATTGATGCAGCTTTGGTCGGCCCGTGTTCAGAGCGCATGTGGGCTGATGTGGCAGCAAGACGCTCATGCATGGCTTTGTTGCTGAGCATGCTCTCAATGGTTGCCCGCAGTTCCTTCGGTTTCCAGTGATTGCGGTGCAGGTGATGTCCGTGCCCAGTTTCCGCAACACGCTTTGCGTTGTCATGACCATCCCAGACATACGGCATGATGATCGCCGGCTTGCCAAAATACAGGCACTCATTGAACGAGTTGTTGCCTCCGTGATGGATCACGGCATCGACCTGGGAGATCACCGAAGGCTGGGGATACCACGACGCGATCTGCACGTTATCAGGAACGGTATCGTATTCACTTTCGTAGTCCCCGACGTTAAAGAGCGCACGGACCGGCATGGTGGAAACGACATCCATCAGCCGCCTCAAAAGCCCGGTATCCCCTGACCCGAGACTGCCGAAACTGACATAAAGTAACGGCGCATCGTTATGGGCCTTAAATTCCGGCACCTCATACGCCTCTTCGTCACGCACACAACCTTCAAGATACTGGAACTGTTTGGGATCCAGTGGCGTTGAGCGGCTGAACTTGACGGGCTCGGGATAGAGCAGCAGGTTCATGTGAGGTGAGGCCTCAAAAAACTCGCCAACAGGGTAAGCCGCTTCACCACACTCAGCGAGGAATGCATTAAAGCGGTCGTGGATGGGCTGGATGACTTCGTTGAAGTGATTCTGGTATGCACTGAAACACTCGCTATCGTTTTCGCCGCAACCTGAAAGATGCGGGGGAATCTGCGGATCAGGTATCTCGTTCTCAGAGCACGAGATTACCCGCACCCAGGGTTTGTTGTTTTCACGTGCGTAGCGTTTGATCGCGGGAAACAAAATGACGTTATCGACACAGACGATATCCGGTGACACTTTTTCCAGAACACCAGGCAATTCCTTCTCTGCCCAGACCGCGGTCTCTACAATGGCTTCCCAGCACTCCTTGACATAGTTATCGATCTGCTCATATGCCGTCAGATCGAAATTGGGGATGTGTCCGTTAATGAAATCCGTCCAATACTTCGCCATCTCATCGGGCGGCATGGGTTCGGACATGTTTACGGTGTACTCATCAAATCCATAACCTGAATACACCCCCTGCATCCCCGGATCGGTAAGAAACACAGCCTTGTGCCCCAGTTTTTCACACGCCTGCGCGATCCCGACCGAGTTCAGGGCCGGCCCAAACGCCGCCTCGGGGAAAAATGCGATGACTTTGCCCGTCATGTCTGCTCCTTTTCTTAAGCTTATTGTTCGGTCCAGCCAGGGCCGGATGATGAAAAGAGAGGGCTATTCCGGGGACAACTGATCCCAAGAAGTGCGTCCTTTGAGCGTACCTTCGCCGCGCCTTAATGCCTCGACGGCAATCTCGGACGACCTATCTGTTCCACTGCCGGCAGTATACCGGCTGTCGCCAGTAATCGAGCCGCCTGTCGGGATCCCGTTTTTAGAACTGTATTTCTTGTCGGCATAGCCCATCCGCTTTTTCCCACGGTGGAGGATCGCCGATGTGCTCAACCAGGAAATCCACGAACTGGCGAACCCGGGGCGGTAAATACTGACTGTGCGGATAGAGCACCGTGATCGGATAGGCAACAGGGGGAAACTCCGCCAACACCTCAACAAGCCTGCCTTCTTTTATATAGGGTGCCACTTCCCAGAGGTCTTTCATGGCAATGCCCTGCCCCGAAAGACACCACTGCGTCAGAATTTCCGAATTATCGGAATCCATCGTCCCGGAAAGGCTTAGGGTTTCCTGCTGCCCGGTAGGATGCACTAGAGTCCAGCGCCACTGTTGCGAGCCCGGGAATCGCAGCAACAAGCAGTTGTGATCAGCAAGATCTTCAGGCGTGTTCGGCGTACCCTCTCGTGCAAGGTAATCGGGCGAGGCACAAAACACCCTCCGGCTCACCGCGAGCCGCCTTGCCACCATGTTGGAATCCTTGAGCTCACCCACCCGGATCAACAGATCGATCTGCTCATGAAAAAAATCATCAAATCGGTCACTTGCAACCAGTTGCAACTGTACCTGCGGATGCCGTTCGGTAAACGCAGCCGCCATGGGAGCCAGATGCAGTCTTGCAAAACTCACCGGTGCGGATACCTTGAGTGCACCGGCCGGACTGTCGCGGCTCACTGCAATAGCGCTTTGGGCCTGATCCACCGCCTCGAGAATATTCAGGCTGTGCTGAAGGAACTGGTGTCCGTCCGGAGTGAGATCGACCTGCCGCGTGGTGCGGTTCAAAAGACGCATCCCGAGCTTTTTTTCGAGGCGAATCAGTCGGGAACTGACTACCGCCGGAGTCAGCCGAAGATCACGCCCGGCCGCTGTCAGGCTGCGAAGCTCGGCTACCCGCACGAAGAGCAGAAGATCATCTGTTTCCATTTATTTTCAATTTTTTCGATATAGTCCTTTATGATTGTAGCGATTTTTCTGAAAAGATAATCCGGGTAGGATGCGCCCTTGCATCGATAACTGCGGGCCAACCCGTTATTTCTGGAGTCGAATGACCTTGACCATACCCTGGGTGGAGTGGGCCAGCCTGATGATCCGCTGGCTGCATCTTGCAGCCGGGATTGCCTGGATCGGCACTTCTTTCTACTTTATATGGCTGGATCTCAGCCTGCGCTCTCGAAGCACCCTTGCCCAAGGGGTGCTCGGAGAATCGTGGAGTGTGCACGGCGGAGGCTTTTATCACGTACAGAAATACACCGTCGC
Source organism: Proteobacteria bacterium UBA2996 (assembly GCA_002346525.1). Taxonomy (GTDB): domain Bacteria; phylum Pseudomonadota; class Gammaproteobacteria; order Arenicellales; family UBA868; genus UBA868. The sequence goes on from DDZY01000223.1 coordinate 10,060, forward strand.
ACCGGACGAGATGCCTGCCGAACTGCACTGGTTCAAATACGAGGCTTACTTCACCTGGCTTTCCGGATTTGCGCTGCTGGTGGTGATCTATTACTTCGGCGCGACCGGTTACCTTATCGACCCTGCACGCGCTGACCTCACGCCGGCTTCGGCGATCGCCGCAAGTCTCGGATTCCTGATCGGCAGTTGGCTCATTTATGAGGGACTTTGCCGCAGTGCAATCGGCCGCTCAACGTCGGCACTCGCGGTATCCGTGTTTGTCTTGATACTGGTGAGCGCTGTTATGCTCACGCAGATTTTCAGTGATCGCGCCGCCTTTCTACACGTTGGGGCACTGATCGGAACGATCATGTCGGCCAACGTATTCGTGGTGATCATTCCCAACCAGAAAAAAGTCGTCGCTGATCTTGTCGCCGGGCGCACACCGGACCCCACTCTGGGCGCACAAGCCAAACAGCGCTCACTGCACAACAACTACCTGACCTTGCCGGTGCTGCTGCTGATGGTGAGTGCGCACTATCCCATGCTGTTTTCCGGAGGCATCAAGTGGGGATGGCTGGTGATTGCGTTTATCGTGGTCGCGGGCGGTGTGATCCGTCACTTCTTTAATACCCACCACGCCGGAGGACGCGGCAAAGCCCTTGCCTGGCAGTGGCCCGTCGCGGTACTGCTCGCGATCGGGCTCATTATTTTCATTGCCTCGAGGGGGCCTGCGCTATCCAACGTCGAAATCAGCGACCGCCGGGCACTTGAAATCGTCACGACCCATTGCGCGGGCTGTCACGCGGCGGAACCCAAAAATCCAGCCTTCACGGCGCCTCCGGGAGGAATCGTGCTTGATAGCCTAAGCGCCGTCAGGCGTCACAGTGAGCAGGTGATGGCCCAGTCCGTCACGAGCCAGGCTATGCCGCTTGGCAATGCCACAGGCATGAGCGATTCGGAGCGCGCGGAACTAGGCCAGTGGCTCAAAATGCAACGCTGATATCGTTTGCAGAAAATAGCCTGGAATCACGCCATTTGTGTTTTTGCGCACATGATGGGGTCGGGTATCTAAGGTAGAGTAGCCATCAACCCTTTGTTAAGAGGGTTAATGGTTATGATTCGTTGGCGCCAACATATTCTGCCCCTATGCGCAAGTGCGATGCTTGCCGCGCTGTCGCCGTTGGCATCTGCCGAGACCCGGGGTCTGGTGGTGCCCGCCCCCGACACCGGCGAGCCCGTCATTGAATACAAAGGCAGTTATGCCCTGTTGATCGGCGCCTCCGATTACGAGAACAGCGCCTGGCCCGACCTTGAAAGCGTGCCCGGCGAACTGGCGCGGGTCGCCTCCGTCCTGCAGGAACATGGCTTCACGGTCGAGAAGCACCTGAATCCGACCGGTCAGGAACTTGAATATCTCTACGAGGATTTTCTCGACCGCTACGGCTACGATACCCCCAACCGCCTGGTGTTCTTCTACTCCGGCCACGGCTGGACCAGCGACAAGAGAAAACGGGGCTTTCTGGTGCCGATCGATGCACCTGACCCAAACAAAGAAAAACGCGAATTCAGGGCCAAAGCCCTGTCGATGACCCGCATCCTGGCGGGCGCCCGCGATGCCGAGGCCAACCACGCGCTCTATCTTTTTGATTCGTGCTTTTCCGGCACGATTTTCAAAACAAAAGCTGCGGCACCGCTCGAGCCGCCCCATATCAGCAAAGCCTTGGGCTTGCCGGTACGCCAGTTCATCACCGCAGGTAACGCAGACGAAGAAGTCCCGGCCCGCAGTACCTTTACTCCTGCTTTTGTCGATGCGCTGCTGCTCGGGCACGGCGATCTCGACAAGGACGGCTATGTCAGCGGCACAGAGTTGGGCCTTTATCTTCAGCAGGAAGTTCCCCGCCACACTCAACAGACACCCCAGTTCGGCAAGATCAACGACTACGATCTCTCCCGGGGTGACTTCATCTTTGCGTTGCCAAAAACGCAGACAGCCGCTGCGGCCATACCTAAAGTCGACAACGCCGTCTTAAAAGCCCAAGAGCAGATGCTGGATCTGGAATTCTGGAAGACAGTGCGCGCGAGCAATGACCCGGAGATGCTTCAGGCCTACCTTGAAACCTTTCCGGAAGGTGTCTACGCCAAACTCGCCAAACTCATGCTGGCCAAGCTCAAAGCCTCGTCGGACAAGGAGTTGACCACAGATGATATCTGATTGGACAACCCTGCTCCGGCTTATCGCCTTGTGCCTGGCGCTGGCGCCGCTACCGGGTGCCTTCGCCTCTAGCGAAGCTGACCTTTCCACCCTGAACAACACCGGCTCGTGTGCAGGTTGTGACCTCACCGGGGCCGATCTTTACGAAGCCGATCTGTACCGGGCAGACCTTTCCGGCGCGAATCTCACAGACGCCGACCTGACAGCAGCAAACCTTACCCTGGCTGACTTAAGCGGCGCCGACCTGCGCGGGGCCGTTCTTGAGGAGACCAATCTCTCAGGCGCCAACCTGACTAATGCCCTGCTCGATCAAAGCGCCCTTGCAGGAGCCGTCTTTGACTCCGAGCGTACCCGCAGCACGCTCGGCTTCAAGGAGCTCAAACTCGGCATGAACGTCGTAGAGATCGCGCAGTACTGCTCGATCACCAATATCGAAGGCAAAGCAAGTGACCTGGCCAAGCTGATTACTGCCCCAACTCAAAGACTGCTGGGCCATTGCCTAGATGATGCGGATATGCCGTTTGCCTTCGGCTTCTCGGGAAGGGGTTCTACCGGGATACTGAACTGGCTTGAAGTCGGCATCGCCACCTACACCAAGGAGAACCACCGCAAGTTCATCGACCTGCTGGAGAAGAAGTACAAACCGATGCGCAGTTACAGCTCCGCTGATGTTGCGGGCTTCAACAAGGACCGCAGCCTTGAAGGACAGAGCCTCGATACGATCTTCGCAAACGGCCAGGTAACCCTGTCGGTCGTGAGCCGGGGCACCGGGCTGCAGCTGCTGCTGAGCTATCGGGCTGAAGACAACGGCCGGCGCTTCCTCGACCGAAAAGGCGGCCCGGCCCCGGTTGACCTTGCGCAACTGCCAGCAGTAGCGACGGATCTTTATAAACTGGTCGGCAATTACAGCCTCAAGGGGATTGGCGCCAAGGGCACCAGCGCCAACCACGGTCGCATCGACACCGCCTACCTTGAGATCGATGCTTTTGAAAACGAACTGGCCGGAGAACTCGCGATCTCCGGGGCCCGCATGAACGGACGCTTTCAGATCACCCGGGTCGAGAAAGTCTCCAACCGGCGTCTGATTGTCGAACTCGAACCAGTGGAAGGCACCATTCCCGATGGAAAGCCGCTTCGGATGTCTATTAAATTCAGTGAGGATGGCGACAGTTTCACCGGCAAGTGGACCAACTGGTTCCGGCTGCAAAAGGGGAAGTCGCGTAGGTCCGATGATTTTATAGGAGTTCGCAGCCAGTCCTTCTGGCAGACGGTGATGACCCATAACCGCATCGATATGTACCAGGCGTATCTCAGACTGTACCCGGGTGGGATCTACACCGCCGTGGCCCGGGACAGGGTCGCTGCCCTCGGTGGAGTCCTCCCAACACCTTCATCACCCACGGTATCTGCCGCTGCAACCGTACCGGCCGATACACCAGCAACGCCTAGCGCTACAACAGCCACCACAACACCGGTTGATCCGCTAGTAGGGATTTGGACCCAGACGAGCCGCCGTTACGGAAATTGCTACTTTATAGTCGGCCAGCGCGCCGATGGCGAACTGGCAGCTGTTTCTTTCGAGAACTTCCTGAAACGAAACGTCATTGGCAATGATGCGCCGATTGAATGGGGCCTGACCGACACCGGTGTTGGACTTCTTGCCAGGGCGCTCTCGATCAAACCCGCACCAAAGGGGGTCTATAGTTGGAAATCGTCGGAGAATTTTCAAACCCTGGGCTTGCCTACGTTTCTAGCCAACCCCCCAAAAAAAGGCCGTTTTTTCTTTTCCAAGGACAAGGATGGAAATCCTCGTGTAACTTCAAATAAAAAGCTCTGCGTCGAAGAACCGGCCAGTTCATCCACGGGCACTTTCCGAAAACTTTCTCGAGACGACGCAATTGATCTGGAGTTGCCCAGCATTGCTCAAAAAGACTTCCCGTCACCCTTTCAGGAAGGCACCCAATGGTCCAGTGATGTCGTCACAGAAGTAACAGGCGCGACACAAGCGACTGGCGCGCCGGAAGACTCCAGCGAGTCCGACCGACGTTAGACCCCGTTGCTGGAATAAGAGATCGACGTGACCGCCGTCACTGCGTTCCAAAAACACCTCTGCCAGGCTTGTGACCTCAAGCCATGGAAATTGATGATACATTGTTGCAGCGCCCCAGCCAGGGGCAGATGATTATGTGCGCCGGCCGACGGGAGGTGTCTTTGTGATGAAAATACTTGCAATCAGCATTATCGCCAGTCTCGTTGTGGCACTCGCTGCTCCGGCGACTGCCCAGCCGCTGACGTTCCACTATGGCTTTATCGGCCAGCACGATAACCAGCAACTGTATGTCATCGAAGACGGTGCAGCTCTCGCATCCGGCGCCAAGTTAAAGCTCAACTTTGAGTACCCTGAGGGCAATTGGTTTTACGTTTGCTACCTTTCAAGCACCGATGAATATGCGTTGCTGTATGCCTCAAATAAGGGCCTCGAGACCAACGAGCAAATCATCTTCGACACGCTGGGCTGGCTGGCACTTGATGACAACGTCGGCACCGAGACGTTTACTCTGATCTCAAGCGAAGCACGTCTGGAGAAACTCGAAACATTATTCGATAACTACAGTAAGGCCGGTGACAAAAGCCGAAAACGTTTCGCCAAAAGGATCTCGCGAGCGCTTGAGGATCTTGAAAAACAGTTGGAACCCTCTGGAACCCTCAAGATGACACAAAGACTCGAGACCCCAATCATGGGTGGGGTGACCTTCCGTGGGGTAACCGATGAAGAAATTTCTCAGCACAGTCTGACCCACAAGGCCAGTGGCAGTAAGGTCGCTAATGCGGTCTTTGTGATTCAGCACGACTAAAGTCACTTGAAGCGCAGCACTTTTTCTCTGAAGACACTGCTCATCGGGAACGCGGTGGCCGGCGCCGCTATGCTTGGCTTGCAGTTTCTCTTTCCCGGCTTGATGCAGGACTTCGAGTTGAAGGTGATCGATAGTCGATTTGAGGCGCGGCAAGCACTTGGGCTCGCTCCGGCTTTCTCTGACCGTATCGCTCACGTCAATATCGACAACTATTCCAAGACGGAGTCCGACCAGCCAATCTGGGAGAAACAGGTCTATGCTGCACTTATAGAGAAGATTGCCTCAGCACGGCCTGAGGCGATTGCCTGCGACATCATGTTTGTCGACTGGGCACAGAAGTCGGGAAACGAAGCACTGGTGCAGGCAACGATCAACGCGGGTAACCTGGTCAACCCCTTGCTTCTGGATACCAGGCCTGGCGGCACCAAAGCCCCGGACGCCCTGGGACTTGATGCCAATCCCCGACTGAATACGGGGCTAGCCCCTGCCGCCAGCGGCATTCTGGTCACCCCGTTTAATGCGCTGATGGAGCAATCCGCTGGGCTTGGATTCGCCAACATGAATCCCGACGCTGACGGTGTTATTCGCCGGATACCGGTGGTGATGGAACTTGAGGGCACCTTAGTGCCATCTTTTTTCCTGCAGGCGGTAGCGACGCAACTGGATTACGACCTCGAAGAGATCGAGATCATCGACCAGTCGAGCATAGTACTGCGCAACTTCCCGACACACGGAGAAGACACTTTGGGTGATCTTGAAATTCCGCTCGACGGTCGGGGCAATCTGCTCGTGAACTATGCGGGACCTTTGGAACTTGCAGTTTATCCTCAATCCTACAGTGCCTGGAATCTGCTGACGGCTGATACTGCTGCAGATTTTTCAGACCAACTTGTCTTTCTCGCCGATACCTCCTCTCAGGCCACTGAGTTTGGTGATGCCAGCCCGACGCCTATCGCGAGCATCTTCCCAAGGGCATACATCTGGTCTAACGCCGCCAATATGCTGCTGACGGATAAGTTCATTACGCCGTTCCCGTACGTTTTTGCGATTGCAGCGGTGCTGTTACTGGGCATCCTTCTGGTCCTTTCGGCATGGCGCTTGCCTGCACTCTGGTTCAGCGCGGCCGCCCTGGGAATGCTGCTGCTTTATGTCAGCCTCAGTTTTGGTGTTTTCGCCATCGGCAGCTACCTGCTGCCTGTGCTGCCGGTCCTTGTGCCGCTGCTGGTGCTCTATCTTTTCTCCAGCATATATCGTTACGTTCAACTCGAGCATTATGAAGGGGTGTTGGAAGGCAGCCTACAGAGTTATCTTTCGCCGAAACTGATGGACCAGATCCGCGCCAACCCTGACATTCTGAAATTGGGGGGTGCACGTAAGCGCATCACGGTCATGTTCAGCGACCTTGTCGATTTCACGGCATTTTCTGACCAGGCTGATCCCGAAGAGGTGCAGGACGTTCTGGAAACCTATTTCGCCGACGCCGCAAAAGCCATTTTTTCCCAAGACGGCGTTATCGACAAATATATGGGGGACGGCATCCTCGCGTTTTTTGAAAATGATGGCGACCAAATCACCAGCGCAGTGCGGGCTGTCGATTGCGCACTGACAATGCAAGCACGAGCTCGCGAACTTAACGAGCTCTATCGCTCGCAGAACCGCTCGTCTTTTGCGATTCGGGTAGGGCTCGCTACCGGTTATGCCAAAGTAGGTAATATCGGGCCGGCCGAAAAGATTGATTACACGGTAATCGGCAGTGTGGTTAACCTGGCGTCGCGACTACAGGGTGTGGGTAAGCCGGGAGATGTTGTCATTGATGAAGACACCTGCTTTTTCGTCAAGGACCGCTATCCGGTTACTGATCTTGGTCCCAAGGATCTCAAGGGATTCTCAAATCCCATAGCCGTCTTCTCTGTTACCGTCGGTGACCAACCCACGGCGGGTTAACCTTCGGATCTCATATCTCCCCGCAAGTATGTGGGGACCCTCTTAGCAAAAGGTTTAAACCGCGATGCTTGAAACGCAAAGGCTTGCCCAACTGCCGATGTACGACTGGCCTGAATTCAATCAGGCGACCGACTGCTTGTGGACATCGATACGCGATAACTTCAGCAAGGCAGGGATCGATACGCCGGCTTCGCTCGACCGTACGTCACCGCCAGCCGAATCCTGGCAGTCGCCCAACCTTTTGATCAGCCAGACCTGTGGCTTGCCGCTCGTCGCGGACCTCTCTGGAAAAGTGAAAGTGCTTGGCAGTTTCGCTTATCAGGGAATAGAGCCCACCGGCAGTTATCACAGCGTAATCATCTCCCATAAGAACAACGATGAACTTGAGAGGTGTCTTGAGGGCAGGCGCGCCGTTATCAACGGCGATGATTCCTATTCAGGATGCCTTGCACTCAAGTGCTTTGTCGCAGACAACGGTTCGGGTGAGAGCCCTTTTGCCTCTGTCCTTGTCAGCGGGAGTCACCGCGCCTCGCTTTGCGCCGTCGCGAGCGGCAGCGCCGACATCGCAGCAATTGATTGTGTCAGTTGGTATTTGGCGAATCAGTGCGAAAGTGCTATCCGCAACCTGAAAGTCATTGGCCATACCCAGAGCCGGCCGGGCCTGCCGCTCATTACCTGCGGCGACGCATCGGCGCAAGACGTCTCCGTGATGCGCAATGCCCTTGCCAAAGCCGTGGATGATGTCGATGAAAAAAGCCGGGCGATGCTCGGCATCCGCGGTTTCGTGCCGCGCGATGAAGAAGATTACGCGCCTATTGCTAAGGATCTAGAGCGTTGCGGATCGATTTCACTCTCGGCCAGTCCTTTCATTACGGATTGACTCCGCTGTGAGTCCCTGGCCTCTTTCGTCATCGTAGAGGTTGCCACCATTACAGGGCATAAAGAT
>DDZY01000177.1 GCA_002346525.1 Proteobacteria bacterium UBA2996
CGGATAAACAAGCCAAACTGTCCTTTGTGAGCGGGACACACCGACAGATCTGAAGGCTCTCCAATGATGCATTGATCAGCAAACGGACCATTGCGTCCGATCTCGCGGGAACCGATCATCTGCCACTCCTCGTCCGCTACACCGCAGAGAATGAGCGACCCGGACAGGGTGACATCTGCATCCCGAAGCAAGCGCGCCACCTCAAGATAGCACGCCAGGGCCGCTTTCATATCGCATGACCCCCGGCCGTAGATCCGCCCGTTTTTCTCATGTGGTGTATAGGGATCGTCGTAGCCCTCGGTGGGCACGGTATCCAGATGTCCACACAGCATCAATGACGGACGATCCTGATTGCCGGCGTGCGTGCCGAAAACGTTCGGACGACCGGGCGCTGCCTCTCGGGAGGCGACCGTCAAACCCAATTCATGCATCTGTTCAAGATAATATTCGCCGATCTCCTGCTCCCGGTGACCGGGGCGAGCATCACTCTCCATCGGGTTTTCACTCGGGATGGCAATCATCTCCTTGAGCCAATGGGTGATGGAACTGACCGACACCTGGTCAGAGAGTTCACGGTAAAGATCTGTTGTTTTGGGGTTCATCGAACGCGGTACCATTTCTTGGATTTTTCCATCATGTTCGGGAGATGCACTCTATTGGATACTTTTCGGCCGGCGCAACATAGCACGAAACCGTTCCGCCAATGCTACACTCGCCGTCCCTTTAGACTCGATCTGGAAAGTCCATGGCCTACTTGGCGGAATACGGCCTGTTTTTTGCAAAAGCCCTTACGCTTTTTCTGTTAATTGTCGGCATTCTGCTGAGTGCCGTCGGCGTCGCCATGCGTAATCGCCATACACCGTCTGAACAAATTGACGTAAAGCGGATCAATGATCGCTTCCGGGATATGGCTGACGCGATCGAGATGGCAACCCTGCCTCCGGCGCTCGTAAAAAAACGACAAAAAGCGCAAAAGAAAGAACGAAAAGCCCAGGCCAAGTCTGAGAAGAATGCGCCAGAGGAGCCCAAGAAGCGGGTTTTCGTACTGAACTTCAATGGTGACATCCGTGCGAGCGAAGTCGCCCTGCTGCGCGAGGAAGTGACAGCCATTCTGCTCGGGGTACGTGAAGGCGATGAAGTGCTGGTCAGGCTGGAGAGTGCCGGCGGCATGGTCCACGCCTATGGTCTTGCTGCTTCCCAGATCATGCGTCTTCGTGATGCTGGGGTCGATGTCACGGTCTCGGTCGACAAAGTCGCCGCCAGTGGCGGCTATTTGATGGCTTGCGTAGCAAACCGCATACTGGCGGCCCCTTTCGCCGTGATTGGTTCCATTGGCGTGGTCGCGGAGATACCCAACTTTAACCGCCTGCTGAAAAAGCACGATATTGATTATGAGCAGATCTCCGCCGGGGAATACAAACGGACAATCAGCATGTTGGGGGAAACCACTGACAGGGCACGGGCCAAGGTAAAAGAAGAGGTAGAGCAGACCCATACGCTCTTTAAGGATTTCGTTAAAGCCCGTCGACCCATCGTTGATCTTGACGCCGTCGCGACAGGCGAACATTGGCTCGGAAGTCAGGCGTATCAACTCAAACTGGTGGATGACATCCGTACGAGCGATGACTATCTCATGAGCCTTCGCGACACCGCTGATATCTTTGAGGTCGAATACACCATCAAGAAGAAAGTGCTCGACCGTCTATCAGGCCTCATTGGCCAGCTAGGCCGGGGGCGAGTGCTATCCAATAGTGATGCTCCCATCACCCGGCTGTCGTGAGATGCTCCAGTGATCTATCAACTGGGAGACCAGGTTCCGCAGGTGGAAAAGGACGTTTACGTCGCCCCCAGCGCTGATGTGATCGGATCCGTCAGCCTAGGTTCCCGTTCCAGCGTCTGGTTTGGTGCAGTCCTTCGGGGAGATAACGACCAGATCTCGATCGGCGCCAGAAGCAACATTCAGGACAATACCGTGATCCATGTGGATGCGGGCGTACCGGTGACAATCGGCGACGACGTCTCTATCGGTCACAGCGTAGTGATCCATGGATGCACGATCTGCAACAAGGCACTGATCGGCAACGGCGCTGTGGTTCTGGATTTTGCAGAGATTGGCGAAAGCAGTCTCGTAGGCGCCAATGCCCTGGTGACAGAACGCAAACGCTTCCCAGCAAGATCGCTGATCCTTGGCTCGCCCGCAAAAGTAATCCGCGAACTCACCGACGAAGAAGTCGAGCAGCTCAGCCGCAACGTCGAGAGTTATCTCAAGAAAGCACAGCGCTATCGGACGGGCCTGCACGCATTGCCCTCGTAGCGTCCGTCGTCAGATCTTCCAAGGCAAAGTTGTCGCGCCAGACATGGACATGTTGCAGTGCAGCATGTCATACTGATTACCGAGATGCTGCAGCTTGAATCCCCTATCGATGCCGAGCGTTGGTGCTCTGACCAGCGACACCGCGGCGAAACGCTTGGCTTTGTGCCTACCATGGGTGCACTGCACAAAGGTCATCTTTCGCTGGTAACCCGGGCTCGAGCAGAGAACAGCGTTTGCTGTGTCAGTATCTTTATCAATCCGCTGCAGTTTGAGGATCGCAGGGACTACGAGACCTATCCCCGGGATACCGGGTCTGATCTCGTACTGCTTGAGGCCCAGGGATGTGACATGGTCTTTATGGGCAACCTCAAACAATTTTTCCCTGAGGTCTCTGACCTCAGCAAGATCGACATCCTTCCAGCAGGACCTCATGGCTTGGGACTTGAGGAAAAATTCCGACCGGGGCATCTCGACGGCGTCCGAACCATCGTGGAGCGACTCTTTCGGACTGTGGGAGTGTCGAGAGTGTATTTCGGTGAAAAAGACTTTCAACAGACTCTGGTGGTATCTGACCTTGCGCGAGAGATGGGTTATCCCAGCATTGTGGTGTGCCCCACGGTTCGGGAAGATTCAGGCCTGGCTCTGTCATCCCGCAATGTCCTGCTGAGCCAGGATGACAAAAGTCGGGCGGAGCAAATTTATCCAGCACTTCTTGCGGCGCGTGACGCCTGGCTATCAGGCGAGCGGACTGCGGGCGTCCTCTCTGCAGTCATGACAGACTGCCTCAACCATGACGGAATCGTAGTCGAATATGCGGAAGTCCGGGACCCGGCCAGATGGACTGCCGAGCCACCGCAAACCCCACTTTTGCGCGCGCAGGCACTCATTGCGGCACGTGTCGGGTCGGTGCGCCTGATTGATAACCTCAGACTAGATCAGTAGCGCGACCCAACCGCACCAAGCCGTTGGTGTTCTCCCGAGCTTTCTAGTGCTCACCGCCCGCCTTGAAGTTGAACACAGCTCCCTCTTTGATTCCGGAGGGCCAACGCGACGTCAACGTCTTCATTCGGGTGTAAAACCGGACCCCCTCGGGACCATGCATATAGTGATCGCCAAAGAGCGATCGTTTCCAACCCCCAAAACTGTGGAAAGCCAGCGGCACCGGAATCGGAACATTGACACCCACCATGCCGATCCGGGCGCGATGCCCGAAATCGCGCGCGGTATCACCGTCGCGGGTAAATATCGCCGTCCCGTTTCCGTACTCGTGATCATTGACGAGTTCCAACGCTTCCTCATAGCTGGCGACGCGAACCACTGACAGCACGGGTCCGAAAATTTCATCCCGATAAATATCCATCGCAGAGGTAACCCGATCAAATACGGTTGCTCCCACAAAACATCCCTGCTCGTATCCCGAAATTGAGATATCACGGCCATCGACCACGAGATCGGCGCCTTCTTCCACACCCCGATCGATATAGCTCTTGATCCGGTCACGCGCGTCCGGGGTGATGACCGGACCCATCTCAGCACCGTCCTGGTCATAGGCGCCTACTTTGAGTGTCTCAATCCGGGGGACGAGTTGCTCCATCATTCGATCAGCCGTCTCATCGCCGACAACGACGACAACCGAAATCGCCATGCAGCGTTCTCCCGCAGAACCGTAAGCGGCACCCATCACCGCGTCGACCACCTGCCCCATATCGGCATCAGGCATCACGATCATGTGATTCTTCGCGCCGCACAGGGCCTGAACCCTTTTGCCATGTGCGCAACCCGTCCGATAAATATGTTCACCCACCGTAGTGGAGCCCACGAAACTCACCGCCTGAACGGTCGGATCGGTCAGTAGGGTATCCACGGCTTCTTTATCCCCGTTGATGACATTGAGCACCCCATCCGGCAGGCCTGCCTCGGTCATCAGCCGCGCCATGTATCCGGCACAGGAAGGATCGCGCTCAGAAGGCTTGAGTACAAAAGTATTGCCGCATGCGATCGCAACCGGAAACATCCACATGGGCACCATCGCCGGAAAGTTGAACGGCGTAATGCCGGCGACCACGCCCAGAGGCTGGCGCATGCTCCAGGAATCGACGCCGTTGGACACGCCTTCGCTGAACTCGCCCTTCAGCAGCTGCGGAATGCCGCAGGCAAATTCGACCACTTCCAGGCCGCGCGTGATCGAGCCCTTCGCATCCTCTACAGTCTTGCCGTGTTCGGAGGAGAGAAGCCGGGCCAACTCATCCATGTTCTGAATCAAAAGCTCGCGATACCGGTACAGCACCTGCACCCGACGGGCGGGCGGTACTTCGGCCCAATCGATAAACGCTTCTGCTGCATTGGCAATCGCGTGGCGCACCTCGTCGGCGCCCGCCAATGCCACCTGCCGGGCCACTTCTCCTGTAGCGGGATTGTAAACATCACCATATCGCCCACTGGATCCTGAAACGACCCGGCCGCCAATGTAATGACCGACTTCTTCCTTGACTGCTGTATCCATGATGCTAATTCCTTGACTCCTTTACATAGCGGGTCATGCTAACTTCCTTCATACATACCCGTTCATTGTTCAAACACTATGCGAAAACACCGCTTTGAGCGTACGGATCTGTGCCGTGCCCTCTCCCTGAAACTGCGGGCGCTCTCGCTGGGACTCCTTCTGGTAGTGCCGATTGTCGGCTTTTCGCAGAAACTTCACAAGTTCGACAACCTGGTTGAAGTGGTCTATTTTTTCGAGGTGACCATTTATTGTGGCCTTGCGACAGACACCGTAATAAAGGGATACCACCGTCTCGAAAACGACTTCCGCCAGACTCATAATCTCACTTCGGAAGAGATGGATAAGCAGCGCGGTAAAGGATGGAACCTGGCTCATGCCGAATGGCAAAACCGGGGGCTAGGCGGATTCCGAGCGTGGTGTGCCGGCGAGGGCCACGAGGCTGCCAAGGCACTTTCTTCTTTCGCGCCGCCAGCGTAGTCCTGCTTGTTGATTACATTAAATAAGGGCAGAATCTTTCCCGATGCCCTTAGCCGCCCGCCAACCGTGAACACCAAGACCGGTCGACACTTTTTGACCTTATCGAGACTGCCATGAACAAACCCATCAGCGAAAACCAGAAAAAAGACATCGCCCACGCACTGCACCCCTATACCAACCTTGCCGCTCATGAGGAACAAGGACCGCTTGTCATCTCGCGCGGCGAGGGCGTCTATGTCTGGGATGATCGGGACAATCGTTATCTGGAAGGGCTGGGTGGGCTTTGGTGTGTCTCGCTGGGTTTTTCAGAACCTCGGCTGGCCAAGGCGGCGGCTGATCAGTTTGCAGCGTTACCCTACTCCCATACTTTCGCCCATCGCTCGACAGAGCCCGTGATCGCGCTCTCGGAAAAGCTGATGGAAGTAGCCCCAAAGCCGATGACCAAGGCTTTTTTTCTGAGCTCAGGCTCAGAAGCCATCGACGCGATGATCCGCTTTACCTGGTATTACAACAACGGACGCGGCTTGCCCAAAAAGAAAAAAATCATCTCCCGAAAGCGCGGCTACCACGGCGTCACCGTGGCCGGAGGTAGCCTGACCGCGATTCCCCTGATGCAAAACGATTTTGATCTGCCGCTTGAGCGGATGATTCATACCGACACGGCCGGGTATTACCGGTACAGCGAGGCCGGAGAAACCGAAGAGGCATTTGCCACGCGGCTTGCCGACAATCTGGAGCAACTGATTCTCAGGGAAGATCCCGACACCGTCGCCGCGTTCGTGGCGGAGCCCGTTATGGGTGCTGGAGGGGTAATGGTTCCCCCAGAGACCTATTTCGAAAAAATCCAGGCCGTACTGGAAAAATACGATGTATTGATGGTGGCGGACGAGGTCATCTGCGGTTTCGGGCGCACCGGCAACATGTGGGGCTCCGAGACTTACGGTATCAAGCCCGATATGGTGACCTGTGCAAAGCAGTTGTCTTCAGGCTATCTGCCGATCTCGGCGCTCATGATCTCGGACAAGATCTATGACGTTTTGAAGTTACAAAGCAAAAAGCACGGCGCACTCGGCATGGGGTACACCTATGGCGGGCACCCGGTCTCTTGTGCCGTAGCGTTGGAGACGCTCAAGATTTACGAAGAGCGCAATATCCTCGACCATGTCCGTAGCGTCGCGCCCCATTTTCAGGCACGCCTTGCCGAATTTGGGACGAGCCCGATAGTCGGTGAGGCGCGCGGAGTCGGACTGATCGGTGCATTGGAAATCGTGATGGATAAATCAACCCGTCATCAGTACCCGCCCGAAGTCAAAGCCGGAGCCCAGATCGCTGCCGCCGCATTGGCGAAGGGTCTGATTGTCCGCGCCCTGCCTGGTGACGTGATCGGCATTTGCCCGCCGCTCATCATCACAAAAGAACAGATTGACGAACTGTTCGACGCACTGGCGAGCGCCATCGACGATACCGCCAATATACTGAAACAGGCGGCCTAAACTGCGCTCCCTCGTGAAGCCCATCCCGCTCGGACTCTACCGGGTCGGCTTGGCAGCGCTATGTGCCCTACTTTTGTTGGGCAACATTTCGGCGGACCAGGCCGATCCCTCTATTAACGTATGGCTAAGCGCTGAGTTTGAGAACGGCTGGCCGGTAGAAAGCAACTCAAATCGGTTCGGCTGTAACGACAAGATTTATGCCGTTATTGATCTCCTTGGGCTTGAGGGCGGAGCCCATCGCCTGCAAGCCGACTGGACCGACCCCGGCGGCAAAATCCGGGAGCACATTGATTACCCTTTTAACGGCGCTGGCGGTACCCGCATTACGATATGGCTAAAGCTGCACCCGCCCAAAGGGTCAGCGTTATTCAGTTTCTTTAATCCTGCTATGGGGATGGATGCCTTCATCGGCCTTTGGGAACTGGCCATCCGCGTGGACAACGATACCCGTTTCAACACTCAGTTCGAAGTGCTCTGCTGACCGCCAACGACCAGGTTTGGAGCGGTCCATGCTGGAGTCGAAGGGGTCGACTTTTGATCAAGCTGATATAGGTATCCTGCGAGACCCCCAACAGACGTATCCATCTTGAGGTTGCTGGTCAACAGCGGCACCATCAACCAGAGTGACGGCTTCTCAGGAGCCACAGACCCCTCGTCCGCATAAATCCAGCCACTCACGGCATAAGCCGCGATAAAAACCACCACTACAACCGAGCGGTTCCAGATTTGTCGGGCAATCGCCATCAGCGCCCTCCCAGTTAGGTGCCAGGGCCCTCACTCGTGATAACCCTGGCACCTAATGATCCAAATCAGTTTACAGGCTCAATTTCTC
>DDZY01000016.1 GCA_002346525.1 Proteobacteria bacterium UBA2996
CGATTCCAGTATCAGTGAACTGCCGCCCTTTCTGACTCGAAACGCGGGACTGGAATCGGGCTTCATGGTGGCGCACGTGACCGCGGCGGCCCTGGCATCCGAAAACAAGAGCCTTGCCCACCCCGCCAGCGTGGACAGTCTTCCCACATCGGCAAACCAGGAGGATCACGTCAGTATGGCTACTTTTGCCGCGCGGCGACTCCACAACATGAACAAGAATACTCTGCAGATCCTGGCCGTCGAATATCTTGCCGCCTCTCAAGGGATCTCCCTGCGCCGGCCTTTGACTTCTTCAACTCATGTGGAGTCCGCGCACGAACTGCTCCGTGCACACGTGCCGGAATATGCCCAAGACAGAGTGTTCTATCCCGATATAGAAAAAGCGGCCTCAATCATCAATCAAGGCCAGTTGGCAAAGCTTCTGCCCGAGCAACCGCTGGATACGGATACACAGATACATTGAAGGATTAACGCGAGTAACGTTGAGAGCCCTATGAATCGAATCCTCAGCATTGCCCAGGTCGGCCACCCGGTCCTGCGCGAACCCACAGCAGAACTCAGCGCCGAGGCGCTCCAAAGTGCTGAGATGCAGCAATTCATTGATGATCTGATCGCGACCATGCGCGCAGCCAATGGAGCAGGCCTTGCTGCCAATCAGGTGTACCAATCGCTTCGAATCTGCGCGATCGAGGTACGCGACAACCCGCGCTACCCCTATCGTCCGAATATTCCCCTTACGGTTCTGGTGAATCCCGTACTGACGCCGGTAGGTGATGACATGTTCGAGAACTATGAGGGCTGCCTCAGCGTCCCCAACCTGCGTGGAAAAGTGCAACGCCACTGCGAAATAGACGTCAGTGCTCTCGACCGGCACGGCAATCCGATAGATGACCGCGTCAAGGGGATGACCGCTGCCACCTATCAGCATGAGGTGGATCATCTGCTTGGCAAACTCTTTCTGGACCGGGTGGACGACTCAACCAGTCTCGTCACCTGGGACCACTTTGAGCGCTATCACCGGGCCCAGGTCGCCGAAAACGTCCAGCAACTGGTAGCCCGTTACGGCAGTTGACGGCAGTCCCATCCGCACTAACCCGCATTACCGATTTCGACCCCATCTTGGCAGACCAAAATGACACAAAACCGATACGCACCTGAACGACATATCCAGGCGCCCAAAGGGCCAGAACTGCAGTGCAAACACTGGAGCACTGAAGCACCCATGCGAATGCTGATGAATAACCTCGATCCTGCCGTCGCCGAAAATCCGGCAGAATTGGTTGTCTATGGCGGAGTCGGACGGGCGGCCCGAGACTGGGACAGTTTCGACCGGATCGTAGCGTCTCTCAAAACACTGGAAACCCACCAGACACTGCTTGTTCAATCTGGTAAACCCGTTGGGGTTTTTGAAACCCATGAGCAGGCACCGCGAGTCCTGATCGCCAACTCCAACCTCGTGCCCCATTGGGCGACGCTCGAGCATTTCTCAGAGCTCGATCAGCGCGGTCTCATGATGTATGGGCAAATGACGGCCGGCTCCTGGATCTATATCGGCTCGCAGGGAATCGTTCAGGGCACCTTTGAAACGTTTGCCGAAATGTCGCGCCAACACTTCGGGGGCTCGCCCAAAGGCCGATGGATTCTTACCGCCGGGCTCGGCGGCATGGGAGGCGCCCAGCCGCTTGCCGCCACCATGAGCGGTTACTCAATGATTGCGGTTGAATGCAATCGTCAATCCATCGAGTTCCGGCTCAAGACCCGATATCTGGATGCATGGGCCGACAACATCGACGACGCGTTACATCTCGTTGAAACAGCCCATGGTGAAGGCAGGCCCATATCGGTTGGACTGTTAGGAAACGCTGCCGAGATCTATCCTGACCTGGTCGAGCGCTCCAAATCGGATCCGCGCTATAAACCCGATGCCGTCACGGATCAGACCTCGGCGCACGATCCGCAGAACGGTTATCTGCCCGCTGGCTGGTCAATGGAAGAATGGGCGGAGCGCCGACGCACTGATCCCAAATCGGTTGCAGATGCCGCGAAAGCCTCCATGGCGGTTCAGGTACAAGCCATGCTTAACTTTTGGGACCGGGGCATACCGGTGGTGGACTATGGCAACAACATCCGCCAGATGGCGCAGGAAGCCGGTATCGCCAATGCCTTCGACTATCCCGGCTTTGTCCCTGCCTACGTTCGGCCCCTCTTCTGCCGAGGGATTGGTCCTTTTCGCTGGGCCGCACTGTCGGGAGATCCTGAGGACATCTACCGCACCGATGCCAAGGTCAAAGAGCTGATTCCCGACAATCCGCAATTGCATCAGTGGCTGGACATGGCCCAGAAAAGAATATCCTTCCAGGGGATGCCCAGTCGGATCTGCTGGTTAGGCCTCGGTGACCGGGACCGGATAGGCAGAGCGTTCAACCAGATGGTCGCAAGCGGTGAGCTCAGCGCCCCTGTGGTCATCGGACGGGATCATCTCGACAGCGGCTCGGTGGCGAGCCCCAACCGCGAGACTGAGCAGATGAAAGATGGATCCGATGCTGTGTCCGACTGGCCGCTACTGAACGCCTTGCTGAATACGGCCTCGGGCGCGACCTGGGTCTCGTTTCATCACGGCGGGGGTGTCGGTATTGGCTTCTCCCAACATGCCGGTCTCGTTATCCTGGCCGACGGCTCGGACTCTGCCGACCAGAAACTCGCCCGGGTGCTTTGGAATGACCCCGCCACCGGCGTGATGCGCCACGCCGACGCGGGCTACGAAGACGCTATCGACTGTGCCCGAACCCATGGGCTGAACCTGCCCAGTATCGGCAAATAATTGCCGCTACCGGAATCCTTATCTGGTTGATTCAGGACCGTTACCAACAATCGGAAGGGAGATGGTGAGTAGTCTGGTTTTGACCTGATCACCAATGTGCTCCTGCGTTAACCTGCACATCTTCCATCGTCAACGCGGGTGATAAATCTGAGCACATAAAGGAGGCCAGTTCCGCAATTTCCTGCGGCTGCACCAGACGGTTCTGCGGATTTGAGGCAGCAATTTCTTGCCTTTGTACCTCAAGGCTTTGGCCCGATCGATTGGCCATAAGTTCAATACTATTCCGAAGCATATCGGTTTCGACCCAGGTCGGACTGACAGAAGTACAGGTCACGCCTCGGCCTGCTCCCTCCAAAGCCACGGCCCGGGTGAGTCCCAGCAAACCTGCCTTTGATGCACAGTAGGCGGCATGGGTCGCGACAGCAGTATTTGCAGCCGTCGAGGCAATATTCACGATGCGTCCCCAACCGCTTGCCAACATGCTCGGCAGACACGCCCGGATCATCTTGAAGGGACCATTGAGGTTGGTCTGAATCACAAGATCCCAGTCATCATCACTGTGACCACATACCTCATGATGAACTGAAACACCCGCCGCATTCACCAGAATACCGGGTTCCCCGTAATGCGCTGTCACGCTGCCTACAAAGCGTTCCACAGAATCCACCTCACATACGTTGAGTTGGTCAATAAGAAAACCCTCATGGGATAGGCTGTCGTATTCCTCGACATTTCGACGACCGCCTATCGCCACTTTTGCCCCGCGCGCAACGAGCGTTCTGGCAATCTCCAGTCCGATGCCGGCGGTGCCGCCCGTCACAATTGCCACGCGTCCTTGATGCCATAACTCTTTTGTCATTGAGATTGTCCTAAATCAGTTTGATATCGCGCTTGAGCCCGTGGCGGAGTTGTCGCCAGCGGCTGTAGAACTCATCACTGCCTACATGGGTGAACCAGACAGACCGGTTGCCTTTAAAGCCGGTAGGTGCATACAAGACTTGTGCGTTATCAAGCACCCGCACCTCTCTATCTTTTAACAGATACAACATGTGATCTTTGCTGTCATAGGAAAGCGCGAACATTTATAAAGGCGCCCAACGACATCCAACCTTCGAAAAGCGCCACTGTACCCGACTCCTCCTGCCAATGCGTGATACTAGAACTTTAAGGGACTGTTTGTGGATAGGTCCAGAATGACGGGTTGCAATACTCTATTCATCAAGACCGCCAAGGAAAAGATGCAGCACCAAGAAGGCCATTTTGAGGGCATTAACAAAACCCCGCTGTATTTTCAGAGCTGGGCGGCCGTGAATCCCAAAGGCCTCCTGATGATTATCCATGGATACGGTGAGCACTCCGGGCGCTACCGGAACGTGGTCGATACCCTGGTGCCCGATGGATATGCGTTGTGGGCCCTGGATCACCGGGGACACGGCAAGTCTGAAGGCAGGCGCTGTTACGTCAATAGATTTACGGATTTCCTCGAGGATCTCGAGACCCTTGAGGAAAAGGCCAGAGAAGCCCACCCGGATTTACCGGTACATTTGATCGGCCATTCAATGGGATCATTGATTGCCAATCATTATGTCGCCAGCCGAAAGAAACAGAACTATCGGTCGTTGACACTCTCTGGAACGGGTGCAGCTCCTGGACCCGCCATTCCCGGCGCTGTCATCCTGCTTGCCCGATTGCTGTCTGCCATAGCACCGAAACTTTCCTTACCCTCCGGAGTCGATCCCAATTTCATCAGCCATGACCGGCAGGTTGTGGATGCTTATATCAATGACCCTTGGGTAGAGAACAAGGTGACGGCTCGTCTTGCCTGCGAGATGATGCGGGCTTTGCCCGGCATGATTACCGCAGCACAACGACTGACGGTTCCGACGATGATGCAGATCGGAGATGAAGATGAATCATTTCATCCCGATAGCTGGAATCGGCTATTTGAGGCGATAGCAGTGAAAGACAAGGCTTTCAAGAAATACGAAGGCTGCCGGCACGAGGTCTACAACGAGATCAAAAACGAGTTGCCACTAGCCGACTTAAAAGACTGGATTAACCAACACAACTAGTCTGTTTTTCCAAAATCAAAGCCGCCAGACCGGATTGGGGGTATTCACGCAGGCGCAGAGCACCGGGAGCATCTGGGTTTACAACGTCAGCCATTCAAATCGGCGGCGAGCGCCTCTTTAATCTCCGGGCTCACGTCGATCTGATGCGAGTACGCACCGTGATCGATACCGAAACACACGGAATCATCGCCCTTGATTCCTGCAATGTCCTCGGGAGATAGCTCGAAACGCAAAAAGTGCACCGCAGAGGTTTTGTCGCTGGTCTCGCGCTCTAGATCTTCGTTCGCAATCGGCCGGATGCGTTCGTTTCCGTTCACCTGAAGCCACACCGCTTTTTCAACCCCGAGCAAACGCGCCAACGCTTGGCGGCGCTCTTCCACCTCGGGATACTCCAGCATGAAAGTCGCCTTGAGATTGGCGCCGTCCGGGATAAGCGGGTTATACGCATCCAGCTCTTCCTGGATCTGATCCGCTTCAAAGATACGCTCGATACGGAGCATCTCCTGGACCTGATACTGCATGGTCAGCGCATCCTCAAAATAAAGTGTTGCATGCGGTCCGATCTCGACGCGGCGATTGGCTTTATGTGCGAGCACACGGTTTCGAAAATCCGGCCGCTCAACGGAATAGGTTTCGAGCGGGAGAAGGTCGCTTCGCGTTAATTTCTTCATTGGTATTCCAGAAAACTAAATTTAGAGTCCGTAGGCTTTTCGCATCAAACTGATGGGGTGCTCTGGGCTGCTGCCGTCACCAACACCGTTGGCAAGATGATTGCCAGCGATTGGGCAATCACTGCCATAGTGATCGGGATTATTCTTTTTGATCGTGTTGACCACAGGCCGGCCGATCTTCATGGCTTTATCGAAGGTCTCCGCTTTTACGCCGTAGGTGCCGTCATGGCCGGAACAGCGTTCAATCATCGTCACTTCTGTATCCGGGATCAGCTTCAGCAAATCCCGCGTTTTCGGCCCGAAATTCTGAACACGCTGATGGCATGAGGCGTGATAGACCACGGAGCCCAAGGACTCCACAAACTCAGTATTCAGCAGACCATCACTGTGCCGAAGCATGAGGTACTCAAACGGATCGAAAAACGCATCCGCCACTTTACGGACCTCAGGATCATTTGGGAAAAGCAGTGGTAATTCCTGACGAAACATCAGTACACAGGAAGGCACCAGCGCCACAAGATCCCACCCGTCATCAACACACTTGGCGAGATGCGGGATATTTTCTTCCTTTGCTTTTTGAACGGAAGCGAGATCGCCCAATTCCAGCTTGGGCATGCCACAGCAACGCTCTTTTTCCGCAATCGTGACGGGCACACCATTGTGCTGTAGCACCGAGATCAGGTCTTCGCCCACCCCCGGATCATTGCGATTGCCATAACAGGTGGCAAAGAGTGCCACTTTCCCTTTGGTACGGGCAGTGGGTTTTGCCTCAGCCGCATCAAGGGTGGCGAGGCTCGATACCCTTTTCCGCAAAGGCTTTGATTCGTAACGGGGGATACTGGCCTTGTGGTGGACACCCCCCACCTTCTCGAGAGTTTTACGTAATGGACCAGAACGGTTGGCCGCATTGACCACAATCGAGATGCCTGGAATACCTGCCGCATTGCCGACAAAGTCGGTACTGGTCAGCAGCTTATCTCGTGCCGACGCCCCTTCTTTCGCGAACCGGACGGCTTTCGCCCTGAGCATCAGATGGGGAAAATCGATATTCCATTCATGCGGTGGCACATAAGGGCACTTGGTCATGTAGCACAAATCGCACAGATAACACTGGTCCACGACTTTCCAGAAGTCCTGCTTATCGACACCGTCGATCTCCATGGTTTCGGATTCGTCTACCAGGTCAAACAGAGTGGGGAAACCGTCACAAAGGGAGACGCAACGCCGGCATCCGTGACAAAGATCGAAGACCCGCTCCATCTCCGACATCAACTTCTCTTCATCGTTGAAGTCGGGGCTTTGCCAGTCGATCGGGTGGCGAACGGGCGCCGCCAGACTGCCTTCAGTTACTTTTCCCATAATTCCTTGAGCGTAACGAAAACGGGAGGCGATATTGCGCCTCCCGTTTATGGTCTTGAAGGTCCGACTCAGTCGTCCAAACCGTCCAGCGCTTTCTGAAAACGGTTGGCGTGAGAGCGCTCCGCCTTACCTAACGTTTCAAACCAGTCAGCGATTTCATCGAAGCCTTCTTCCCGTGCTGTCTTCGCCATGCCGGGATACATGTCGGTGTACTCGTGCGTTTCCCCCGCGACCGCAGCCTTGAGATTGTCACCGGTTCCACCGATTGGCAAACCCGTTGCCGGATCACCCGTTTCCTCGAGGTATTCCAGATGCCCATGGGCATGTCCTGTCTCGCCTTCGGCTGTAGAACGGAACACCGCAGCCACGTCGTTGTAACCCTCGACGTCAGCCTTGGCCGCGAAATAAAGGTAGCGACGGTTGGCCTGCGACTCACCGGCGAATGCGTCTTTGAGGTTTTGTTCTGTTTTGGAATCTTTAAGAGCCATATTTGTTCTCCTTCAGTTCTGATGAATCTTGCAATAGCGTCAGTCAAAGCACTGTGAGAATGGAATATAAGACCGAGACGATTATTTGTATAATCGTTTATTATTATCATTTTAATCGGTCTAGTCTATTGTCAAGATGAACTTCCGGGACCTTGAATACCTTGTTGCTGTCAGCGAAACCTTGCACTTTGGACAGGCCGCCCAGCGCTGTTTTGTCAGCCAGCCCACGCTTTCCGGGCAGATCCACAAACTGGAGGAAGAACTCGGTGCCACCCTTTTCGAGCGGACCAACCGCAGCGTCCATATCACGGCAATCGGTCAAAAGATCGTTGGGCATGCCCGACAGATTCTGGAACAGGCCGAAGTCATCCGCAGTCTGGGAAGCGATCAGAATGACTTGCTGACAGGACCCCTTCGGATCGGTGCGATTCATACGCTCAGTCCTTATCTGGTGCCGCTTTTTCTGCTGGAACTGCAACAACAGCATTCAGAGCTCTCGCTAGAACTTACTGAAGCAACAACAGATCAACTGATTGCAAAGTTACGTGACCATCAACTGGATGGCGCCCTGCTGGCCACATCCCCGCCGGGCGAGGACCTGGAAGAGATCCAACTATTCAAAGAACCTTTCTGGCTCGCCCATCCACGGGACCATCATTTCTACAACAAGGATGAAGTATCACTTTCCGATCTCAAGGATGAAAAAGTGCTTCTGTTGTCTGAGGAGCATTGTCTGTCGGAACAGATCATCAGTGCCTGCAGGATCGACAGCCGGGATGCAGCAAATCCGCTGCCCCGGCTCAACGCCTCCAGCCTCGAAACACTCGTACAACTCGTGGGCATGGGTCTTGGCATCACGCTAGTCCCAGCGCTTTCAGTCCACGGCGGACGCCTCGCCACCGATAAGGTGATTCTGCGGGAAGTCAGTATTCCTCAAGCCGTCCGCGAAGTGCGTCTTGTCTATCGGCGCACATTTCCAAGGGCCGCGGCGCTTGCAGTATTCTCCGAAATTATTGCCAAGGTACTCCCTAACACAGTACGCTGAGCATAACGACATCATGGCCTGACCTTGAAGACACTTTTTGGATCATTGATATGAACGATCACGCTGAACAACAGATTGCGCAATTGGACTTCTGGAAAGGCGCTGTTAGCCTGGAGCCCATCGGCGGCGGAATCACCAACCGCAATTTCGTTGCCACCGACCAGGGCCAAAAGTATTTTGTCCGTATGGGTGACGATATTCCTCTGCACGGCGTTATGCGCTTTAACGAACTTGAGGCCAGTATTGCAGCAGCCAAAGTGGGGCTCTCCCCCGACGTTGCCTATCACACCCCGGGGGTGCTGATCCTGGATTTCATCGAAGGAAAGACACTCTCTGAAACAGACATCAGGCAGGATGCTTATCTCGAGCAAATCGTTCCGATACTGCACACCTGTCACCGCGAACTGACCCAACAGATCCGGGGTCCGGCCCTTATCTTCTGGGTCTTTCATGTTATCCGCGATTACCTTGGAACACTCCAGGATGACGGCAGCCGCTTGAACGACATGCTGCCTGCGCTTCGGGAGAAGGGTGCTGCGCTGGAAAAGGCTGTCGGATCCGTGGATGTTGTCTACGGGCATAACGATCTTCTTGCCGCAAACTTTATTGATGATGGCAAACGCCTCTGGCTAATCGACTGGGACTACGCCGGCTACAACAGTCCTCTTTTTGATCTGGCAAATCTGGCATCGAATAACGGACTTTCGCCGGACCAGGAGCGTTGGCTGCTGGACAATTATTTCAACCCGGCCATACCGGATACCACCCGACAGGGTTTCGGCGCCATGAAGTGTGCGTCTTTGCTGAGAGAAACCCTGTGGAGTATGGTTTCCGAAATTCACTCCACGATCGATTTCGACTTCGTCGAATATACCCGTGAGAATCTTGAGCGCTTTGACCAGCAGTGGCAGATTTACCAGTCCTCATGAACTTGATCATTATCCAAGCTGCCACGGATTTCCGAGATCACAGAAGATAGCCCATGCAACTCGATCCTCAGATGATCAATGTCATCGAAAAGCGTGCAGCGCTCGCCATCGAAACAGATGACCTCGCGGCACTCCCCATAGAAGAGATTCGCAAGGCCTATAACACGGAGCGCGCATTTTGGAACGAAATCAAGCCCCGGATGCACGAGGTATTGAACACAACCGTTGCCGGACCGGTCCGGGACATACCGGTCCGGATATACAGGCCCCTTGATTCAGATGACAGACCCACCCTGTTGTATCTTCATGGCGGCGGCTGGGTGGTCGGAAATCTCGATACGCACGACCGGGTGATGCGTCTACTGGCTGAATTTTCCGGCGCCTGTGTCGTTGGCGTCGATTATGTTCTCTCGCCTGAATACCAATTTCCCGTGGCGATCAACGAGGCGCAGGCAGTGCTCGACTGGCTAAAGATTCAAGGCCCAGATCACGGCCTCGATATTTCGAGACTGGCAATCGGGGGGGATTCGGCGGGAGCCAACATGTCCGTCGCCGTGACCCAACTCTGCCACCAGCAAAGCCCCGGCCTCATTCAGTGCCTGCTACTCTATTACGGCGCCTACGGCCTAACCAATTCGGTATCCTGGGAGCAATACGGCAATGCCGAGTTCGAATTTACCCGTGAGGAAAAAGAGTTTTACGTGGCAAGCTACCTGGGCGAAGCCCAAAACAGAAATGATCCCCGCTTTAAAGTGCTGGACGGGGGTATCAGCTTGCTGCCCAGTGCGTTCATCGCAGCAGCCGAGTGTGACCCGCTGCAGGATGACTCGACAGCACTCTACGAGGCCATGCAAAAAGCAGGCCGGCCAGCGACGCTGAAGATCTATCCCGGGGTGCTGCACAGTTTCATTCACTACAGCCGGATGCTGGATAAAGCTACCGAAGCGCTACGCGACGGAGCCATTGCGCTAAAAGAAACGCTTAGCTAATAGCGTGGTCTTGGAATCCTAGACTCCCGCGCGATCTGCCACGGAGAGGATTCTCTGCATCTCCCGAACCACGGGCTTTTCAATCAGTTTTCCATCCACCACGACTAAGCCGGTGTTGGCTTCTTCAAAGGCCGTAACCACTTTACGTGCCCGGGCTACCTCCTCCGCAGAAGGCGTGAACACTTCATTCAGGTCAGCAACCTGTTTAGGATGAATAGCCCCCTTGCCGCTGAAGCCGAGATCTCTCGCCAGCTGGGCTTGGATCTTCATGCCCTCCACATCCTCAAGGTCCAGATATGGGACATCCACGGCATCGACACCGACGCTGGCAGCGGCGTGCACGACCCGGGATCGGGCATAGAGCAACGGCTCCCATGCGTTTTTGCATCGGAGGTCGGCAGCCATATCCACTCCACCAAAGAACAGCGCATCGATACGAGAACTGGACCGGGCGATGTCAAAAACCGCTTCGAGCCCTGCATTCATCTCAATAATGATATGAAGACGGGTATCGTGACCACACTCGGTCAGCAGATCATCCAGCCAAACCACTTCATCTGGAGAAACTACCTTAGGCAACATCAATGCCGGCGGCGGCGTATCTGTTGCGAGAATCGCCTGGACATCATCAAGACCCACGGCCGAGCGAAGACAATTGATGCGGACAACACGCTCTACCCCGTCCTCGGCCTGCGGCTCGACAAAAAGCGCCAGGGTTTTTTCCCGCGCTTCGTCCTTGTCATGCGGCGCGATCCCGTCTTCAAGTTCGACACAAACAATATCCGCCCCGCTCGCCAAGGCTTTTGGATACAACTCTGGCCTTAAACCGGGAGCAAAAATAAAACTTCTGCGGGGCTGAACCGACTTATTGTCTTCTTCGTTCATCATGGTATCTCGCAGGCGCTATCAATACGACCGCGGCAGGCCAAGAACATGCTCGCCGAGGTAGCTCAGGATCAAATTGGTTGAGATGGGGGCCACCTGGTAAAGACGGGCCTCACGGAATTTGCGCTCGACGTCGTACTCCTCGGCAAAGCCGAATCCCCCGTGAGTCTGCACACACATCTCCGCCGCTGCCCATGATGCCTCTGCGCACAGCATCTTTGCGAGATTTGCTTCCTCGCCGGGATTCTCACCCGCGTCGTAGAGCCGAATGGCTTCGCGCAGCACCAGCTCTGCCGAGCGCATCTGGGCATAGGCTCTTGCAATCGGAAACTGGATGCCCTGGTTCTGACCGATGGGCCTGCCAAAAACGGAGCGCTCTGCGGCGTAGGCAGTGGCTTTCTGGATAAACCACTTGGCATCACCAATGCACTCGGCCGCGATCAGAATGCGTTCTGCATTCATACCCGACAGGATGTAACGAAAGCCCCGCCCTTCTTCTCCGATCAGGTTTTCCGCCGGTACCTTCATGTCATCAAAAAAGATTTCGGTAGTCGCGTGATTCATCATCGTACGGATCGGCCGGATGGTGAGTGAATCATCACCGGCTTCACGCATATCGACCAGCAGCACAGACAATCCGTCTGTTTTTTTCTGGCCCTGGTCTTTCGGCGTAGTGCGGCATAGCAGGATCATAAGATCCGAATACTCGGCCCGGGAGGTCCAGATTTTCTGACCGTTTACCACATAATGATTGTCGACTCGTTCTGCCGTGGTACGAAGGGCCGTGGTATCGGTTCCGCTGGTCGGCTCGGTTACCCCAAAAGCCTGAAGACGCAGCTCACCCCGGGCGATCGCCGGCAGGTACTTTTCCTTTTGCGCTTCGGAGCCGTGGCGCAGCAATGTGCCCATGGTGTACATCTGGGCGTGGCACGCCCCGGCGTTACTGCCTGAGCGGTGAATTTCCTCGAGAATCGCCGCGCCGGCTGAGAGCGGCAAACCCGAGCCTTCGTAGATTTCAGGGATCAACGCGCCCAGGAAGCCCGCCTCGGTCAGCGCCTTAACAAACTCACCGGGGTACGCCTGCTCACGGTCACACTTGCGCCAATACTCTCCCGGAAAATCCTCGCACAAGCGCGAGACGCTTTCGCGGATTTCAGGGTGGTCTAACTCGTAGGTGGGAGGTTTGATGCTCATAGGTATTCAGTTAGCGGGCGAATGCCGTTAATGCGAAAACTCGTTTCGAATAGACGAACCATGCTGATCCAATACCGGGACCATCGTGGGGCGGGCACCTTCGGTCACCACCGGCAGATCTGCCATGCTGACCTCTACGCCGTCAAAGTGGGCCACCTGATTTCGAATAAGCTCGTGGTTCGACAAATCCTCAACGGTACTGAGACGCCCGCTCGCAATTTGTGCCCCGTCCAGCAACGCAGTCATCTCGTCGATATCAAACCGGCCAAATACGGTGCTGATCATCTCGTCCATCACTTCGCGATGTCTGACGCGCTCGGTGTTATTGACGAAACGCGGATCCGGCCCCAACTCGGGCTGACCCAGTACGGCATCACAGAAAATACACCACTCGCGATCACTCTGGATGGCAATCAGTATCTGTCCCCCTCCCTTTACCGAATACGCCCCGTAAGGCGCAATCAAGGCATGGGTCAGGCCCATCCGCTCGGGCGCCCCGCCGAGATAACGGTGCGACAACAGGGGAAAGTTCATGAAATCTGCCATCACATCGAACATGGCAATGGAAATATCAATGCCGGTGCCGGTACGCCCACGCTGGATAAGCGCCCTCAGGATCGAAGAGAACGCTGTCTGTCCGGTCGCAATGTCACATATCGAAATACCAACCCGGGCGGGCTGTTCGCGGGTGCCGTTGACCGCACAGATACCACTTTCGGCCTGCACCAGAAAATCATAGGCTTTTTTGCGGGCGCCGGGCCCGGTGGATCCGTAACCGTTGATCTCACAGGTAATGAGTCCCGGATTGTGTTCACGCAAAGCATCGCCCCCAAAACCTCTGCGTGCCAAGGAGCCTGGAGCAAGGTTGTGCAAGAAGACATCCGCTTCTTTCAGCATTGACCGCAAAAGGGCTTCATCATCATCGATATTGAGATCAATGGCGACTGACTCCTTGCCGCGATTCAGCCAGGAGAAGAACACGCTGTTGCCCTTGGCGCCGCGATCGTAGCCTCGCGCAAAATCTCCTTCCTTGCGCTCCACCTTGATCACGCGGGCCCCGGCATCCGCCAGCATCAGTCCGCAGTATGGAGCGGCCACTGCCTGCTCCATAGAGACCACGAGCAACCCGGCAAGTTCCTGATGTAGACCCATGCTGATTCCCAGACCGATAGAACGAAAAACCGAATCTACGGGATATCAGGGTAAAAAGCGATCAGGCACATCCCGCGGCATCACTCGCCACGACGGGGTTATACCTGCGTGGGGTCTATTGCGGCTTTTTAGACCAGACGGCTGAGGCCCGGTACTAGTTCCAGAAGCCGGCACGGACCGTCGCATGGCGGTCAGCATCAGGAACCTTAGCTATCAGAACCGTACCAGCATCCCAATGCGAACTGTCAACCATGGCAATCGTCACGTTGGTATCGTAGTCCGGAGACCAGGTTGAGGACGAGATGTGCCCCACTACGTTGTTGCTATTGTCCTGAAGTGGCCAAGGGTGATAGATCGCCGGAACAGCGGGTCCCTCCAACTCAAGAGCCCGGATTTGCCTTGAAGGGGTGCTCAACCTGGAAAGCGCCGCATGACCCAAAAATCCTTCAACCGTATCCAGGTTGCAGTACTTGCCAAGGCCTGCCTCAAAAGGGGTATGCGCTGTGGTGATGTCGCTGCCAAACGACAGCAGGCCCGCCTCGATTCGCTCGATCAGGTTAGGACACCCGGCCCGAACATCGAGATCTTCCCCGGCAGCAAACAGGGTATCCCATACGGCTTCGCCATACTCACTGCCATCCAGATAGAGCTCAAAGCCGCCTTGGTGGGACCACCCTGAGCGGGCGATGATCATATCTTGCCCCTGAAAGTTGATCGTCTTGTGTCTGAAAAACTTTGTGCTCACGATATCGTCACCAAATACCCGCGCGACCAGTTCATCAGCCCGCGGCCCCTGGATGGCTAACGGAGACACATCTGGCTCAAACACCTCGACATCAAGTTTTGCTGCCGCCGCAAGACCCTTGCAATAGAGCAGCATGTCGGAATCGGCCAGTGATAACCAAAAGCGGTTCTGGTTGAGCCGGATGGCCACCGGATCGTTCATCATGCGTCCGGCATCATCCACCATGGGCACGTAGTAGCACTGATCATCCTGCATGCGGGACATATCGCGCGGTGTTGTCATCTGCACCAAACGCAGTGCATCTGGCCCTATGATTTCAACCTGGCGCTCACAGGAAACATCCCAAACCTGAACTGCCGTTTTCAGATGACGGTAGTCCTCCTGAGGAGTCGTGAAATAAGATGCCAGCAGCATATGGTTGTAGACCGTATAGGCCTTGACACCCGCTGCGCTAACACGGCTCGAGAACGGTGTTTTACGTACCCGGATTGACGGTGTCAGGTAAGGCATCGACATGACTTTGGTTCTACTGGCAGTTTTTTTGGCGGCGGAATAATAGCCTAGTGCGCAGTCTTTGCAAGTGCAGTACGCTTCACACGCCGCGCGTCATCAGCCAGTTTCAGCTTCCAGGCCTGCTGCCCCGATACCGCCCAAAGCGGCCGCTTCATCATTATCCGAGGTATCACCGGAGATACCCACAGCGCCCAACAGTGTCCCATCCCCATCTCGCACGAGCACCCCGCCCGGTACCGGCACCATGTCGCCGCCCGCAAGTCCGTTGATCGACTGAATAAAATACGCCTGCTGCTCTGCCCGATTCATCAGGGCACGTGTTCCCATCCCCAGCGCGACGGCTGCGTTGGCCTTGCCATGCGCGATTTGCGCACGCATCGCGCTTACTCCGTCTTCGGACGCCGCAGCGACCAGCGAACCACGGACATCCAGCACGATGACGCTGACCGGCTTCAGGTTCAGTTTTCGCGCCTTTGCCAGTGCGCCGTCTACCAGGTTTCTCGCCTGATCCAAGGTTATAGACATACTCTTCTCCACTTTGACTTCGGTTTTGGTTTCATCTTCTGATGCGCTCTGACCTCTGGATTGAGCTTTAAATATTTCGCGGTCTCAACCGGCGGCCGCCTCAAGGGCTTTGGGCAGTGCTTCAGCAAAAAGCGCAAGATCCTCAGGACGTCCCACGGATACACGAATGCATCTGTTGAGCGGACTTACCCCGGGCATTCTGACGAATATCCCCTGCGCCACAAGATTGTCCAGCACCGCCTTGGCGAATGCCCCGTCTCGACCACAATCGATTGCAACGAAATTCGTTGCTGAAGCCAGCGCTATCAGTCCGTTATCTTGGGCAATCTGATAGACCGCCTCACGGGCTTTCTCTACCCTGGCGACTACGCTGTTCAGGTGTTCTTTATCCGAAAGTGCGGCGACACACGCAGCCTGGGCGACACATCCCAGCCCAAAGTGATTGCGAATCTTATTGAATTCATTGATCAGTTCAGGTTCGCCGGTCGCATAACCCACACGGATACCGGCTAGCCCATAGGCTTTGGAAAAGGTACGAAACCGCAGGACGCGTCTGTCTGACGGATCGAGAGGGGGCATCACGCCTTCCGGGGCGAATTCACCATAGGCTTCATCGAGCACCAGCAAGGATCCTTCCGGCATCTTCTCCACCATCGCCTCGACCACCTCCGCCTGCCACCATGTGCCCATGGGATTATCCGGATTGGCAAAATAAATCAGCTTGGGACCATGAAGTATCGCCGCCTCAAGCAGCGCTTCGGGATCTTCATGGTCATCCCGGTATGGCACCGTGACGAGTTCCCCGCCGAAACCGGCGACGTGAAAATTGAAAGTGGGGTACGCCCCAGCAGAAGTGACGACTTTGTCTCCCGGACCGACAAAAAGCCGCACCAGATACCCAAACAGTCCGTCGATCCCTTCACCCACCATGATGTGCTCGGGACCGACACCGTGATGGTCGGCTAACGCGTGACGCAGTTCGAAGAACTCGGGATCACCATATTTCCACGCCTGTGCCGCCATCTGGGAGATGACCTTTTCGACCTTCTCGGAAGGGCCAAACACATTCTCATTCGCTCCAATCCGTGCTGAAAAAGTCCGCTCAAGGATGCGCTCCTGCGCCTCGGGCCCCACAAACGGCACGGTGGCAGGCAGGCTCTTGGCTAACGACGTAGTCCGGTATTCAGGCATGCAGGGATTCTGTCATAGCGCGGGAGAAATACAACGCCGGCAGAGGTGTGCTTTCAGAGGGAGAACTGCCCACGGACGACTTGGGTAGCAAGACCTCCCACCCAGATATCAGTGGGCAGATTTCGTTTCAGTATCATACGGGTGGTCACAAGACTGGGGCGCTGGATTTCATAACCCTGCTCGGCACGAACGACGCACGGCACGTCACCCTCTGCTTGAATAAGGGCGTGCCGGGCGAGATAACAGGCAAGTGCCCGATTGGTGGTTCCCGCTGCCGGCACTTCCGGCGTTCCCGCGCGCGGCGCAAATTCGCGGCAGTGCACGGTATTCTCAACTTCGATCGTCTCGTGGCAGAAGAACATCACCGTATCGATATCTGCTTCTTCGCAATGGTCGGCCAGCCGGCCAAAATCCGGGGACAACGACTGAACGCCCTGCAATGAGGACATGGGAACGACCATATGAGAGAAATCTGATCTTGTGTATTCCACAGGTAAAGAAGAGTCGAGATCATCCATGCTGGCACCAAAGAGTCTCTCGAAGAGCTCTTCATCAATTGAAGCCGCTTCAAACTCGGCGGGTTCCAGATTGAGCATCACTTCAACCCGGCTGTCGTGCTGATGATTGACTGCCACCGCCGCCGAACTTGCCGGGGTTCGAAGATACACCTCTTCTGATTCGCCACAGGGAATATCGAGATAGCCACGCTTGATAAGGCCTGTCATCAGCGCGAGGGTACCGTGTCCGCACATGGGATATTCCTGGGCGGTTGAGAAAAACCGCACGGAAACTTCACGATCTTTCACGCTCATCACGAAACAGGTTGCGGGGGCGCGAACCTCCCGGGCAATCTGCTGCATCGTTTCAGTATCTAACCCTTCTCCGTCGTAGATGATCCCAGCGTGACTACCGCCAAACGCCGAACCGGTAAACGCGCTATAAAGATCAAACGGGTAATGCGGCATCGGAGGTCTCCTTGAGATTCAAACTCAGATGCGCGAGTGCCAGGGCATTGCCAGCTCGAGCGAGCGCGCCAGTCGCAGCAGTGTCTTCTCCTGGCCCAGCGCGGCGCCGATCTGAATTCCGATCGGCAGTCCGTCTTCGGTGGTTGCAAGCGGCACCGAAGCCGCAGGCGCGCCGGTCGCATTGAAAAGCGGCGTGAACGGAATTTCATCGAGCATCTTCTCAAGGTACATAGGCCAGTTATCGCAGTTCATGTTGATCTCGTTGAGTTTCAAGGGCGGCTTGGCAAGCGTTGGCGTCAACAAGACGTCATACTCAAGAAAAAAAC
Source organism: Proteobacteria bacterium UBA2996 (assembly GCA_002346525.1). Classification (GTDB taxonomy): domain Bacteria; phylum Pseudomonadota; class Gammaproteobacteria; order Arenicellales; family UBA868; genus UBA868. The sequence continues at coordinate 17,871 of DDZY01000016.1, forward strand.
AGGCCAACTCGTCTGCCGATCGCTGTATTGTCTCAACGGCACTGACGTATTCCATCGCGGTGCGTGTCCGTCCAGCATCTGCACAAGCCAGCGTCAACGGTTCAAAAAGCATCTCGGGCGAATGATCCGGGCGCTGGGGTAATACGTCGGACACCACCCTGGCAATGTGGGAAGAGAAAAGCACATCAAACGCCTGGCGCAGGATAGCACCCCTGACCGGCGGCTCGACCTCTGCAACCTTACACCCCAAAGATTCGCAAAGCGCGGCCGCATCGACCGCGGCTTGTCGACACAAAGGATCAATCGCCTCTCCTGCAAAACCCGTCAAACATAGCCCCACCTTAAGTTGAGGCAACCCTCCTTCAAGCGCCTCGCAGAACGTACCCGCCGAGTCGGATGTACTGTAGACCGCCCCGGGAATCGGTCCATGCGTAACATCCAGCAGCGTCGCCGAATCACGAACGCTGTGGCTTACCGCATGCGCTGTGCTGAACCCGGCGAGACCCTCGGCTCTATCGTGACCAAGCGGTACCCTACCGCGGCTCGGCTTAAGCCCAAAAAGCCCGCAGTTGCTCGCCGGAATACGGATTGAGCCCCCACTATCGGTCGCGTGTGCCGCCGGCACCATGCCACAGGCCACGGCACAGGCCGAACCCCCGCTCGACCCTCCGGCAGAGCGGGTCGTATCGAAAGGGTTCAACGTGGGGCCAAAGAGTTTCGGCGAAGTGCAGATATTGAGCCCGAATTCAGGTGTATTGGTCTTTCCCAGGATCACAAGGCCCGAGGCCTTGAGGCGTGACACCAGAATCCCATCTGATTCGGGAATCGTATTCGTGAAAGCCCCACTGCCGTTGGTGGCCGGCACGCCCGCAAGCAGGGTATTGAGGTCCTTGACGAGATAAGGAACGCCGGCGAGCGGGCCTGTAAGCGGGCTGTGCAAAACGCGGTCTCTTGCGACGTCAAAACAGGTAGAGACAACGGCGTTGAGTTTGGGGTTGCACGATTCGATCTGGCTGATGGCCGTCTCTATCAGCTCGGTCGGCGCGAGCTCGCCGTTCGCAATCAGTCCGGCAAGGCCAACCGCGTCGTACCGATCGTATTCGTTCTCCACCATGAGACTGGCGGTCATGCCACAGCGACCTAGTGGGCGAACTCAGCCTCACTGCGGTGGCATTCGATGGCGTGGTTGCCGGCTAATGTGCGCACCGGCGGGGTTTCCTGATCACAGGTGTCCTCGATTGCCACGGGGCAGCGATCAAAGAACGGGCAGCCTTTATCTTTGAGCGTGACCACTCGGTCGATACCGGCCTGAGCCTCCTGGGTCTGCATGGTCTCTTCGAGCCAGCCTACCCTGAGCTCGGGCACTGAACTGATCAGAAGCCGGGTGTACGGGTGATACGGGGGTGACAGAACTTTATCAGTAACACCTTTCTCAACCACCCGCCCTGCGTAAAGCACCACGATCTCATCCGCAAATGAGGCCACGGTCGAAAGATCATGGCTGATGAACACAAACGAGACACCCGTCTGCTTGCGCAACCTTTTGAGAAGTTCGATCACGTTCGCACCAACAATCGAATCCAGCGCTGAGATCACCTCGTCACACAGCAAGACCTCGGGCGAGGCGGCGAGAGCGCGGGCCAGATTGATACGCTGTTTCTGGCCTCCCGACAGTTCTTCGGGATAGCGTCCGGCAAACTCCTGCGGCAGTTCGACCATGTCCAGCAGTTCGCCGATGCGACGGCGTTTTTCGTTTCCCTTGAGGCCAAGATAAAACTCGAGCGGCCGTCCGAGAATGTTATCGATCCGTTGGCGGGGATTCAGCGCTGTGTCCGCCATCTGAAAGACAAACTGGATTTTCTGAAGCTCTTCGCGTTTGCGCTGCTCAAGCGCAGGTTTGAGTTCTTCCCCATCCAGCAGCACCTGTCCCTCGGCTGCGGGCAACAGACCCGCCATCACCCGGGCAAGTGTCGACTTACCACAACCTGACTCCCCAATGATGCCGACGCTATGACCGCGCTCAATAGCGACGTTGACATCGCGCAGAACGGGAATCGCCGGCAGGCCACTCTGAATCCTGCCATAACCGGCCAGAAGATCCTTTACTTCAAGCGCGGGCGCTTCCCGTCGGTGTTCACCGGTCGTTTCATCGCCCTGGCCCGCGGCGGGGGGCGGACGAACGGCATGCATGAGTCGACGGGTGTAGTCGTGGCTGGGCTTTTCAACGACCTGTTCCGCAGTGTCATACTCCTGAATCTCTCCGGCGTACAGCACGACGATGTGGTCCGCAATCTGGGCGACCACAGAAAGATCGTGGGTCACATAAATCGCTGCAGCGCCTTCCTGTTTAATCACCGACTTAAAAGCCTTGAGCACCTCGATCTGGGTTGTGACATCAAGCGCGGTAGTAGGCTCATCGAGCACCAGAAGATCAGGCTTGCCGCACAAAGCGGTTGCTGCCATGAGACGCTGTAATTGTCCGCCGGAGACCTGGTGGGGGTAACGCTTGCCCAGTTTGTCTGGATCAGGCAACTCCAACGCGCGATACAGCGTCTCGGCACGCGCATCAGCTTCTTCCTGGGTCAAGATGCCGTGCAGGACGCAGGTTTCTGTCACCTGCTCGCCAATCGTCAGCGCCGGATTGAAGGTCGCTGCAGCGCTCTGCGCAAGATAGGCAACGCGGTGACCCCGCAGGCCCCGCAACTGATCAGAATCCATGCTGATAACGTCTTCACCCTCAAGACGGACCTCCCCGCCGGTGAACTCAAGCCCGGGCTTGGTGTAGCCCAGAGAGGAAAGCGCAATGGTTGTCTTACCGGAGCCCGATTCACCGATCAGCGCGACGACTTCACCGCGCCCCACAGTGAAACTGACTCCTTTGACGATGGGGGTCAGTTCATCATCGTCGTTACGCGCACTGATTCGAAGGTTATCGACTTCCAGCAGATCGCTCATGAGATCATTCTCTTGGCGAGCTTGCCGCCAGTGGCCGCGGAAATGTCATCTACAATCATGTTTACCGATATGGTGAGCGTCGCGATCGCGAGCGCCGGCATCAGTGGAGCCACCGAACCATAAACCAGTCCAGAAAGATTTTCTTTCACCATGCTGCCCCAGTCGGACATCGGCGGCTGGACACCCAGACCCAGAAAACTAAGAGACGAAATAAACAGAATCACCCAAACGAAGCGCAGTCCAAAGTCTGTTGCCAGCGGCATTGCGATATTCGGCAATACTTCCCGCGTAATGATCCACCAAAGGCCCTCGCCGCGCACCTTCGCTGCCTCAACAAAGTCGCTGACCATCACTTCCTGCCCCAAAGATCGAGCGATACGGAAAACACTGGCAGCATAAATAAAGCCGGCAATAAGAATCAGCCAGAAAATTCCAGGACTATTCAGTGCCGCAATCAACACGAGAGCAAACATGATCGAGGGAATCGAAAGCAGCGCGTCATTCACACGGCTGAGGCACATGTCCAGGAATTTGCTACCGACCGCTGCCGCAATACCCAACGTTACCCCAATAAGATACGCCAACAGCGTCGCAAGAAGCGAGATCCCGATGGTGGTGCGGGCACCAAAAAGAATTCTTGAAAGCGTATCCCGGCCCAAATAGTCACTGCCCAGCAAGACGATGCTGCTAGGTGGCTGGAAATCCGTATCCGGGTACATTTCGTCGCTGCCCGGAACGATGAAAAGTTCCTCATCCAGGATATCGGCCTCATGATAGGGCGCAATCGTCGGCCCGATCACCACGATAATCGCCCAGAAAATCAGCACAGAGACACCGATCTTGCCCGGCCAACTGAGTCTGATCTTGCGTTTGGGCGGCGCTGTCGGCAGTTCATCAAACTGCGTTGAGGCTGAGGTCTCCTGGGATGGTTCAGACATGGCAGGGAGTTTCCTTACTTGGGGTGACGCAATCTGGGGTTGGACAGAATCGAGGCGATGTCAGCAATGAAGATCAGCACGATATAGGTCGCACAGAAAATCATGGCACAGGCCTGCACCAAGGGCATATCCCGCATCTGAACTGCCTCAATCATGAGTTTTGCAAGACCAGGATACGAGAAAATCTGCTCGACCACGACGACCCCGCCGACGAGCCAGGCGAGGTTGAGGGCAATCACGTTTACGATCGGCCCGACCGCATTGAACAACGCATGGCGGAGGATAATTCTTCTTCTCGGCACCCCTTTCAGGATTGCCATCTCAATATAGGGCGAACTCATCACGTTGAGCACGGTCGCCCGGGTCATTCGGATGATCTGGGAGGAGACGAGAATGACCAAAGTCAATATCGGCATGGCCAGAGTCTTTAGCAATACCCAACCGGTCTCATCACCCCTAAGGTAAACAATCGATGGCAACCATCCCAGGGAAACGGCAAAGATCAGAACAAGCGCCGTCGCAACAAGAAAATCCGGTACCGAAATCAGATTCAGTGTTGCAAAAGTGATTGAGCGGTCAAGGCGCGTTCCAGGATGCATCGCAGCAATCAGCCCTAGAAACAAAGAAATAGGAATCGCGACTGCGCCCACAATCAAAGTGAGGCGCAGGGTGTTATCGACGCGCGGTCCCAGCATTTCCACGATCGGTGTGCCGAGACCCGCTCCAAGACCCGCCTTGGAAATACCCAGGTCCCCCATCATGACGTTCTGCAGCCACACCCAGTATTGCTCGATGGGGTGCTTATCCAGCCCCAGCTTAGCCCGAAGCGCGGCTGTGCTCTCAGGAGTAGCCGTCTGGCCCAGAATAATCTGCGCTACATCGCCCGGCAGAAGATTCGTGCCGATAAAAATGAGTATGGACACTACCCATAGTGTCACGAGACTGATTCCAAACCGGCCTAGGATCGCGCGCCAGAGCATTTGGAGTAATTAATGATTAAATCAAGCGCTTAAACGAAGGGGTTCGCACGTCGCCGTGCGAACCCCCGCTAAACAACCCGAAAAAGAGCAGATTAGGCCGACTTCCAGATATGCTCGGCCCAGCCGTTGCCACCAAACTGACCCAAGGGGCAGTTCGAGAAGCCCTGCACACTCGAATCATGCGCATCCATGATGTTGGTGTGTGCCGGAATGATAATGCCACTTTCCGTCGACACCAGTTTCTGCATTTCGCAATGCATCTCATGGCGCTTGCCCGGATCGGTCTCTGCCAGAGAGTCCTTAAGCAACTGACCCATGCGGTCGCTGTTCCAATACGTATCGTTCCAGTTGCCGTTCGGCCCAAACTGAATCGCCATCATCGCGTTGGCCGTCGGACGCATGTTCCAGGTCACCACATTCAGCGGCTCTTTCATCCAGACCGCGCCCCAGTATCCATCGGTGGGCACCCTTTTTAGCTTCAGGTTAAAGCCGATCTTCTTGAGGTTGGCCTGCATGAGAAGACACGCGTCTTCAATAAAGCCGATGACAGGCGCCACATACAGTTCGGCCTCTGAGTAGCCGGACTTGTTGAGGTGGTATTTTGCCTTATCAGGGTCATAGGGAATCTGCGGCAGTTCGTGACAATGATCCGCGCCGTAGGCCACGTTAATCGGGTGATCATTACCCACGGTGCCCTGACCCTTGAGGAACTTGCGAACAATACGCTCACGATCCTGGATGTAACGAAGACCCTGGACGAGATCATCGTTGTCGCCCGGTGCAGTGTTCTTAAGACAGCAGATACCGCCATAAAGGCCCGAAGGGATCGAAAGCATCGATTTGCCAGCACCTTCGACTTTTTTAATGTGCTTCGCCTGAATGGCAGTAATCATGTCAACACTGCCCGCGAGCAACGCGTTCAAACGCGCGTTCGGGTCCGTGATGGCAGTCATCTCAATGCCATCCAGCCACTG
>DDZY01000106.1 GCA_002346525.1 Proteobacteria bacterium UBA2996
GCGCAGGCCTATCAGGAGTCACGGCTCGATCAATCTGTAGTAAGCAGCGCCGGAGCAATCGGTGTGATGCAGTTGTTGCCGAGCACCGCCACGGACAAGAACGTTGGAATTCCTGATATCAGCACGGTCGAGAACAATATTCACGCTGGTACCAAATATATGGCGTTTTTGCGCGAGCATTACTTCAGCGATCCACAGATCCATCCTACTGCAAAGATGGACTTTGCCTGGGCGTCCTATAACGCGGGGCCCAACCGGATTCGCCGTCTTCGAAAAAAGGCGAAAGAGCGCGGCTTTGACCCTAACAGATGGTTTGGCAATGTTGAAGTGCTCGCGGCCGAGAAAATAGGTCGCGAGACGGTAGATTATGTGAGGAATATCAACAAATATTTCGTCGCCTACAAGATGTACTTCAACGCGCAAAACGCCAACTAGCCGTCACGCCCTCAGTCAACGGACTGAGTGTTTTCATCCCACGGTGCTTTGACTGGCATAAAGTTTTCATTGATGTCGACAGTCGTGTTGTAGCCGAAAATACCCTCAAGCCGCACCGTGAACCGGAAAGTCGCATCGTGATCATACTTCGAGGGAAAATGCACGCCCGGCTCAACCTCCCAGAACAGCCATTTTTTCTTGGTCATCCTGCGGTAGCGTGCTTTCAAGACAGCATCGAATACATCAAACTCCGGTTTGTCGCGAAGATAAATCTCCAGATCGTAGGCGAGAGCCTCTGATTTCGAGCGCCGCAGTTTTTCATACAGGCTGAAATACTGATCGAGACACCAGCCGTCATTGCATTCATCGGAGTTATTTTCGTACCAGCGCACTACTGTGGTTGGGCGAAAGAATAAATTGTGGCCGATCACCCGGTCAAAGTCGGCCTGGCCCCGATATTCAAATTTGCTTTTGGTGAAATAATAAAAAGAGTTAGTCAAACGCGGCAGCCAGGGGCCCTCCGTCGTGAAGGCTTTGCTGTGCCGGGCGCGTACGTAGGGCTGATATCTGCTGTCCCGACGCCGTATCCCAATATCGAAGCGGATTTGTTTTAACGCGGTTTCGCGCCTGCCTCGTACTTGAAGGCTGATATTCTGCTGGTTGTCATCAAGGTCGTTAATACGGCCTTCGTCCTCATCATCACCCAGTATGAGCTTGAGACGGTTTTCGGTGTTTGGTAAGGAAACTCGGGCTCGAACACCAGGGCTGAGTTTGGTGCCCTCGTTACCGTCATATCGTACCCGGATAAACGCTCTAAGCCGGGTCTGCTGATCGGCCTCACTCGCCTGCGTGTTTGAGAAAAACCTATCGACCTGATTAGCTGTATTTAGCACCCACTCTGACCACTCGTCGTGCAGTTCATCGACGCGGTCGTTGTCACCATCTGCTTTTGTATCGGCGATAGCCGGCGAAAAAAGACAAAAAGCCAGGCAGCAGGTCAGCAGCCGCAAAGACGTGTTGAGTTGATCAGACATGGTCAGTATGTGTCGGTAAATCGGGATATAGCGCAGTGTCTATTCGAGATCAAACAGCCAGTTTCCATCAATCTTGCAAAAACCATAGGTCACCCGTGATGTCTCGCCACCCTTGACTGTTTCAAGCGTCATCTTCCTACACGGAAGATTCTGCTTTTGGTAATCCTCGGTTACCGTCCACACACTGGTCAGGCGCTTGTCTTCCGTCTCCCAGGTGACGGATGTATTGATGTCGACAGTATCCAGTGTGGCGTTGATTTGATTGAGCAAAGCATCGAGTTCTGCCCCTGTGACAGACGCCAATGGTGAATCGCGAAGAAACAAGGAGTTCTGAGCGAGGGCTACGGAGTTGACACAAAGCATCGCTGCTGCAACGAGAGTGTGTTTCGTGTTTTTCAGATGAATCATCCTCTGTCATCTCCGGGTGCCGACGGCGCCCCGGCTACCGTTTCCTGGGCAGCCCCCCCGGCTACTGCCAGGGCTGGGGTAACAGCCTCGACCACGACACGTTTGGGAGCGAATCTGATTCCTGCCTTTGCGAAAGCGGATTGGATTTCAGCATAGGCCACACGCCGAAGCGCCCATTGATTGCCCGGTTTTGCAGAGAATTTGCAACGCACAACAAACGCGGAGTCATCCATGCGGTTGACGCCCTGGGATTTTAGGGGCTCGAGGAACTGCGGTCCGTGTTCCGGGTCTTCCAGCAGTTTTTGGCCGACTTTCTTAATCAACTTGCGCACCTTTTCCACGTCTTCTTCAAATGGGATGCGCAATTCAAACTTCATGATGACCCAGTCACGGCTGAAGTTGGTCAGCGTATTGATCTGGCTATACGGAATGGTATGGATTGGCCCATTGTGGTGTCGCAACTGCATTGATCGGACCGAGATCTGCTCGACTGTGCCGGTGTTGCCGCCGACGTCAATATATTCACCTTTCCTGAAAGCGTCGTCCACCAAGAAGAATATTCCTGAAATAATGTCGGCCACAAGGCTTTGCGCCCCGAAGCCGATAGCAAGACCCAGGACGCTTGCTGCGGCGATGAGCGGCCCAATGTTGACGCCGAGACTGGCGAGCACGACCATTGCTGAAACAGTAACGATAGTAACCAGAAGGAAGCCTCGAAGCAGAGGCAGCACGGTTGCTATTCGAGAGAGACCCTGACCCCCGGGATCACTCCCCACGTGGGCGCCGTTGCCTTGTTCGTCGCTGTCCGTCGGGTCGTTATCCTGGGACGCGATCCAGCGTTTGGTGATGGTCCAGATAAGGTATGCGATTACCACAGTGACGAGTATCTGGCCTGAGGATTGCGTTATTTGTTCTCCCAGTTGGGATGTTGTCAATGCAACGAGATCAACATTCCAGATACGCCCCAAGAAAAGAACGCTCGCGCCCACGACAATAAGCCGGATGATCTGGACGAGCCCGTCACGCGCGACTTGGCGCTGAGGCACCGCAGGGTCCTCAGCCAGGTCGGGAGCACCCCATTCACGTACAAAGGGTCCAACCGCACCCAAGAGCAGTGGTGCCACAAGCATTAGCAGTAGGGTCTTGAGTACCGATAGGAGAACCCCAGGTTGCCCCAGTCCCACGGCGGCAAACATCCCGATAAGGGTCAGCAGTATCACCAACGCGGTTCCGACCAGAGGCCAGACTCCGGCAAAAGTCTTGCGGACCAGGCCGGGCGGGTTACCGGACAGCAGGAGTGCCCTCACAGGTTGGCGAACCATCCATACGACAACAATGATAAGGCCCATGAGCGTAAGGCCGCCGACCAGGTTGATTGACCCAACCAGAATTTTTTTCTCAAACGGAGAAGCCACAGCGCCGAGATACGCCTGAAAAAAGTAAAGCGCGGACCCACCGATGAAGATCCAGGAGACTCGCGAACTCAGAAGTTTTGAATTTTTATCGTTAAGGGCCGTCAGCCTGCAGTCTGGCCGGTTTGGAGAAAAGACGAAATTGACGAGTTGACTGAGTAGCCAGGCAGTGAGGATGCCTGCGAGCAAACCCATCATCAGGAGTCGGTTCGGTTCGTGACCCCGGTAGGCGAGCAGGAATATTATGTAGGCAGCCACGGTAAAAACAACAGGTGGAAACACATCGTAAATCAGCAAGGCGAGACGCCGGCCTAGCCTCACCGGGAAGCTCTTGTTACTGGCCGCAGACAGTGTTTCAGGGATCCGCCGGCTGATCTTCTTGAAAAGAAATTGTGCGATCCATCCGATCAGCAGAATTCCCGCTATATAAAGAACTACCAGCCATGGGGTTCCGGCGCCAGCGCCTGGGGGTTTAATGGCGGTGGCGATGATACTCGGGACACGGGCGATGACAGGAACCTGCCGCAATCGCTCTGCCATTCCGTCGCGAAAGCGATTGGTAATGGCAGTTAGTTCCATGACCACCGGATCTTGCGGCGTGGATTCTGACTGGGCGTCACCAATAAGATCCCAGACAATATCCCGAACCTGCTCGTCACTGAGTCTGGCCAGCAGCGCTTCTCGTTCCCTGGCGCTCAAGTTCTGATCGAGCACTTCTGAGGGATCCAGTGTCTCGTCGGTCTGGGCCAATACGGGCGTTGGGACCAAGATGGCCCCAAAAACAAATACCAGTACAAGGCTCACCGTAAGTGAGGCTAGTTTGCGAGAGGCGACTGTTTTCATGGGAGTATCCGGAAGTACGCCTTATTCTATAGATATTTCTTTACTATTTAGGCTCATCCCAGATTAGGTGCGCGCTAAACGATTACGCTTTCTGATGCTCGCACACGATAAGGTTACACGTAAAAACCTCGAGATTAGTGTGTTAATTTTTCACTAGGTAGCCATTAAGATCAGTCTTGCCCAAGGGGGGGCTACGAGATTATCTTAAAACACTACTTGTTCGGGCAAAGGTTATTTCCAAACGTGAATTAGTCAGATATTTACCGTTGCGGGGGAATTATGCAGATTGGTCGTAATCCCTAAACGGGGAAGGTTGGGTATCGCTGGCTTTTCAGAAAGCAAAAGCAGATAGCAATCGGCGGGTGGCGCGGCGAACGTCGCGTCGCACCGCTGGTCGGAATTAGTCAATTCGTCGGTGTGCCGGGCTTGGACCCCAGGGTTCTGGTGAGGGTGTTTGTGCCCAGGCGGTGAATCGCGGTTGAATAGTGATGGACGGACAAGGAGGAGTTGCATGAGAGGAGAGCGAAGCCGGCTTTGCAGAGTTGCTTTGGGACTAGCGGTGTTTCTGGCGTTGGCGTCCGTGGGCAAGGCCGAGGAGTCCAGCACAGCAGATCTTGCCAAAGCGGCTCAAAACCCATTGGCGTCGATGATCAGTCTGCCGTTTCAGAACAACACCGATACCAATGTGAAAGTCGGATCGGAAGAGAAGATACAGAATACCCTGAACATTCAGCCGGTCTGGCCTATTGAGTGGAACGACAACTGGAACCTGATTACCCGCACTATCATTCCGGTGATCTCCAAGCCAACAGCGGATTCCCGTGAGAATGGTCTGGGCGATATTTCATTTAGTGGATGGTTTTCGCCTAAAGAAAGTGGCAAGTGGGTCTGGGGCGTAGGTGCCGTAGCGCTTTTGCCGACCGGTGCCGATAAACTAACCGCAGACAAGTGGAGCCTTGGCCCAACTGCTGTAGCTCTGACTTTTAACGGACCGTGGGTCTACGGCGGCCTTATCAACAATATCTGGTCTGTGTCTGGCTCTGGCCTGAAAGACATCAATATGATGACGCTACAGCCATTCATTAATTACAACTTGTCAGGGGGGCGGTATTTCACCAGTTCGCCGTTAATCACCGCGAACTGGGAGGCGGAAAGCGGAGAACAATGGACCGTGCCGTTAGGCCTTGGTTACGGCAAAATATTTAAGCTTGGAAACGCTCCCGTGAACGGGCAGATCAGCCTTTATCACAACGTTGAAGCGCCGACCAAGGGAGCCGACTGGCAGCTGCGCCTGCAACTGCAGTTCATGTTCCCAAAATAAAAAACGGGTCTAATTAGTCGGCTTTTTGGATTGTCGCGAATGTGCCCAGGGCCTCGGCCATCTCCTCAAATGAGGGGGTTGTCCGTTCCTGAGCGTCAGCATAAACCCCGCAGACGAGTGCCGTTACCTGAGGTTGATCCGATGGCGCGAAACGAAGGTAATGGTTCAGATTTTGGGGTCCCCATTCGGCTCGCGCGAGCCACCAATTTGATCCTACGCCGACCCCTATGGATATAGATGACGCGACGCGTATCCCGCGTTGGGCCGATTGTTCTTTGCGGCGAAATTGTTTTTTTACCGTGAAGGTCGCAGGCAAGATACTAGTGGGTGATTTCATTTCTGCGCGCGGGCGCTTCATTGAGAAATAACAATAAGGGTCATAGGTATGCTCTATCCGGCTCAGCATCTTTCCATGCTGGAAATACACGTGGGATTTGCCGGCTATTACCGAGAGTGACTTATGAACAGTTACGGTTGAGTTGACCGGTATCTTCGCAGGCGCCTCGCCAACCGATACAGCAAGTGAAAAGGCCAATGCCGGGAATGTTGCTGTGCTGAAAATAAAGCCATTAACCGCAGTGATGATTTTTCGTACGAGCATGCTGTTTATATTCTGTTGTCCAGTTCAGATGCGTTGCAGTTGGCTAACTATAATATCAAAGAAAATAGCAAATCCGTGTGAATCGCTCACTTGCCGAAATACGGTTTGTTGATTGGCATAGTTAGATTTAAAAATAGTTTTTATTGGAGACTCAAGTATGGCTATAAGAATGGCTCTTGCCCTGGCCGGCGTCCTGGTTTCCGGCACAGCGTTATCCCAGAGCGCAACGCCGGGGTTCAATACACTGATCCCGGAATCGATTCTGACCCCCGATTCCGTCGAGACCTCGATCGGCACGCTGAATTTTTTTGACGGCTTGCCCGATGAGGAAACAGTCACCAAGGTGTACGACAACCTCGATCGGGTTCGTGCGACCCAGATCTTTCTGGATATGGTGCCGCTCGCGTCGATTGAAGGATTGCGCCGAGGAATGGAATCAGTCGGCGTGGATGCCTCGCACAAGATCTTACTCTACAACGATCTCATGGATTCGAATTCCCTCTTCCTGACGGGCAACACTGACACGATCTACGCCATCGGTATGCTGGACCTGCAGCGTGACGGAGCCACCGTGGTTGAGATTCCTCCGGGAGCAGGGCCGGGAACGGTAAACGATGCGTACTTTCGTTTCGTGATCGATATGGGTGCGCCTGGACCTGACCGAGGCAAAGGGGGTAAGTATCTGATCCTACCTCCCGGCTACGAGGGAGAGGTGCCAGAGGGGTATTTCTCGGTCGAGAGCCCCACCTACGTTAACTGGTTGCCCTTAAGGGGCTTTCTTGTGGATGGTAAGACCGACGCTGCGGTGGACATGTGGACCAATGGCTTAAAAATTTATCCGTTATCTCGAAAAGACAATCCCCCCCAACTCGAAGTGGTCAACGGCACGGGGATTGTCATGAACACGGTCCACGCGAACGATGAGACTTTCTTTGAAGAAATCGCAGAGGTGATTCAGCGGGAGCCGTTGGAGTTTCTTGATGATGAGTTGCGGGGAAATCTTGCGAGTATCGGGATTGAAAAGGGCAAGGAGTTTGCCCCCGACGCTCGGATGCGTGCGATCCTGAAGGACGGTGTCGCTATTGCTAACGCCACCGCACGTGCCCTCGCTTTCCGCCCACGGTCTGAGACTATCTATATCTACGGTGAGGAAAGCGCATGGTTTACCGCTTTTGACGGCGGTAGTTATCAATGGCTTTTAAACGACGGCAAGGGTGGTCGCAATAGGGACGCACGCACTGTGTTCTTCTATATCGCTACGGTGAATACACCGGCGATGGTGCTGCAAATGATCGGTGCAGGATCCCAGTATGCATTGGCTGCCCTGGATTCTAGGGGCCGTTACCTCGATGGTGCGAAAGACTATCAAATCACTATCCCCGGGGATGTGCCGGCAAAGGATTTTTGGTCTCTGGTGGTTTATGATCCGCAGACCCGTTCTATGCTCCAGACTGATCAGCCCTATCCTTCGAAAAATAACGAGCGCAACCGCGATCTCGTGAAGAACGACGATGGATCAACCACAATTTGGTTTGGGCCCAAAGTGCCCAAGGGCAAAGAGGCCAACTGGATTCAGACCGTTCCCGGCAAGGGGTGGTTTATCTGCCTGCGTTTGTACGGCCCATTGGAACCGTGGTTCAAACAAACCTGGCGCCCGGGAGAAATTGAGCCTGTAAACTGAT
>DDZY01000031.1 GCA_002346525.1 Proteobacteria bacterium UBA2996
AGTGAAATGGTGGATCGTGTGCTGGCGCTTGACGAAGGGACCCGAATCTTGCTCCTGGCGCCGGTGATCCAGGATCGTAAAGGAGAGCATCAGCAACTTTTGAAGAGCCTGTTGAGTCAGGGCTTCATCCGTGCCCGGATTGATGGCGTGGTACATGAATTGGATACCCCGCCTGAGTTGGATCGCAAACGAAAACACAGTATCGATGTCGTTGTCGACCGCGTCGTCATCAAACCCGATATTGCACAGCGTCTCGCGGAGTCATTTGAGACGGCTCTCGCCATCGCTGACAGCCTTGCCCTGGTGCAGGTACTGCCCCGGAATAAAGAGGACGAATCCGAGACCCGGGAGATGCTCTTTTCGGCGCGCTATTCCTGCCCGCACTGCGGTTATAACCTCACAGAACTTGAGCCTCGACTTTTTTCCTTCAACAATCCAGCCGGCGCATGCCCCGACTGCGACGGCCTTGGCGCCCGCCAGTTTTTTGACCCTGACCGGGTTATCCATGATGAGACATTAAGTCTCGCAGCGGGTGCCATTTCAGGCTGGGATCGACGTAATGCGTTTTACTTCCAGATGCTGAACTGTCTCGCCGAGCACTACGACTTTGATATTGAGAAACCTTTTCGGCGCCTGCCGAAAAAGGTTCGGGACATCATTCTGTACGGCAGTGGAAAAGAAAAGATCAACTTCAGTTACCTGCGTTCGCACGGACGGCGGCCACGGCGGCGGGCGCACAGCTTCGAAGGTGTTATCCCAAACATGGAACGCCGTTACCGGGACTCTGAATCCAATACACTTCGTGAAGAACTCGCCCGTTACCTCAACACCCAGCCATGTGAGAGCTGTCAGGGGAGTCGGCTGAGAACCGGCGCGCGTCATGTCTTCGTTGGCAATCATCCGGTTCACCAACTGACCGCCATGCCGATTGAGTCTTCGCTCGACTTTTTCGATACGCTCTCCCTGCCGGGACATCAAGGCGAAATTGGCGAACGCATCATCCGCGAGATCAGTGAACGGTTACGCTTTCTGGTTAACGTTGGTCTTGAGTATCTGACGCTGGATCGTACCGCCGAGACCCTGTCGGGCGGAGAAGCCCAACGCATCCGGCTTGCCTCGCAGATCGGGTCAGGACTGGTCGGTGTGATGTACATCCTGGACGAGCCCTCCATCGGCCTCCACCAACGCGACAACCAGCGTTTGCTGGATACGCTTTTCCATCTCCGGGACCTCGGCAACACGGTGGTGATGGTCGAACACGACGAAGAGGCGATCCGCAGTGCAGATCATATCGTTGATCTGGGTCCCGGCGCCGGGGTTCATGGGGGTCGAATCGTTGCCGAGGGCGGTCTGAGCCAAGTGCTTGAGGCCCCGGAATCAGTAACCGGCCAATACCTTTGCAAAACCCAGAGGATCGATGTTCCTGATCAGCGCACCGAGTTCGATCCCGACCGACAACTCATGATCAAAGGGGCAGCCGGCAACAACCTTCATGGTCTTGATGTCTCTATTCCGGTGGGACTGTTGACCTGTGTGACCGGCGTTTCCGGCTCCGGGAAATCTACCCTTATCAACAACACGCTTTATCCGGCCATGGCGCGGCACCTTCATGGCGGACGTGAGCAGCCGGCCGCGCATGCGGGCATCACGGGCCTGGACCAGTTTGACAAAGTTATTGACATCGACCAAAGCCCGATCGGGCGAACACCCCGATCCAACCCGGCCACCTATACCGGTCTTTTTACCCCGATCCGGGAACTCTTCGCCGGCACACCTGAGTCGCGGGCCCGTGGCTATAAGGTCGGGCGCTTTTCGTTCAACGTTCGGGGCGGGCGCTGCGAAGCCTGTCAGGGCGACGGACTGATCAAGGTAGAGATGCATTTCTTGCCCGACATCTATGTCCCTTGCGACAACTGTCAGGGCAAACGCTACAACCGGGAAACCCTGGACATTCGCTACAAAGGCCGCACCATTCATGAAGTGCTGGACATGACGGTTGCAGAAGCCAGCGAGTTTTTCGATGCGATCCCTGTGATCAAGCGCAAACTGGATACCTTGCTTGCCGTAGGCCTTGGCTATATCCGGCTGGGCCAGAGTGCAACAACGCTGTCGGGCGGCGAAGCGCAGCGCATCAAGTTATCCAGAGAACTGTCGAAACGTCCCACTGGCAGAACGCTTTACATTCTTGACGAACCGACCACCGGGCTTCATTTTCACGACATCCGACAACTGCTGGGTGTGTTGCATCGCCTTCGGGACCAAGGCAACACGGTGGTCGTCATCGAGCACAACCTGGATGTCATCAAAACGGCTGACTGGGTGATTGATCTTGGGCCCGAGGGCGGGCAACGCGGCGGGCAACTCGTCGGCACGGGCACACCGGAGGACCTAGCCCGCAATCCCCAGTCCTATACCGGTAAATTTCTCAAAGGCCTGCTTTAACGACCGATAATTTCCGATAGCGCCGTAACTCAGACTGCTAGAAAGGCGTCAGTTTTTGCCCTTTGGTAAGACCATCGGACCAGGATTTACGAGATTCCAACCCGTCATGTGGTACTGTGTTTTTGGACATCCGATACATTCGCTGTGCCCGGTGCATTTGCCAACTTCCGGGCTCCCATCGGGACACAAACCATGGCTGATTCCGGCCCGGATACAGATCTTGACCCTCTCGAGACGCAGGAGTGGCAGGATGCCTTAGCTGCCGTCATCGAACAGGCAGGACAGGAGCGGGCTCATTTTCTTCTTGAAACCCTGATCGATCAGGCCCGGCGCAGCGGCACTCATATCCCTTTCCGGCCAACCACCGCCTACCTCAATACGATCCCCACCGCACACGAGGCCCGCAGTCCCGGGGATCCGGCGATCGAGTGGCGTATCCGATCCTTAATCCGCTGGAATGCACTCGCCATGGTGATGCGGGCCAACCAGACCAGCAGTGAACTCGGGGGTCATATTGCAAGCTTCGCCTCTGCCGCGACACTTTACGACGTGGGCTTCAATCATTTCTGGAGAGGACCGCAAGCAGAGCACGGTGCGGATCTTGTTTTCTTTCAGGGACATTCCGCGCCCGGGATCTATGCCCGGGCCTTTCTTGAAGGCAGGCTGACCAAAGCGCAACTGCAAGGCTTCCGGCAGGAGGTGAAGGGTCAGGGGTTGTCTTCCTACCCCCATCCCTGGCTGATGCCCGACTTCTGGCAGTTCCCGACCGTGTCCATGGGGCTTGGGCCGATCCAGGCTATTTACCAGGCCCGCTTCATGCGTTACCTCCAGAATCGTGAATTTATCCCACACTCGAATCGCAAAGTCTGGGCCTTTATCGGCGACGGCGAGATGGACGAGCCCGAGTCGACTGGCGCCCTGGGACTGGCAGGCAGGGAGCGGCTCGACAACCTCGTCTTTGTCGTCAACTGCAATCTGCAAAGACTGGACGGCCCGGTCCGGGGTAACGGCAAGATCATCCAGGAACTCGAAGGCACCTTCCGCGGTGCAGGCTGGAACGTCATCAAGCTTATCTGGGGGTCGTACTGGGACAAACTGCTGCTGCGCGATACCCATGGCCTTTTGAAGCAACGCATGGAAGAAGCCCTGGACGGCGAATACCAGGCTTTCAAGAGCAAGGACGGCGCCTTCGTTCGTGAACAGTTCTTCGGCAAGTATCCGGAACTGGCGGCCATGGTCGCCAACATGACCGATGAAGATATCTGGAGACTTAACCGGGGCGGTCACGACCCGCACAAGGTCTATGCGGCTTATGCCCAGGCCGCCGCTCACCAGGGTCAGCCGACCGTCATTCTGGCAAAAACCGTTAAAGGCTACGGTATGGGGGAATCGGGCGAGGGACAGAACATCACCCACAGCCAGAAGAAGATGGCCGATGAATCCCTGCTCGAGTTTCGTGACCGATTCCGAATTCCGCTCGATGATGAGGCCGTGCTGGCCTGTGAGTTTTATCACCCGGGTGAGGACAGTCCCGAAGTGCGCTATCTCAAGGAACGTCGTAACGCTCTCGGCGGCAGTCTGCCCATCCGGATCGATTCGGCGCCGACTCACGCCACGCCGGATCTCTCGCTCTTTCAATCACAACTGGAAGGCAGCGGCGATCGCGAGATTTCCACCACCATGGCTTTCGTCCGGCTGCTGACAGCGCTGACTCGGGACAAGTCCCTGGGAACCCACGTTGTACCGATCGTCCCTGACGAGTCACGTACCTTCGGAATGGAAGGGATGTTTCGTCAACTGGGCATCTATGCGCCCAAAGGGCAACTGTATATCCCGGAAGACTCTGACCAACTGATGTATTACCGTGAAGACATCAAGGGTCAGGTGCTACAGGAAGGCATTACCGAAGCCGGCGCCATGTCCTCCTGGATCGCGGCAGCCACCGCCTACAGCAATCATGGGATCGCCATGATTCCGTTTTACATCTTTTACTCCATGTTTGGTCTGCAGCGCATCGGGGATCTGGCCTGGGCGGCTGGCGACCAGCAGGCGCGGGGATTCTTGATTGGGGGGACAGCTGGGCGAACGACCCTCGCAGGAGAGGGACTGCAGCACCAGGATGGGCACAGCCTCCTGATGGCTGCCAGTATTCCCAACTGTATCTCTTATGATCCGACCTTTAAC
>DDZY01000199.1:0-13035 GCA_002346525.1 Proteobacteria bacterium UBA2996
ATCTCTTATGATCCGACCTTTAACTATGAGCTTGCTGTGATCATTCATGACGGTATCCGGCGGATGTACACCGATCAGGAAAACGTTTTCTTCTACATCACCGTGATGAACGAAAACTATCCCCACCCGCCCATGCCTGAGGATGCGCGGGACGGCATTCTTCAGGGGATGTACCGATTACGTCAGGCGCCCCGGGGTCGCAAAGCGGCGCCGCGCGTCCAGATTTTCGGCAGCGGTACGATCTTGCGGGAGTCGATGGCGGCTGCTGAACTGCTGGAACAGGAATTTGGTGTACTCGCCGACCTGTGGAGTGTCACCAGTTACAACGAACTCGCCCGTCAGGGACGGGAAGCGACGCGCTGGAACCGTCTGCATCCCGAAGCTCCTGCACGACCAATCTACGTCAGCGAACAACTTGCTGATTCCCAAGGGCCAATCATAGCTGCAAGCGATTACAACCAGGCCTATGCTGATCAGATCCGTGAGTTCGTGAATGGACGGCGTTATGTCGTGCTCGGCACCGACGGCTACGGCAGAAGTGGTACCCGGGAACAGCTACGCCAGTTCTTCGAGGTTGACCGTCATCAGATTGTGCTCGCTGCCTTGTCTGCTCTGGCAGATGAAAATGCCCTGCCCCGATCCACCGTCTCTGATACCATCAGCCGCTATGCGCTGAATCCGGACAAACCCGATCCGGCCTCTCAATAGACTGCGGGTGTCATGAGCGATCCACAGAACATTCTGATTCCGGACATCGGCGACTTTGACAACGTCGATGTCATCGAGGTACTCGTCTCACCGGGAGATACAGTCGACGTCGAGTCGCCGCTGATCACGCTTGAAAGTGACAAAGCCACAATGGATGTTCCCTCACCGATCGCGGGAACCGTCACCGAAGTGCGCATTGCCGTAGGGGATCAAGTCTCCCAGGGAAGTCTCGTCGCTATCGTGACCACAGCGGAATCGAGTCCTGAGGATGCGCCGGCCGCGGCAACGGCGCAGCAAACGGAAGCGGAGGGCGGAGGCAACCCAAAGGAGAACGAAAGGGAAAACGAGGGAGAAGCTGAAAGGGCTGCAGAACCGCCGACTGAGACCGGTGCGCAACTGCCGTCCGATCCTGATCCACCGGCTCCGAAGGCAGTGGACCCGACACCACCACCCGCTCCCCGGCCACCCCCTTCCCTTCCCCCGGTGAACGAATCGGATTCAGGGCCCCTACCACACGCCAGTCCCGCTATTAGGCGCTTTGCCCGCGAACTGGGCGCCGATCTATCAAAGATCAACGGCTCCGGAACGCATGGCCGAATCCTAAAAGAAGACGTCGCACAGTTCATCAAATCGACCCTATCGCAAGGCGGAACAAGCGGACAGGACGGCTCCGGCCTGCCAGCGATACCCGAGGTTGATTTTTCCCGATGGGGTTCTGTTGCGACTGAACCTTTGTCGCGGATCAAGAAAATTTCCGGACGGCATCTGCAGCGGGCCTGGCTGAATGTCCCGCATGTCACCCATCATGATGAAGCCGATATTACGGAACTCGAAGCCTTTCGAAAAGCACTGAAAAGCGAGCGCGCCTACGCGCAGGTTCGCATCACCTTGCTTGGTTTTGTAATTAAGGTGCTGGCTAGCGCCATGAAAGCCTTCCCGACACTCAATTCCTCGTTATCAACCGATGGCAAGCATCTTATTCTGAAACATTACTTTCATATCGGCGTTGCGGTAGACACCAAAAACGGTCTGGTCGTGCCCGTTCTGCGGGATGTCGACACCAAAAGCATCCTGGAACTCACCACCGAGCTTAGTGCGCTGAGTGCGCGGGCTCGCGACCGTAAACTGAAGCCAGACGAGATGCAGGGTGGCTGTATCAGTATTTCCAGTCTCGGTGGCATCGGAGGCATCGGCTTTACTCCCATCGTCAACGCGCCAGAAGTAGCCATCCTTGGCGTTTCCAAAGCGCAGATGAAGCCACGTTGGGATGGAAACGCTTTTGCCCCGCGCCTGATGCTACCGCTCGATCTGTCTTACGACCACCGCGTAATCGACGGTGCTGAAGCAGCCCGTATTAGCGCGTTTATCGTATCCGCGCTTGAGGATTCGAGAAGACTGCTGCTCTAACACAAGCCCTTTGACCGTTCAGCGCAAGTCCAAAACCTGCCGTCGCGGACACAGACCGCGGCAGACCCGCCGAGGATCCGATAATTACCGAAACTTCTGACACCTTTGACCTTGCGGTACTCGGCTCTGGACCCGGCGGATATACCGCAGCGTTTCGCGCAGCTGACCTTGGACTCAAGGTCTGCCTGATCGAACGCTATCCCTCTCTGGGCGGGGTTTGCCTTAACGTTGGCTGCATACCCTCCAAAGCCCTGCTGCATGCCGCAAGGGTCATTGAAGAGACGCGGGAAATGCGTGCGCACGGAATAGATTTTGGAGAACCCAGGATCGATCTTCCACAGTTGGGCGGCTGGAAGGACAAGGTCGTTAGCCAGTTGACCGGGGGCTTATCGGGTCTCGCCAAAAAGCGCAAGGTAAGGGTCATCAACGGTATCGGCCGCTTTACCTCAGCACACGAACTCGCTGTGACATGCCCGGGCGACGAACCCGACGTGTGCGTACCGTTCAAGCAGGCGATTATTGCTGCCGGATCACAGCCCGTCGCACTACCCGGCCTGCCGGACGATGACCGTATTTTTGACTCAACGGGTGCACTGGCACTCAACAGCATTCCACCCAGGATGCTCGTCATCGGCGGCGGCATCATCGGGCTTGAGATGGCCACCGTCTATCTGGCTCTGGGCAGCAAGGTCAGCATCGTGGAGATGGCGCCGCAGCTTATGCCGGGCGCAGACCCTGATCTTGTCAGGCCGCTTGCGAAGCGTCTTGGCAAGCAGAGCGAGGGTGTCTATCTCAATACCCGGGTCAGCGCCGTTGAGACTGGCCCCGAGGAACTCACTGTCCGGTTTGAGGGCGACAAGGCACCAAACCACGCGGCATACGATGCGGTACTGATCGCGGTGGGTCGTTCTCCCAACGGTCATCATATTGATGCCGAGGCGGCGGGTGTCTCGGTCGACTCCAAAGGTTTCATTGCGGTCGATAAACAGCAGCGAACCAATCAGCCCCATATCTTTGCCATCGGCGACATCGTGGGACAGCCGATGCTGGCACATAAAGCGACTCACGAAGGCAAGGTCGCTGCCGAAGTGGCCGCCGGCCTCAAAAGCGGGTTCGAGGCCAGAGTCATCCCGTCAGTGGCGTACACGGATCCTGAGGTTGCCTGGGTGGGTCTCACCGAAACCGAGGCAAAAGATCAGAGTATCGACTACGGCAAAGGGATCTTTCCCTGGGCTGCCAGTGGTCGCGCCCTTGCGCTGGCCCGCAGCGAAGGATTTACCAAGCTGCTGTTTGATCCCGCAACGCAGCAGATCATCGGCGCAGGTATTGTCGGCCCCAATGCCGGAGATCTGATCGCGGAGGTTGGGCTTGCGATCGAAATGAACTGTGTCGCCCAGGATGTCGGGCTCACCGTGCATCCCCACCCTACGCTCTCGGAGACGGTCGCACTGGCGGCAGAGGCCTTCGAGGGCACGATCACGGATCTTTACCTGCCGCGCAAAAACTGACGCCGGTAAACAGCACACCCGTGTCGTCTGCGCTTTCTTTTACCGTCACTGGATCCGGATCGCCGGTCCTGATCCTGCACGGCCTGTTCGGCTCCGCAGTCAACTGGCGGCGAATTGCCGATGGGCTGTCTGACTGGGGGCAGATTTTTTCTGTCGATTTGCCCAATCACGGCAATTCACCCTGGACCGACGACATGTCTTATCCCACTCAAGCTGAGGTTCTGGCAGATTTCATCTCAGCCGAAGTGCCAGATTCTCCTATCGTGATCGGACACAGCATGGGCGGCAAAGTGGCAATGACGCTGGCACTTCAACACCGGATCCCGCTTGGCGGTCTTGTTATCGTTGATATCGCACCGACGGCGTATTCGCACTCTCACGCGCCCCTGGCGGAGGCGATGAAAAAGCTTGACCTGAATGCCATTCAAAGCCGGCGCGATGCCGAGACGAGACTTGAGCAGGCTATCCCGGAAAAAGCGCTGCGCCAGTTTCTGCTACAGAATCTCAGAAGCACTTCGCACGGACTAAGCTGGCGCATCAATCTTGATGTGATTCATCGGCAAATGGAAGCGCTAACCGGCTTTGATATCGCGCCGGGACAATGCGATGTCCCGAGTCTTTTTATCTACGGCACGCAGTCTGACTATGTCACGCCGCAGGCGACGTCCACGATCCTGAAGCGCTTCCCAAAAGCCCGGCTACTGGCCGTTGAAGGAGCCGGACATTGGCTTCACGCGCAAAAGCCGGATGTGCTCATCCAGGCCTTTCAGGAATTTGCCGATTCCCTCCTGATCTCATCAGTGCCGCGAAGCGCCATGTAATTCTCGGTCGGCTTGATTTGCCCTGAGGGTCGCGGCAGGTGGGACACTCCGAATCCGGCCCGTTCCAGCAGTTCTGGCAGTCTTAGGTCGGCGATGATGCCCTTGGCATCACAAGCTGCCTCAAACACAACGAGACGCAAGATGGGGTTTTGCAGGACTGCGGCCGCACCCCGAAGTACCGGATACTCCCAGCCTTCAACGTCGATCTTCAGGACGCTGGGATACCGCCCGGTCTGGCGGGAATACTCATCCAGCGTGATGACCTCGACCTCAATCCGGCCGACCGGTTCACGGTGGGGCCAATCGCCAAAGCCGCTCTCGCCCGAGTCGCTGCCCCGGATCAACTGCTGGTGGCCGTTTTCATCGGATAACCCCATGGGCACGATACTGAGCGCCGCCTCATCCCAGCCGTTCAGTTGACGCTGGCCATCCATCACGACGCAGGTGTCCGGATCGGGCTCAAATGCGGTCACGCCGGCGACACCCGAGTAAAGTGCCAGACAACTGAAATAACCCGTATTCGCACCGACATCAAAAAAGATATCGTCGCTCTTGAAAGCCGTCGTCAGCTGGTCTGTGACCTCTTGTTCATGAATACGGTTGCACAGCAGGTTACGCTGCAGCCAATCCGTCTGGTCGCAGGCAAACAGAAATCCCGGCCGCGTCAGTACCCGAATGCGGCGCCGTCCCATCATCCGCTCGATCAGGCCCAGGCGCCGCGCCTTACCCGCCGGTATCCTTGGACGAAACCAGATTTTCCGGATCAGCGTCTCGACTGTCCGGGGGTAATAGACGCCCACCTCCGGGGAAACTTTACCCCCCCTTTTGCTCATCGGCGGAGCAGGCGGCGGTAATCAGACCTGCTCAAGTTCAACCAGCGTGCCGCAGAAATCTTTCGGGTGCAAAAAAAGCACAGGCTTGCCGTGCGCCCCAGTACGGGGCTCTCCGTCTCCCAGGACCCGAGCACCGCGCTCTTTTAGCTGGTCGCGGGCCGCCAGAATGTCGTCCACCTCGTAGCAGACATGGTGCATACCGCCATCGGGATGACGCTCGAGAAACCGTCCGATCGGTGAGTCATTGCCCAGTGGATGCAAGAGTTCAATGCGCGTGTTGGCAAGATGGACAAACACGGTGGTGACACCGTGCGCCTCAAGAGGTTCCGGCTCAGATACCGTCGCCCCCAGCGTATCCCGGTACAGCGCCGCTGCCGCGTCGAGGTCCGGTACCACAATCGCGACGTGGTTCAGTTTTCCAATCATTGAGCGCTTCTGCCTTGTTTGATTCAGGTAAGTTGATCGATAAGAGCGCGTGCCGCAAGGCCGGGGGTCAGCCGCCCTGTTGCCACCTCCCGGCGAACCCGTTCGACCTCATCCGCGTTTTTGGTGCTTTTCAGAAACTCATCAAGCAGTCCCTCATGAAGCGCCTGCATCAGAGCCTCAATCGCCTGACTCTCCCGCCGGGACTGAAGCAGACCTGCTTTGGTGGCGTGCACGAAAAACTTCTCCATCTGGTCCAGCGCGTCAGTGACGCCGATATCCCTAAGTGCGGACACTGCGAGCACCGGGACTCTCCAATCGGGCGTGCGGGCCTGCAAGAATCCCGTCGCCGACGCGTACTCTGATACCGTACGGCGAGCGGTCTGCTCCAGATCTCCATCGGCCTTATTGACCAAAATGAGGTCTGCCAACTCCATCACGCCTCGCTTTATCCCCTGAAGCTCATCTCCCGAGCCCGGCACCAGCAGGAGCACAAAAACATCGGTCATGGACGCCGCCCGAAGTTCGGATTGACCCACCCCTACGGTCTCCACGATAACACGGTCGAATCCAGCTGCCTCACAAAGCGCAATCGCCTCCCGGGTAAAACGCCCGACTCCCCCCTCGGTGCCGGATGACGGTGAAGGCCGGACAAAAGCCTTTTCATTCACCGACAATGCCGGCATCCGCGTCTTGTCACCCAGTATGGATCCGCCGCTGACCACGGAACTCGGGTCCACTGTCAGTACCGCGACCGAGTGGCCGCGTTTGATCATGTGTCCGCCCAGTGTTTCGATGAAGGTCGACTTACCCGCTCCGGGCGGTCCGGTGATACCGATCCGCAGCGCCAGCTGGCCGGGAGCAGGCAGCGCGGCAAGTAATTCCCTGGCCTGTGACTGGTGTTCCTTGAGGCCTGATTCAACCAGGGTGATCGCCTGTGCCAGCGCTCGCCGATCATGTTTCCCGATGGCGTCCGCCAGCGAGGCCGTACCGTTCACGCAGATGACTCCCGCACAAACTCAACAATCTGCTGATCCACTTCGAGCGCTTCACCGGGCTGGGCATGGACGCAAAGCACTATCCCGTCGCGCTCTGCCCGGATCACGTTCTCCATTTTCATCGCTTCGATCACTGCAATTTCATCGCCGGCTTTGACCTCCGCACCTTCCGTCACAGCGACAGAAACCAGCAGGCCCGGCATCGGCGACAGCGTCAAATGCGAAAGATCCGGCGCAACCTTTTTGGGCATCAGGTGATACAGGGCAGCGCTGTAAGGCTCAAGCACCAGTGCCTCGACACCGGCACCGTTGTGAAAAACTTCATAACGTGCACCCGTCCGGCTCAACTGGGCGGTGACCTCGATCCCGTCTGCACAGAAATCGATAACCGAACCCAAGGGGTTACCCGAAAACCCAATGGAGACCGTTTCACCCCGCACGATTGCCCGCCAACTGTCCTGATCAGCAACAACAGAAACGGGGTACTGATCTGCATCAATCTGGACAACCCGGTCTGTCGGCTGCATCTTCGGCACCTTGGCATAGGCATCCTCGCGCAGATGCCAATGCTCATGAACCACCGCGATGAGAGCCACGATACGGTGGATGACGCTCTGCGACAGAGCGTTGCCGGCAAAACCTTCCGGAAACTCTTCCTCAATAAAGCCGGTCGTGGTCTCGCCGGTCAGAAACCGCGAGTGCTGAACCAACGCGGCCAAAAAGGGAATATTGCTCTGGATACCCCTGATCTCAAATCGGTCCAGAGCCCGCAGCATCGTCTGTGCCGCCTGTTCACGATCTGATCCGTGGGTCACCAATTTGGCGATCATGGGGTCATAGTGCAGACTGACTTCTCCGCCTTCGCAAATGCCTGTATCCACGCGCACCCCTTTCGCATCATCAGGCGGTCGAAATCGCAGCACTCGCCCGGAAGATGGCAGAAATCCCCGGTAGGGATCTTCCGCATAGACCCGGGACTCCAACGCCCAGCCACGAATGCCGACGTCCTGCTGGGTTAACGTTAACTCCTCTCCCGCCGCAATCCTCAGCATCCACTCCACCAGATCAATACCGGTAATCAGTTCCGTTACCGGATGCTCCACCTGAAGCCGGGTATTCATCTCCAGAAAATAAAAATTACGCCCTGCATCGACAATAAACTCGACCGTGCCTGCAGAGGTGTAACCCACCGCCTCAGCCAGCGCCAATGCCTGGGCGCCCATCTCGGCCCGCAGTGACTCATCAACGAATGAGGAAGGAGCTTCCTCCACCACCTTCTGGTGGCGGCGCTGAATCGAGCACTCTCGCTCGTTGAGATGGATACGGTTACCGTGCTGATCCGCAAGCACCTGAATCTCAATGTGCCGCGGTTGACTGATAAACTTTTCAATAAAGACGCGATCGTCAGAAAAACTTGAGCGCGCCTCACTTGAGGCCCGCTCAAAACCCTCGCGGCACTCATCGTCATTCCAGGCAATCCGCATGCCTTTGCCGCCGCCTCCGGCACTTGCCTTCAGCATAACGGGATACCCAATCTGCCCGGCGCGGCTTACCGCATCCTGCGCATCGGCAAGCACTTCATTGAAGCCGGGAATGGTCGGCACCCCCGCACGCCCAGCGAGCGCTTTGGAGGCAATCTTGTCCCCCATGACTTCAATCGCCCTGGCCGGCGGACCGACAAAAGCGATGCCCGCTTGGTCCAGACCCGACACCAGCGCCGACTTCTCCGAAAGAAATCCGTATCCGGGATGAACCGCATCGGCGCCTGTGTGCCGACAGGCATCGATGATCCGGTCCACCAGAAGATAACTTTCTGCTGAGGGTGACCCACCGATATGAACACTCTGATCTGCCATCAGGGTATGCGGTGCATCGCGGTCTGCATCGGAAAACACGGCAACGGTCTTGATGCCCAACTTTTTCGCAGAGCGAATGACCCGACAGGCGATCTCCCCGCGGTTGGCGATAAGCAATTTCTCAAACAAGGTTTATTTCTGACTCCTGATACTGGCGAGCGGGTCGAAACCCAGCACTAAGACTGAGTCCAGTCTACCCCGGACTCAAAGAGCGACAACAACCGGTCGATATTCTGACGCGCTGATTTTTCGCAACGGTCCTGAAAATACGGCGTCGAATAAATTTGCGAACGCTCTGCCAATGTCCGCAAGAACCCGCCCTGTCCGCGGGCAAAGGCCTCATCATTGGCGTGGACGGCTTCGCGACGAAGATCGACCGTGTCGGAAAAAAAAGCATCCCAGGGCTGCGACAGACCCCAAAGATCCACATCCACCGCGAACTGTGCCCCGTTCCCTTCTGGCGGCTCACGATGGTCGGTCGCCTGGATCAGCGAACAGGTCTGAGAAATGAACGCCTCCGGAAGAAACCCCGATGCCTGGGTGGCGAACCACTTCGCACTACGTGCTTCGTTGTCCCGTGCACCGGGAGTAAAGATGACATCATGAAACCACAGCGTCATCTCAACACTGTCATCAGCGCCGAGAACCGAAACTGCTTCATCGTAAGCCGTGAGACAAACCGCAATGTGCCCGCAATCATGGTAGTGACGGGATACATCGCTGTAATGTCTTTTTAGCGCCTCGAACACCCGGCCGGCCTCTCCACCTCCTCCGGCACGGCGCCACAGCGCTTCAAATCGGTCTTGATTCACCGCGCTCAGGACGCCTGTGGCGACAAGGCGGCAGCGTGCTCGCGTTTGAGAGCCTCCAGAGCCTGGGTGGTCCGGGTCAGCCGATCAACCATCTGACGCAGCACGCTTAAGGAAACTTCGGGATTGTCGCGCATCAGATCCATGAAATCGTCCGCAAGGATACGCAGACAGCGCACCTCTCCTTGCGCCCGCAACGTTGCCGAACGAGGCTGATTGGCAATAACGCCCATCTCGCCCACGACATCACTGGTCGACAGTACAGCTACGGGATCCCCGCTCGCCTCCTCATTGATAAAAATCCCCACCTCGCCAGACATGATGACGTAGACACTGTCTGAACCGGAATTGATGGTAAAAATAATGTCGCCGTCATCAAAACTGGACTCTTCGCTCGCGAACGCCAACCGCTTGAGTCTGCCGGCATCCAGCTGTGCGAATAGCGTAATCTTTCGAAGTTGCTCGGCGTCCGTAATGATGTTCATAGGCGTTGGGGATCAGTTTTGGGGCGCAAGGGGCAATTTAACCTCAATGACCCAAATACCGCAAAATCCATTAATCGGTTTACGGATTGTTGCCGGCGATCCGGGACTCCATCTCCTCAAGGTCCTCTGGCGTATTGACGTTCAGAAACATCTCCGACCGATCGGAAAAATCCACTCTTTGATGGGGGACCTCTTCCAGCCACAGGTCGATCTTACGCCCGTCATTGGCCAGAAAACGACCAAGACTCGACTGTGATCGGCGGCTCAGCAACAAAAATACAGGCTGCAGACGCTTCCCGTCGTGTGCCACTGCTGCCTCAAGGTCACCCGACTTTACAGCCGAGTACATCCTTTCGGCATAGTCGCTTGCGAGCAAAGGGGAATCACAGGGAGCACTCAAGATCCAATCACTCGACACCTCCTGCATCCCTGCAAACAGGCCCGCCAAAGGACCCGCGTAACCGCTGATACTGTCACTGATGACCCGGGCGCCCAACTTTTGATAGTCGGCATGATTTCGGTTGGCGCTGATCACAACCTCGCCCACCTGGCTCACCAGACGCTGAAAACCCCAGGCACCGAGCGGCCGGCCGCCGAGTGTCAGCAGGCCTTTGTCCGCACCTCCCATCCGGCGGGCCTGGCCTCCGGCCAGGAGCAGTCCGGTGACAGTAGGCATGCTTTTTTTCAAATGGCTTTCTGCCTCGCGCTCGAGCGCCTTAAGTTGAACAATCCCATTATAATCAGGGCTGTGGTGAAGCCCTGCCGTAAGGGCTCCAACAGGAAATCCGGTTCAACTTTTTATGCGTCTTCGTCGTCAGGTCTTCTCGCTGGTTGCAATCAGTACACTGGTCGCTCTGTATGGCTGCAGTTCCACAGATGAAATTGAGCCCGCACAGCCGGACTGGGACAGAACGACCCAGCTTGAGATTCCACCGGATCTGACCGCTCCCAAGGAAAACACCAACACCGAACAGTTCTCTGCCGCTGCCCGCAACGCCACGCGGGCCGAATTGGATCAATACAGCCAGTTTCAGGAGTTCCAGAAGATGGCTGACTTTCAGGATTTCCTGAAGTGGCGCGACAGGCATTCTGCCGATCTGGATCTCAGCCTCACGGCATTTCGCAAGGCAAGAGATGAGGCTATCGGCGAATCCTTGCAGGAAGAAGGCGTGCTGACGCTCACGACGCGCGAGGGCCAGGCGATCGTTCTGATTGATGATACCCTGGAAAATTCCTGGCAGCGGCTGGATACCGCATTGACTAACCTGGGCGTTCATGTCTTGGCGCGGCTTCCGGACGAAGGCACCTTCCGGGTCCACTACGGCTCCGAGACCCCCGAGGACACGGGCGGCTGGACCGACTGGATCCCCTGGCTAAGTGATCCCATCATCTACCTGGTCAGCCTGGAACTCACCCGCAACGGGCCAGCGGTTTCGATCCGAGATGAAGCGGCACAGAGCGTCAACACAGAACTTGCCAACTCGTTTGCCGAACTGATCGGCATTCAATTACTCACCTTTGCCAGCGATACCGCGGTCGCTGCCACACCCGCGACAGCATCATCGGTGACGCTTGAGGAGGCTTCGAGCGGGCGTCTGACGATGGTGCTCTCTAGCGCTGCCGGCGCCGCCTGGAATCGCCTTGATCTTGAGCTTCAGGATATGGGTTTTTCAATCGAGCAACGGGACCGCGCCCAACTACGCTTTGTAGTGCGCTACGACGATCCCAGCAAACTCGCTGACAAGTCGTGGTTTCAGGCGCTCGCCTTCTGGAAAGACGATGTCAGCGCTCCGGCTGAGGACATTTTTGTGGTGCTGACACCTGCTGGTGCGCAAACCCATATCAATGTGCTGGATGCGAACGACCAGCAGACAGAACTCGGGGACCAGGTGCTGAGGTTGCTGAAGGCCAGCCTACAAGCAAAAGAAGAAGGCTGATCCCGCAAGCCCGGCGTTCTTTGCAACGCCGGTTACGCCACAACATCAGGAAGCGCTCTCTGCTCCCATCTGCTGTGCTTTCCATTCCTGGTAAGCCTTGAATTCCTGCCAGCGCTTCCATTCGAGATACTCAGCGTAGTCAGGATCATCAATTGCGATTTGAGACACATCACCGTCATCCTTTTTGTCTTTATCGCCCCCAAAAAAATCTAGGCTAAAGCCATAACCGATCTGGCGCCGCGGAGAGCGGGCGTATGGGGAGTCGTCAGTCGGATTTGAATCGGGATCACTTTCTACGCCCTGCCCTTCAACCGTGGAATCGGCTGTCCGGTTGAGGTTTGTAATGGAACTGCAGCCAACAAACAGTCCAACAACCGTGGCTATTGCGAGGATTTTGTAAATCTTGTCCATACCAAGCCTGCTTCTACCAACCACTACACTTAGGATCTCTGTCAACTCATCATTCAAAAAACGATAACAGGACCTTATCTAAGAGGTTTTAATAGGATAGTGGATTTGTATCTCCCACGCACCGCTGAATCAGAAGTTTATCAGAATGTAGTTTTCTCAGTAGGTACAAAACTTACAGGAACATATATCCAACCCCCCGAACGCTAACAAACTCAACATTAGCGGACATGGCTTCCAGTTTAATCCTTAACCTTCGAACATACGTGTTTACTGTACGCTCATCCAGGTAGCGATCTTGACCCCAAACCATATCAAGAATGTGTTGCCGACCATATACAAAATCGGGATGCGTCATGAAGAACTGCAAAAGTCGGAATTCTGTTAGAACCAGCTTTAAAGGTCTTTTGTTTACAAATACCAGATGACGCCTTGGATCGAGGGAAATGTTTTTGTAGGTAATAACCTCCGCTCCACGATGCGGACGAACCCGCCGTAGGATTGCTTTGACACGCGAGACCAGCTCTTCCTCTTCATATGGTCGGGAAAGTACATCCTCCACACCAGCGTCGAGAGCTCTTGCCTTCTCCTGCGAGGTAATCGCGGCTGATACGACCAGGAGTGGGACCCTCGCGTCGTTACCAACCAATCCACCATCGGCCCCCTCACGATCTAGCGCCGGGAATACCCGAGTCCACTGACCAGAACCCTCGACAACAAGCGCCGGACGATCAGAACCTTGAAGTTGAGCCGAGAGTTCGTGCTCGCTAAAAAAACCAGGCATTCTTCGGACGTCGAAGTAATCACGCTGAAGCACATCGCCAGCCGCGGCGCCAGTGCAC
>DDZY01000199.1:13440-15075 GCA_002346525.1 Proteobacteria bacterium UBA2996
TACCCACCGTTTAAGAATAGGCAGGGACTCCAGTGTCGAAGGGAGAGGAGGAGTCCCTGCCCGGTACCGCGTACACCAAGTGGCATCCGGAGGAGATGCGGAACAGACTTTAAAGGTCCAAGTATCCGGAGACTATATCTCTTAAGTAGTAATGAGACTCATTCGCATCTATACATTGGAGAATCAAGCGTTAGGGTGTTTTGGAAAAATCTTTCTAGGCTCAATCAACCATCTGGGGCCGTAGACCCTTATTCCTTACGAACTTATCTTTCCTAAACAGGCCAGCGGCACCAGATGAGCAAACTATTCCAGGCTGGCCAGGCCTCAAGTTTGAGCGCGGTCAACTTTAAAAACTCTGGCCCCAGAGCCCTATCTTTAAAAGTTCATTCCTGTTGTTTTTTTACATAAAAAACCGATTTTTTCTTTTTTGTCTCTGTTTTACCTCCACTGGGAGGATTGATTCCCAGATAGTGGTTGCCGTTGTTCTCGTACAAAAGCAACGAAACTAGTTTTAACCTGAATTAGGAGAAACAAACTATGCAAATGCAGCAGAAACTGATCGCAGTCGCAGTTGCCGGTTTGCTCGCAACCCCGGTTGCGGCAGATGTCGCCGTCTCGGGCTCGGTTCGTGTCCGGATGGATTATGACGGTAGTCAGTGGCAGGTAAAGAATTCCGGTTCACGCCTTCGCTTTAAGGCCAGCTCTGACCTTGGAAATGGTCAAAGTGCTTATATGAACTATGAGTTCGGTGTCGATGCTGGGAAGGGATCTATCCAGACGGGCACCACCAAGCGTCTGACCTACGTTGGTATTAAAGGCGATTGGGGTTCACTGAGCCTTGGCTCACAGTGGAGCACCCTGTTCAATACCGTTGGTACCTTCATGGATCAGTCGAACGTCTACGGCGGTCTTGGCTACTGGGGTGAAGGTGGCGGTCAATATCGGATGCCCTACTCCATTGCGCTCACTACCAACATCGGCGGCTTTTCTATCTCTGCCGATGCGCAGATGCCCTCCGGTGGGGATGACTTAGACCGCGCTACGATCGGTACCAACCTTAATGTTGGCGCCGTTTCTATCGGCGCTGCCTGGCAGGATAACGGTTCTAACGACTTCACTGGTATCGGTGCATCGATGAAACTTGCAGGCGTGAGTCTAAGTGGCGGCTTCACCAACGTGCAGAACAAAGGTGACGGATTCACTATCCTGGGCAAACTCGCCGGCGTTACCCTTGCATACGACTCAACGGATTCAGTGGACGATCCGACCATCTGGGGTAACTACAAAATCGGTCTTGGCGGCGGCGCCAGCGTCCGGATTGAGCTGGCTAATGACGGGACAGACACTAAGGGTGTCGGGATCCTTCGTCTGGACTTCTAAAGACTGTTGTCTAACTGGACCTTTTGGTCTGGTGCAAAAAGGGCGCCGAAAGGCGCCCTTTTTATTAATAAATACCTGTTTTCCAGAAACTTTTGACTTGTCTGCTGAATTATGATTAGTGTGTTTTTTTTACAACATTTGTTGTTATTCGGGATATAAATGATTGCAAAGGAGTGTCAGTAAAAAGACAATAGTGTTGCTTTTGTACAAGAGCAACACTTAAACCTAACTAGGAGAAATCCAACAATGCAAAAG
>DDZY01000060.1 GCA_002346525.1 Proteobacteria bacterium UBA2996
ATCATATAACACCCAAGAAGACTGGTATGCTGGAATCTCAGTAGCGCCGTCTTTATCACTACCCAATTCGTCTGGATGATTGTTCATCCAGGCAGCCCGTTTGCCTGGCGGCCATAGCGTGTGGGTCCCACCTGATTCCATCTCGAACTCAGAAGTGAAAACGCATAGCGCCGATGATAGTGTGGGGTCTCCCCATGTGAAAGTAGGACACTGCCAGGCATTAAACACGAAGAAAGCCCCGTGGAGAGATCCCGGGGCTTTCTTCGTGTTTTTCTCGTACTCCGATAAGAGGTCGAACTCCCAGGGGAGCGGATACGCTAAACTGACTCGGTTAAGAAGCTTCTGTATCGCCAATGACAGGCAAATATCTTGTAATCGGTAAAAAGGCAACCAGCAAGTTCCGGCTTGGCTGATGACATTTACGGGTCCGAGCACAATCCCAGTAACTATCGCGGTCTAATTGAATGATGCGGCTCGATTCCAGACAGATTAATGTTTTCCGGCGAGATGGCTTTCTCACTGGTTTGCCACTGCTGTCGACGGAAGCCTGCACCCAATTTATGGACCATACGGATAGATTTACACAACATTATCCGCAAGACGTCCACTGGGCATTTGACATCAAAGCGAATCTTCTCTTTGACTGGGTGTACGAGATTGGCGTGACACCGGCACTCCTGGACGTAATCGAGGATCTCATCGGCCCTGACATACTTCTGACCAATTCGATATTTCGGATCAAGCCACCGGGCTCCGAAACCCGTTATGGCTGGCACCAGGACGCGGCTCGCATCCAGGTCGAGCCACCCTTCATCCTCGCTTATCTTGCGATCAGCGAAGCGACTTCAGAGAATGGCTGCCTGCGGGTTATTCCGGGATCCCACGTTGCTGTAGAACCGTTCAGACTCATCAGCTACGCCTGCGAGCGGAAAGTGGCACGGACCGTTGACGTTGACGAGAGCCAAGCCGTAGATCTGATCCTCAAACAGGGCGAGGTTGCTCTTTTCCACTGTAATACCGTTCATGGTTCAGGCAAAAATATCAGTAGTCGGCCACGATTCGGCCTAATCAATGACTACACTCCGGCGGGCGCCCGTCAATCGGTGGGAACCGGGTCGGGACAGTTGGTCCGAGGTCGCAACAGCGGCGGAGGATTTGCCACTGAGAAAATACCGGTTGGCGCCTTTACAGAGGACAACATTCTCAGCCGTCGCAGCACCCTCATGCGCTACCCGGAAAATGTTCTGATGGGACCATTGCCGCCGGGCGAACAGCCAAGCTTCGCCGATGCTGACCTTCAGTTACGCTAAATAGGGAGCAGTCGAGACTCTTGACAACGTCATGGCGGCAGTCTGTCTGCACTACAGCCCCATTGACGGGTAAAATCGGTCGCGTGCGACACATCGCGGATAGTTAATAACTTTTCCACGTTTGTTTTGGGAGACTCTTTTGGAATACGACAAGACCTACACCACACAAACCGGCACGGACGTTGGCGAGAAGGGCAGCGCGACCCGCCTAAGAGATCGCTGGTTCAGCAGGCGACACCCGAAAGTAAGCAAGAAAGCTGACTTTCCGAAATCCCGGGATTCGACTCTGGGAAGCCAGCGAAGCGAGCCCTTTCCCGAATGGAGTGTCTGGCTTCCTGGGGAGCCTTTCCCGGAGCATCCCTCGAATCGGCCCGGCAGTCGGTCTGCAGGCCAGCCGAAACGTCGTTAAGCCGCGGGTTTTTTGGGCTCGGTTTAACGAGCGCCTTTGAGGTGAAGCACTCTTCGCATCATCGGCAGTAGTATTTCCGACAAGCCGGCCAGGCTGATCAGGACAATACCGGCAATCTCACGGAGTCCGATAATCTCAGTCGTCAGCCATGCGGCAGTCAGTGTCCCTACGCTAATTTCTGTCATCAACAGTAGTCCCGATGTTCCGGGGTTTAGTTGCGGGGTTCCCCAGGTGATTGCAAAGTATCCTGGGACGACGATCAAGAGAATCAGAGGAACTAGCCAGGGCAATTCATTCTGGATAATGCCGATATCAGGAAGCCCATAATCGCGTTGCATTAAAAAAGCCAAGAGCACTGCTAGTAAAGTGCACCAGAAAAACCAGAACATTAAGGTGGAGAGTGGATCGGCTTGGGAGTTTTGCCGCATTAATGTTGCAGCGATTGCCCATATGATGCCGCCGGCGATAGCCATCCAATCGCCAACATTCTGAGGCATCGGAAATCCTTGATCGACGTTTAAAATGACCAGCATACCTGCCAATCCCAGGCAAATGCCGACAATCCGGTCTCCAGAGATCCGCTCTTTGAGCCAAATGCGTCCAAGAATAGCGCCCCAGATGGGAGTCAAATAGTAGAGGGCCACTACGCGGACGACATCCGTATACAAGAATGCGGTTGAATAGAGTACAAGCGAAGACCCCATGGTGAATCCGACTAAATGAAAAGAGATGCTAGACGACCCCAGCCTTGGAGTTCTTAAGAAGAGGATCGGTAGAAGCAAGAGAAGCGGGATACCATGAAAGAGCGCAGTTGACCATGCACCTGATATACCCGCTTCGTCTAGATTACGAAGGGGGATCCAAAATACTCCCCAGACAGCTCCGCCCAGAAGACATGCTATTCGAGCAAGGATCGGATTGCCTTCCCTATACGTTCGTAGTACTTGCATGGCCTTAAACTGCTAACGTGCAAACGAGACTGAATTAACTTCTGGTTAGTGCGAGTCGGCTGGGTGTACCGCTCTATCGATCGCTGTCAACGCCGGACCCATGAAGTTTGCGGATAATTCGTAAAATGACGGTATCATAAAGGTGTTGAATAACCTGTCCTAGTCCCATACCTCCTTCGCGGTAAGAATTCCAGCATCCAACAGAGTATCGTTTAATGATAGCGTCCACCGTTAATGTCGACGGCATTATTTCGGAGGCTGAAAAAGCTTCTATACCGGTTTTCGATCGGGGGTTTCTTTATGGGGACTCGGTCTACGAGGTGTTTCGAACCTATCGGTCCGTACCCCTTTTTCTAGAAGACCATTTTGAGCGTCTTGAAAATTCCGCCCACCTGATTCAAATGCAGATCAGCCAGTCTCGAGAACAGCTTCTGGAGGAGATTCGCCGGACCGCCATCGAGGCAGGCGTTTCCCGCGAATCAGACGCCTATGTGCGTTATCAGATCACCCGGGGAGAGGGGGCCGTTGACCTGTACCCTGATCCGAGCCTCAAGACCCGGTATGTCATCATCGTCAAGGCTTTGCCATCGTGGAATCCGGTTTTCTACGAGCGGGGGGTCAACATGGCCATTCCCAATGTGCGGCGCAATCCCGTGAATTCTCTAGATCCCAATATCAAAGGCGGAAACTATCTGAACAATATTATGGGGTTAACCGAGGCCAGAGAGGCGGGAGCAGATGACTGCGTCATGTTGAACCGCGATGGTTTTGTTACCGAGGCCGCCAACAGCAATGTCTGGTTCCTGATCCGGGGACGGCTGGTGACGCCTGGATCAGGAAACCTTAAGGGGTTGACTAAAAAACACGTGCATCGTGCACTTAAGGCTGCCGATATGGAGAGTTTTGAGGAAGATGTGCACGTCAATGAGTTGCTCGACGCGACTGAATGCTTTATCACCAGCGCTACGAGAGAAGTCATGCCGGTGGTGTCGTTGACACTGCTTGACGGCGAACGCCTTGAGTTTCCAGTCGGCGGCGGTGAGGTGACCCGTCAGACTCGACAGATCTTCTCTGACTACGTCGAGGCCCATATCTCCGAACACGCGCAGGATGCCCTCGCCTAATGCGGGTCTTGGATAAGTGAAATTGTTCGGTAACCCCCATTATGAGTAAGACGCGGGTCCTGCTGGTATTCGGAGGACAGTCTGCTGAGCATGAGGTGTCGGTTGTCTCAGCGCGATCGGTGTATCGGGCAATTGATACTGACCGTTATGAAGTGGTCCTGGCAGGGATCTCCCGCACCGGACAATGGGTTCTCGAGGACCGCGAAACCTCGCTACTCGAGGAGAGTGAGGTTTCAGACGCGAACGGCCGGCCCGTTCAGTTGGGTGCCGGTCAGCGTGACCTCGTGGCACGGGACGGCACGCCCTTGAGTACTGGCTCGTTCGACGTCGTGTTTCCTCTGCTGCACGGACCTCGCGGGGAAGACGGCTCTGTGCAGGGTTTGCTCGAGCTGGCGGATGCTGCGTACGTGGGAGCGGGAGTGGCCGCATCTGCGGTGGGGATGGATAAAGAACTGGCCCGAGCGGTCTTTGCTCATGCCGGTCTGCGTCAGACAGAGTATCTTGTCGTTCGCCGCAGCGCGTGGAATGCGGACCGGCCAGGCACGCTGACTGGCATTGAATCCAAGCTGCGCTACCCGTTATTCGTCAAGCCGGTAAACCTCGGTTCCAGTATCGGCATTTCAAAGGTGCATGACAGGCAGTCGCTTGAGAGTGCAATCGAACTTGCTGCGGGCTATGACGTCAAAATGATGGTGGAGACATCTGTGGAAAACGCACGCGAGCTCGAATGTGCTGTGCTGGGAAATGATGTCCCCAAAGCCTCCGTCATCGGCGAGATCATTCCGGGCGCTGAGTTCTATGATTACACCACCAAATATATTGATGACCGTTCTCAGTTGATTGTCCCGGCCGAACTGCCGGAATCGATCAGCGCTGAGATTCAGAGAATGTCCGTTGAAGCGTTTCGTGCGATAGATTGTGCGGGGCTTGGGCGCGTGGATTTTCTGTTGGCGCCCTCTGGCGATATTTTCTTGAACGAGATCAATACCATGCCTGGCTTTACGCCCATTAGCATGTATCCCCGGCTCTGGCAGGCGAGCGGTATCCCGTACGCCGAACTGATTGATGAATTGATTCAACTGGCGCTGGCCAGACACCGCGAAACGCGCAAAGTCAGCGTTACGCGGTAGATTGACCGTATTTCGGCTGGTGTCCGGCACAACAAGGCGTGTTTGTTGTCTCAGGGGGCCAAACACACTAAGATGAGCTGACGTTGTGTCGTCTTTCTGTAAAAAGCAATAGTGATGATACGGATACGGTGATTGATTCGGTAACGTTTCGATTTACTCATAGGAGGAGCAGATGAAAAACAGTTTTTTTGGTGTTCGCTCAGGCCTTGCGGCCGCGTTGGCATTCGGTCTTAGCCATGCCACTTTTGCTGCGACGGAGCTTACTGTCTACACCGCAGTTGAGGCAGAGGATCTCAAAAAATATGCAGCACGATTTAATGAAGACCATCCCGATATCAAAATAAATTGGGTCCGTGACTCCACCGGCATCGTGACCGCAAAGCTGTTGGCGGAGAAAGAAAATCCGCGCGCGGACGTCATCTGGGGGTTGGCGGCCACCAGTTTGTTGTTGATGAAAGGAGAGGGAATGCTGCACGCTTACGCTCCCAACGGGTTGGACGGGCTTGATTCAAAGTTCCGGGATAAATCCAACCCGCCGAGCTGGACAGGGATGGACGCTTGGGTGGCAGCCGTCTGCGTGAATACTGTCGAGTCGGACAAGCACAACCTGCCGATGCCTGCCTCTTGGAAAGATCTGACCAAACCGGTCTACAAGGGTCATGTCGCTATGCCCAATCCGAATTCCTCCGGAACCGGCTTTCTCGATGTTTCCAGCTGGCTTCAGATGTTCGGTGAAGAGGGTGGTTGGGCGTTCATGGATCAACTGCACCAGAACATTGATCATTACACCCATTCCGGCTCCAAGCCCTGCAAGCAGGCTGCAAGAGGAGAGGTGGCAATTGGGGTGTCGTTTGCATTCCGAGGCGCAAAGTCCAAGGCCGCAGGTGCACCGCTTGAAGTCATCATTCCCAGTGAAGGCATTGGTTGGGACATGGAAGCCACTGCGATCGTAGCGGGAACCAAGAAGCTTGATGCGGCCAAGACCTTGGTCGATTGGTCCGTCAGCGAAAAAGCCAACAAGATGTACAACGAAGGCTATGCGGTCATCGGTATCCAGCGTCTGGCCAAGCCGGTTGAGCATTTCCCTGAGAATATTCCTCAGGCCATGATCGACAACGACTTTGAATGGGCCGCACAAAACCGCAAGCGCATCCTCGCCGAATGGCAAAAGCGCTATGATTCAAAATCGGAACCCAAGAGTTAGGACATAGTTTTGACGCATTGACGGCCGGTCGCTGTGTAACCAGTGATCGGCCGTTTTGTGTTTGGGTAAAACCCTGTTGCTGCGCGGCAGGGAATAGACGCATTTCCATAGTTTTCGGCGGCGATGAGTGAAGCATTTCTTAAGATAGAGAATCTGACCAAGAACTTCGGTCAGTTCACCGCTTTGCGGAACATCTCCCTTGAGGTGTTCGAAGGGGAGTTTGTCTGCTTCCTGGGCCCTTCAGGGTGCGGGAAAACCACGTTGCTCCGCGCCATCGCCGGACTGGATATCCAGACGCAAGGGAGCATTGCCCAGGCTGGCGAGGATATCTCTGTTCTGCCCCCGGCAGAGCGCGACTTCGGGATTGTTTTTCAATCCTATGCGCTTTTCCCCAATCTCTCGGTAGAAAAAAATGTTGCTTATGGCCTTGAGAGCCGACGTGCACATCGAAATGAGGTCAGCCAACGTGTTGCCGAGTTGCTGGCGCTCGTGGATCTCGCTGACCAGACGAAAAAATATCCTGCCCAACTCTCGGGAGGACAGCAGCAGCGTGTTGCCCTGGCAAGGGCCTTAGCGACGTCTCCAGGATTACTGCTCTTAGATGAGCCCTTGTCGGCGCTGGATGCAAAAGTGCGTGCCCACTTGAGAATGGAAATCAAGGAACTCCAGCGGCGACTGGCGGTCACAACCATCATGGTAACCCATGATCAGGAAGAAGCATTGACGATGGCTGATCGGATTGTGGTGATGAACCATGGCGTCATCGAGCAGATTGGTACACCGCAGGAGATTTACGCGAGTCCTGCCTCACAGTTTGTCGCGGACTTTATCGGAACCATGAACTTCATCAGCGCAAGGACCGCGTCTGCCGGAAAATGTGTCCTCGAAGATCTTGAGATTGCTGTTGACACGTCGGGCCTGGAGGCGGGTCAGCCGGTGCAGCTTGCCATCCGCCCGGAGGATGTCCAACTGGGTGCGGACGACGCGCTGGAAGATCAAAGTCAGGCGCGGGGGACAATCGAATCCTTGGAGTATCTGGGTGCTTTTGTTCGAGCGACCGTGGAGCTGGACCAAAGCGGGGCGAGGGTGCAGGCGGATTTATCCACTGGAGATATCGACCAATTCGCATTGAGACCGCAATCGTCGGTTGCGGTGACTTTTCCTGCCGAAAAAATCCGACTGTATTCTCTGGACGCCTGATGGCTGGCGCCAGTTATCTGAGCGGCACCCGCGGATCGCCGCTACGCCGTAAATCCAGTTCGGACGACCGGGCCATGCGGCTCTTTATCCTGGTGATTGCGATCTACCTGGTGATCGCGCTGGCCTTTCCCCTGTATGTGATGTTCTCCAAGAGTCTGGAGAATTCACAGGGCGGCTTTGTCGGGCTTCAAAACTACCTCGAATATTTCAATACACCGTCCCTGGTCTATTCCATCCAGAACAGTCTATTTATTGGGTTTGTGACCACCTGCATTACGGTCACGATAGCGTTTGTTCTTGCCTATGCGCTCACTCGCAGTCGGATGCCAGGAAAGCCTGTCTTCAAGACCATCGCGATGATCCCGATTCTTGTGCCCTCTCTCTTGCCCGGCATTGCGCTGATTTATCTTTTCGGCCGCCAGGGATTGATCAATGAGTTGTTGTTTGGCCACGAGATCTACGGGCCGATCGGTATTGTCATTGCTGAAGTATTTTTTACGCTGCCACATGCACTCATCATCATT
The DNA here is from genome assembly GCA_002346525.1 of Proteobacteria bacterium UBA2996. Lineage (GTDB taxonomy): Bacteria > Pseudomonadota > Gammaproteobacteria > Arenicellales > UBA868 > UBA868. The sequence goes on from DDZY01000060.1 coordinate 7,852, forward strand.
ATTACCGCATTATCCATCGCCGACGCGAGACTCTACGAGGCAGCTACCGCGCTTCGCGCCAGTCGCCCCCGGATTTTCTTTACGGTAACTCTGCCTGGTGTACGTTACGGGCTGATCAGTGCCGCTTTCGTTGTTTTCACGCTGTCGGTAACGGATTTCGGCGCGCCCAAAGTGATCGGTGGAGATTTCAACGTTCTTGCGACTGATATATACAAACAGGTAATTGGGCAACAGAACTTCGAGATGGGCGCGGTCGTTTCGATGGTGCTGTTGCTTCCTGCCGGTCTCGCCTTTGTTGTGGATCGCATTGTCCAGAAAAAGCAGGTGGCGCTCTTGTCGGCACGGGCGGTGCCTCTTGAGCCGCTTCCGAACAAACGGTTCGACAGCCTGATGCTGGTTTATTCAATCATCATCAGTATTTTTATCCTGGGGATCCTTGGGGTCTGTCAGTTCGCAGCGCTAGTGAAGTTCTTCCCCTATAACCTGAGCCTCGGCTTCAGCAATTACCAGTTTGATCTGATGGATGGGGGCGGCTGGGACAGTTACTTCAACTCTATTGAAATGGCCTCTTACACCGCGGTATTCGGCACGATCATTGTTTTTGCTGGGGCATATCTGGTCGAAAAAGGTCAGGGGTTAGGACCCATTCGTGGGGCTTTTCAGTTTCTGGCGATGCTGCCCATGGCGATCCCTGGCCTGGTGCTGGGTCTGGCCTATATCTTTTTCTTTAACTCGCCGTCGAACCCGCTGAATTTTTTATATCACACGATGACGATACTCGTGATCAGCACCATCACCCATTTCTATACTGTGAGTCATCTGACCGCGACGACCGCGCTGAAACAGATGGATTCGCAGTTTGAGTCGGTCGCCGCGTCCTTGAAGCAGCCGTTTTATCGCACCTTCCTGAGAGTCACGGTGCCAGTCTGTACACCTGCGATTCTCGATATCAGCATTTATCTTTTTGTCAACGCGATGACAACGGTTTCTGCAGTCGTCTTTTTGTATTCCCCGCATACGACACTAGCCTCTGTGGCGGTGCTCAACATGGATGACGCTGGCGACATCGCACCGGCGGCCGCGATGGGAATGATGATCTTCTACACCGCAGCGGGCGTTAAAATCCTGCACTACCTTTTGAGCCGGGGCATTGAATCCCGCACACAGGCATGGCGGGTCGCCGTCGCAAATTAGAGAAAAGTATGAAATACCTGCACACCATGGTCAGGGTCAGCGATCTTGATGCGTCGCTGGATTTTTATTGCGCGAAGCTGGGTCTGGTCGAACTGCGTCGCTACGATGAGCCCAAAGGACGTTTTACCAATGTGTTTCTTGCGGCCCCTGGCGATGAATCGGCCCAGGTTGAATTAACCTTTAACTGGGATCCGGAAGATTATGGGGCCGGCCGTAATTTTGGGCACCTGGCCTACGAAGTAGAGGACATCTACGGCTTGTGTCAGCGCCTGCTGGACGACGGGGTCATCATCAACCGTCCGCCGCGGGATGGCCGCATGGCGTTTGTCCGTTCTCCCGACGGCATCTCGGTTGAACTGCTGCAAAAAGGT
>DDZY01000020.1:0-128 GCA_002346525.1 Proteobacteria bacterium UBA2996
AAGACGGATGGCGATGCCCGAGGTGGGGCCGCGCTGTCGGTGCGGGAAGTAACCGGCAAACCCATCAAGTTCCTCGGAGTCGGTGAGGACGCGTCTGCGTTGGAGGCTTTTGATGCAGACCGGGTCGT
>DDZY01000020.1:512-8791 GCA_002346525.1 Proteobacteria bacterium UBA2996
GAAAAAGCCCGAAAGATTTCCCAAAAATTGAAAAAAGGCAAAGGATTTGATCTTGAGGATTTCAGGGATCAACTGCAGGAAGTCGAAAAGATGGGTGGATTTGGGGGGCTGATGGAAAAGATTCCCGGTATGTCGTCGTTGCCGCAGGCCGCACGGGCTCAGATGGGAGGCGGCGAGACCGCACGGCTTATTGCGATGATTAACGCAATGACCCCCGGCGAGCGGGCGTTTCCGGCAGTCATCAAGGGATCTCGCAAGCGGAGAATCGCCGCTGGCTCGGGTACTCAGGTGCAGGAGGTCAATCGTCTACTCAAGCAATTCACCCAAATGCAAAAAATGATGAAAAAAATGAAGGGCAAAGGGGGAATGTCCAAATTGATGGCACAAATGAAAGGGGGTGGATTCCCTGGGGGCGGGCCACCGATACTTCAATGAAAGACTATCCTCCTCTTTGGAGGCTGATTTCTATGTTAAAATTGAATGGTTTGACGAATTTTTAGAGGATTGTACAGATGGTAACCATTCGGCTTGCCCGCGGCGGCTCAAAGAAGCGGCCCTTTTACTCCATCGTCGTCTCCGACAGGCGTCGGCAACCCCGCGGCAGGTTTATTGAGCGGATCGGATTTTTTAATCCGATGGCAGCCAAGGGTGAAGAGTCTTTGCGCCTGGATCGTGACCGTGCGGCGTACTGGATCAGTCAGGGGGCACAGCCCTCGGAGCGGGTCGCGTCGTTCCTCAAACAGTAAAGTCCCCGGGTTCTTTCGCGCCCATCAGGGACTGACGGCAACCGTATTCCCCGCTCTCGGACGGCAAACTGCCGGGCCGTGATGTCTGATCTGAAAAACCAGCCGGTGGTTCTGGGCCGGATCAATGGGGTCTTCGGGGTCCAAGGGTGGGTCAAGGTATTTGACTATTCCCGAAAGCGAGGCGGTATTCTTGACTACCCGCGCTGGCTGGTAGGTCAAGGCAAGGACTGGGATGAACGAGCGTTGGTCGCGGGTCAATGTCATGGCAAAGGGGTGATCGCGCAACTGGAGCATTGCGATGATCGCGACCAGGCGATAACGTTGATCGGATCAGAGATTGCCGTAAAGCCTGAGTGGTTGACTCCGGCGGCTGACGGGGAGTTTTACTGGTTTCAGCTCGAGGGATTGGCGGTGTTCAATCTCGAGGGAGAGAGGTTGGGTACGGTGCATCATCTGCTGGAGACAGGCGCGAATGATGTCTTGGTGGTGAAATCGGAACGAGACCGTCTCATCCCATATGTGCCGGAGAGGGTTCATGAGGTGGATCTTGAAAAACGCCGGATCATCGTCGACTGGGATTCGCGGTTTTGACCCGGACGGCGCAGATAACGGGTGGCGGAAAATGGATAATGAAAGAGGGCAGTAGAGACAGATTAGGACGCTTTGAGCGTTTCGATGCCTGGATAGGGTGAAAAAACGGGTGCCCGCCGGTAGATGAGCCATGCGAATAGACATTGTCACCATCTTTCCGGACCTGGTTGGATCCGTAGGGGAGTTCGGAGTCGCCAGAATTGCACGGCAGCGATCGATTCTGGAACTTCATCTCTGGAATCCACGGGACTATTGCGAGGATAATTATCGCCGCGTAGATGACCGACCCTACGGGGGCGGCCCCGGGATGGTAATGCAGGCGCCGCCGCTGGCGGCGGCAATACGCGAAGCCCGGCAAGCCTGTCAGGGCAGGGTGATCGGACTGAGTCCGCAAGGCACGCCGCTCAATCAGGCGACCGTCGAGCGGCTTGCCAATGAATCGGGGCTAGTGCTCTTGGCGGGAAGATACGAGGGGATCGATCAGCGACTCCTCGACGCGGAAGTGGATGAGGAAGTATCGATTGGAGATTATGTTGTAGCGGGCGGGGAGTTGCCCGCGATGGTGCTGATTGAGGCATTGGTAAGATATTTACCAGGCGTGCTGGGCAACGAGGAATCGGCCCAAGCGGATTCTTTCGGTTCCGGATTGCTGGATTGGCCGCATTACACTCGGCCAGAGGAGTTTGAAGGACAAAAAGTACCGGAAACCCTTCTTGGCGGAAACCATGAGGCGATCCGTCGATGGCGACTGAAGCAGGCGTTAGGTCAGACTTGGCTTCGCCGGCCTGATTTGCTGGAAAAAAAGAGACTGAATGAAGAAGAGTTTCTTCTTCTAAATGAATTTAAAGCGCAATTGCAATTGAAAGGACAGGAGAGTTCGTGATGACTAACATTATCGAGCAGCTCGAGAGCGAGCAGATCAAAACCGATATTCCCGACTTTGGCCCGGGGGATACGGTTCGCGTGCAGGTGAAGGTAAAAGAGGGTTCCCGTGAGCGACTCCAGGCCTTTGAGGGCGTGGTGATTGCCCGAAAAAATCGCGGCCTGAACTCTTCTTTTACTGTCAGGAAGATCTCCTACGGCGAAGGGGTTGAGCGAGTTTTTCAGACGCATAGCCCGCTGGTGGCAGGAATCGAAGTCCGTCGTCGCGGCGCAGTGCGTCGGGCGAAGCTTTACTATCTTCGCGGGCGTACAGGCAAATCAGCCCGAATTCGGGAAAAGATTTCCTGATTTCGTTTCCCGATTTGTATCGAAGCCCGTCTTGGCGGGCTGTGAGCAAGTCCTGAGCCTGGGGGATAATGTCCCCGAAACCGGTGACAACCTGCCAGCGTACTGAATGGACCGCGCCGGGTTTGTCCCGGCGACCGCAGGCCAGTCCTGTGCCCGTTTCTTCCGGAGATCTCTTGAGAGTGCGACGCCTTGGGTTTGTGCTCGGTTGGTTATTCTCACTCTCCCTACATGCTGCTGCCCTTGAATCGGCACCCAACCCCGGTGTTGACCATTCCCCTGATGCTATTCAGGCAGACGATGGCCCAAGGCCCTCATTAAACCTTAACTTCGATACCCTTCTTCATGACGAGGAGGCGCTGCAGCCGCTAATTGGATCGAATGCCGAAGGGCGCAGTTCGGCAGAACCCATCTTTCAACTGACTCTGGGTGAGGAGGCGCTGTTTGCGTTGAAGCGCCAGGGCCTTGATCAGTTAGGGTTGCATCTTCTTGACGATTCCTCCCTGATCGTAGGCAGCGATTCCCCCGAGAGACAGCGCAGGCGTTGGCATCTGTTGGAACGGCAAAAGCAACTGGCCCAACTGCACAGCGAGGTCCGGGACGCCTGGGCGACGGCACAAGGGGCGCTTTGGTTCGAACTCGGACTTCGGTTGGGAGATATCCTGCTTCGCAACGACATGCCTCACGAAGCCCGCAAGGTGTTTGAGACACTGCGCGATGAGATTGACGACGACAGCGGCATCCGCCAGCAGGTCCTCGAACGGATCGTACAGGCCTATTTCAACGAGGGTCGATATACTGAAGCGCTGAGAGAGGCGGAAGCCGTGAGCCGTGAGTACTCGCCGGACCAGCCTTCCTGGTTGGCGCTTCACGCCTCGATCGCGCTGGCCGCCGATCAGCCCCAGTCCGCAGCGACGATATTGAAAGGCCTGTCTTCCGTTGAGGCACAACTGTGGGAAGTGCTGGCCAGGTGGCAGGCCAAGGCAATCCCTTCCGGCGCTGCATTGATTGCAATCGGTCAAATAAAAATTCCCGCAGACAATATCCGCGCGACTGCGTTGCGCTCCGCCATGATCGCCAAGATCGCTGACAATCCGGCGTATGCGGATACTCGGGCACTGGCCTTGGAGGGGCTTGTTCAGGGCGCCGTGCAGCTGCCCGTGTTTTTGCAGCTTGATTGGCTCACGCGACTTATCGAGACCTACTCGGAGCTTGCTGAACCCCTGTTGAGCAAAGAGGGGATTTCGCTTGATGAGCCCGATGGGATTACGGCGTATTTGAACCAACCGGTCTCGCAAAGTGATATCAGGCGCCGGGCGCTTGCCGTGACGCTGTTGTTAAAAGGGCCCAACCAGACGCTGTCGGGTGCCACATCGCTCTGGTTGATCCGGCATTTGCTGGAGGTTGATCTCAGCCACCTGATTCCGATGTTCTTTATCGATAGCGGTCTGGGAATTGATGCCGAACAGCTTCAGGCGGAGGCAATCATGCTCCTCGTGGACGACGCATTGCGCCGGGATGACCTGCCATTGGCCGCACGACTTCAGTCTTTGATCGATGTGCCTCCACCCGGTGTGGATCACGGTGCGTGGACGGTTCGTACGGCTCGCATTTTTATTTTGGGCGGAGAAGCGGCAAGAGGAGCCAAGCAGCTTGGAGAGTGGCTTTCCGGCATTGAGCAGATGGCCCCTGTCAGTCTGGACCGAGTGATGCAAATCATGTTTGACCTGCAGTTTATTGGGGAACATCCATTGGCATTGACATTGTTTGAGATCGCTGCGCCGTTGGTTCAGACGGAAGGTCACCGGCGCGAACTGTTCTTCTGGTCGGCCCAGTCCTGGTATGCAGTTGGTAACTTTGCGCTGGCAGCCGCCTACTATCTGGAGTCGGCCCGTCTCGCCGGCGAGCAGAATCCATTTTGGGAAAAAAGTGCGTTGTACCAGGCCGCCCAAGCTCTTGAAACGGGGTTGTTTTTTGACGACGCCGCCAAGGTTTACAAAGGGCTTTTAGGGAGTTCGCCGGATCCCAAAATGCAGGCAAAGCTCCGATACCGACTCGCGCAGCTGCAACGGCAGCGAAATCGGGGCGTTTCGCCATGAAGGCTAACAAGCATACGGTCTCCGTGGTTTCGGAACAGTTTCTGGATGCAGTTTGGCTGGAGTCCGGATTAAGTGGAAATACATTAAACGCGTATCGAACCGATTTGGCAGACTTTGAAGCGTGGCTGGGGACAAAAAGCCTCGCCCTTGAGGCAGCGAGTCGGGCAGAGGTACTGGGCTACCTTGCGGCCAACGTCCGCCAGGGGCTCAGCCCCAGGTCGTCTGCCCGCAGGCTTTCCACCTTGCGTCGGTTTTACCGCTATCTTCTTCGTGAGGGATTGATTCAGGACGATCCTACGTCGGATGTTCGCTCCCCGAGTCTGGGTCGGCCGCTGCCGAAAGCCATCACTGAAGCCAGCGTCGAAAAATTACTCGCCGCTCCTCCCAATACGGCCTTGGGCGTGCGGGATCGGGCCATGTTGGAGACCATGTATGCGAGCGGTCTGAGGGTGTCAGAACTGGTGGCGCTCGCACTCAACGAACTTGACCTGACAACAGGACTCGTCCGGGTCACGGGGAAAGGTGGAAAAGAGCGTATCGTACCTCTGGGAGATGAGGCCACGAGCCGATTGGGCGAATACCTTCAAGCTGCCCGGCCATCGCTGCTCGGAGAACAGAAAAGCGGTGCGGTATTTCTGACACGTCGGGGTCAACCGATGACACGGCAGGCGTTTTGGCAGTTGATTAAACGATACAGCGCCCTCGCGGGGATCGATTCATCGCTTTCCCCGCATTCGTTGCGCCATGCTTTTGCGACCCATCTCTTGAACCACGGGGCGGATCTTCGGAGTGTGCAAATGCTGCTGGGGCATGCTGATCTCTCGACAACGCAGATCTACACCCACGTCGCCCGGGCGAGGCTGCAGTCATTGCACAGCTCTCATCACCCGAGAGGCTAGCAAGGACTCAAAGTCAGTTGAGTGCCTGTGCAAGTTCCCGGCGACAACGTCTGACTCGATCATCCTGTGCGCCAAGACTCTCAAATATCTGCAACAAGGTCGCCTGCGCTTGCTGGGCAGACTCGCCACCGCGATCTCTCCGAATGATTTCGAGGAACTGTGCCATTGCGGAGTCAAGCTGATCGGGGTCCTGCAATGCGCATTGTGCCAGAGCCACTCGGGCCTCAAGGTCATCCGGTGATTGTTCGACTCGGTTTTTAAGACTCTGAATATCGATAGTGGCGTCAACGTTTTGCGCAAGTTCAATTCGCGCACGAAGCTGTTTGACCTCCGAGTCCTGGGCGGCGGCCAGTGGGATGCTCCGGAGCAGTTTCGCTGCGCCATCCGTATCTTTAGCTTCGAGCAGGTAGCTTGCGAGACCTAGACGAAGTTTCAGGTAATCAGGATCCGCCTCCAGGGATTTGCTGAGCAGCGCAATGGCATCTTGCAGTTTTCCATCGCCGGCGAGCGCCGCCGCGTTGGCCAGGTGATCGTCTGCAGGCCGTGGGAGATGGCGTTCAATAAATTCCCGGACGCTGCTTTCCGGTAGGGCGCCCATAAATTCATCTACCGCTGTGCCGTCCCGAAACAGTCTCACGGTCGGAAGACTTCTGATGCCCTGGCTGGCCGCGAGTTCCCGCTCACTCTCCGTGTCCACTTTGGCTACGCGGAACTTGCCCTCGTATTCAAGCGCCAGTCTATCCAGGATCGGCATCAGCATCTTGCACGGCCCGCACCAATCAGCCCAGAAGTCCACTAGCACCGGAGTGGTTTTAGAGCTTTCGATCACCTCACCAGCAAAAGTTTGCTCAGTTACGACGCTGACAAATGGGTTATCACGCATTGGTAGATTCCGGTAAGCATGGACGGTCTCAAAAACCGACGCCTTTGGATGTGGCAAGGGTTATCGACCTGCGGTTAGACAGATCTTGCAATAGACTAGGCACTGCGTCATTTTATCGAAACCCTGTTTTTGTCTGCAAAGAATACTTTCTCCGCAACGCCGGCAAACCTTCTGTTTTTCGGGGCACCGGCGTTGTTTGTCGTGCTTTGGAGTACAGGATTTATTGGGGCAAAGATGGGGTTGCCTTATGCTGAACCGGCTACCTTTCTGGCTATTCGGTTCTTTGCGGTGGCAACGATCCTGGTGGTGGTCGCGTGGATAATGAGAGTTCCGTGGCCGGATGGTCGCAAGGCCAAGCTTCACATAGCCGCAGTAGGGCTATTGGTGCACGGGATTTATCTTGGCGGCATCTACGGGGGGATCAGTCTCGGTGTCACAGCGGGCGATAGCGCCCTGATTGTCGGAATGCAGCCCGTATTGACTGCGGTGCTGGTAGGCCCAATTCTTGGGGAAGCCGTGCGGGCCCGGCAATGGAGTGGCTTCCTGATCGGGACCATCGGGGTGACGCTCGTATCATGGCGCTATGTCGATGATCTTGAGAGCACACTGACCGGCGTGGTGCTTTGCGTGATTGCAGTGATGGGAATGAGTCTCGGGACGATTTATCAGAAACGGGTTTGCGCAGGGATGAACCTGTTGACGGGATCCTGTATCCAGTTTTCGGCAGCGGCTTTTTTTATGCTTCTGATTGCCGTTTCGTTTGAAAGTGGCCATGTTGAATGGACGGGAGAATTTCTCTTTGCCTTGGGCTGGCTGGTTATCGTGCTGTCCCTGGGCGCAATGACGCTGCTGTGGCTGTTGGTCCGCGCTCAGGCCGCGACCCAGGTGGCCCGTCTTTTCTTTTTGGTTCCGCCGGTGACAGCTCTTATTGCCTGGCCTCTTTTCGGGGAAACCCTGACATTCAAGTCGGTTATCGGAATGGGTTTGGTGGTCCTGGGCATCCTGCTGGTTAAGCAGGAATTGAGTGACGAAAACAGAAAAGAGGTCGGGCCCGCATGAGTTTACGATGGGCTAGATGCAGTTGGGTTTCGCTGGGCCTGTCCGTGCTTGTTGGCTTGAGTCAAACAAGTCTCGCCGAAAAGGGCTTTACGGATCTCGAGGGAGAGGTGGCACAGTTTTCCGACTACCTTCACGAAGAACGCTGGCTGGTAGTGATGATCTGGTCATGGACCTGTCCGATCTGCGCCAACGAAATGTCCGGACAAGCCCGGCTTCACGATCGACACAAGGAGGGCCGGCTGGCTGTACTGGGTATCTCGCTGGATGGTCCGGCCGACGTCATGGAAGCGTGGGGTTTTGCTGAGGAGCACGGCGTGACCTTTCCCAATCTGATAGCCGAAGGTGAGGATGTCGCTCGATTCTTCTACCAGCAGACTGGCCAACCCCTCAGAGGCACGCCTACCTTCCTGCTTTACGCACCCGGGGGAGAACTTAAAGCGGTTCAGGCAGGTCCGGTGCCGCCTGAAGGTATTGAGGCATTTATCAGGAGTCAGGAAGACACCGATGGCTAAAAAAGAGGCGAACAAAAAGACCAGTCGGCCGATTGAGCGGTGCGTCATTGTCGAGTGACTATCGAAAAGGGTTTTGGTTAACCCTGGCAGGCGTGCTTGCGTTTACTCCGGATGCGCTCCTGATTCGGCTGACCGCAGTCGACCCCTTTACATTGGCCTGCGGCCGGGGCTTGCTGGCCGGAGTCGTGCTTTTGCTGGGTTATACGTTTTTGTGTCCGGCGGAACCTTAAATGCGCTAAGACGACTCGGTGGTTGGGGAGTGT
>DDZY01000020.1:9132-20175 GCA_002346525.1 Proteobacteria bacterium UBA2996
GCGTCCTTTTCCTATACCAGTGTTGCCAATGTCCTCGTGATATTCTCTTGCACACCACTGCTTGCTGCGTTGTTCTCCAGGATGCTTTTTGGGGAGACAGTCTCCCGATCAACACAGATTGCGATTTTGTGTGTTTCGGGTGGGCTGATCATTGTGGCGAGCGGTAGTCTGGAAAGTGGCCAATGGATTGGAGATCTGCTTGCGTTAGTCAACGCGGCGATTCTCGGTTTGAGTTTTGCTGTCGTGCGGGGCCGTCGACAGTTCAATATGATTCCAGCCGTCGTACTGGGACTGTTGGTCGCCGGTGTAATTGGTGCCTTCTTCGCAGAATTTCCTGAGATGGGTCCGCAGCAGTGGGGCGCGCTTGTCTTCGGCGGGAGCATCCTGCTTCCGCTAGCCATTGCGCTGATTACGATCGGCCCACGTTATCTCCCTGCTCCCGAAGCGGCTATGCTCGGACTGTTGGAGTCGGTACTTGGACCTTTTTGGCTCTGGCTGGTGATTGGAGAGAATCCGGGCATTCGGTCTATCGTCGGGGGTGTTGTCGTCATTTCAGTTCTGTTTGTGCACGCGATGGGACGGTTTCGACAGGAACACGGGAAAACCCTGTTGGGCAGTTGAGTTGTAAACGGCACCCCGGGTTTGGGGAAAAGTTGACCATTCGGTCAGTCCCGGTTCACAATGGCTTTGTTATGGAGGCGTCCCAAGACCATCATCCCTCGACTTCAAGCCGGATCGGAACGACCGGCAGCAGCACCGGCGTAGGAGAACGGCAGCGTGAGAGAATTATCCGCGCGGCGACCCTGGTTTTTTCCCGAAAAGGCTATGACGGCGCCCGCGTAGAAGAGATCGCTCGTAGTGCAGGGATTCCCAAAGGCAATGTGCTCTATTACTTCAAGACCAAGAAGACTCTTTACCGCGTGGTTATAGAACAGGTACTCAGCCTGTGGCTCGACGCGCTGGGCAATATCGCCGTAGACGGCAACCCTGAAGAGGCTATCCGCCAATATGTCAATCGAAAATTAGCGCTCTCAAGGAATTATCCGGAAGCCTCCCGACTGTTTGCCATGGAAGTGATCAGCGGCGCTCCAGTCATCAACGATCACCTGAGCGGTGAGCTTCGACTCTGGGTGGAGGAGAAGGGCGAGGTGTTCAGAAAATGGCAACAGGATGGCCTGATGGCAAAGATCGACCCGGCGCATGCTTTCTTCATGATTTGGGTTGTTACGCAGACCTATGCCGACTTCGAGGCCCAGATCCAGGCGGTGACCGGCGCCAAAGGTTACGCTCAGGAGATTTACACGGACGCAACCGGGGATGTTGTCGAGGCACTTGTGCGGGGTCTGGGTCTAAAGCGTGATACGTAGGCACCGTTCCCGTCGGCATAGGTAGTTGGGCAGTGGCCATAGCCTGGCAGTCAGTCAACGATAGTGAGCGAACTACAGATAAAACCAAGGAGCAAACAATGAGTAAGTTGAAATCAGGCTTAATCCAGATGAGCCTCAAGGGATCCACGGAGGAGACTCCAGAAAAGATTCGGGATGCAATGCTGGAGGCTCACCTGCCGCTAATCGATAAGGCCGGCGCCGAAGGGGTGCAGGTATTGTGTTTTCAGGAAGTATTCACCCAGCCTTATTTTTGCCCTAGTCAGGATGCGAAATGGTACGCCGCCGCAGAGCCGATTCCGGATGGCCACACGGTTTCTTTAATCCAGGAATATGCCAAGAAGCACAATATGGTGATTATTGTGCCGATCTACGAGGAGGCGATGACCGGGGTCTATTACAACACCGCAGCCGTGATCGACGCGGACGGAAGTTACCTTGGCAAGTACCGCAAGACACACCTGCCGCATGTCGCTGGCTTTTGGGAAAAGTTCTTCTTTAAGCCGGGTGCTTCCGATTGGCCAGTATTCAATACCGCCTATGGCCGGATCGGCGTTTATATTTGCTATGACCGCCATTTTCCCGAGGGATGGCGGGCATTAGCTCTCGCGGGTGCTGAAATCATCTACAACCCTTCGGCAACGGTCGCCGGCTTGTCACAGTATCTCTGGGAACTGGAACAGCCGGCGTCAGCAGCAGCGAACGGCGTCTTCATCGCAGCAATCAACCGGGTAGGAACTGAAGCACCCTGGAATATCGGAGAGTTCTACGGCTCGAGTTACTTTGTGAACCCAAGAGGCCAGATCGAAGCGCAGGCGAGTCCAGACCAGGACGAGCTTTTGATTCACGAAATGGATATGGATATGGTGCGGCAGGTCCGAGATACGTGGCAGTTTTTTCGGGATCGGCGGCCTGAGACCTATGGTTCTTTAACAGATTTAAACTGACCGATAACCCAACTACCAATCGAAAGGAACAGAAAGGGGAGAGAGTGAGCATGGGGGATGAGCAGATGATTAATGGGGGACGCCTGTGGGATTCGATAATGGAGATGGCCAAAATTGGCCCGACTGCGAAAGGTGGGTCCTGCCGGCTGGCGTTGACGGATCTCGACCGGGAGGCGCGGGATCTCTTTGTAACGTGGTGCCGCGATGCAGGCTGCACTATCTCTGTCGACAAGATGGGCAATATCTTTGCTCGCCGGCCAGGCACCGATCCTGATTTGCCGCCGGTTGTTGCAGGCAGTCACCTTGATACCCAGCCGACCGGTGGACGGTTCGATGGAGTTTATGGGGTACTGACCGGACTGGAGGTGATCCGCAGCCTGAATGATCATGGAATTCAGACTCGGCACCCGGTCGAGGCAGCGTGTTGGACCAATGAGGAAGGCAGTCGTTTCGCACCGGCCATGGTGGCGTCTGGTGTCTTTGCCGGTATTTATGACCTGGAGTACGGCCTGTCTCGTGCGGACGAAGAAGGCAAGACCATGGGTGAAGAGCTGGAGCGGATCGGCTATGCCGGTGATGAACCAATGGGTCGGCCGCTGCATGCTTATTTTGAAGCCCATATTGAGCAGGGGCCTATCCTGGTGGAGGAGGGCATTGAGATCGGTGTCGTGACCGATGCCCAGGGACAACGATGGTATGAACTCGAACTGACAGGCAGAGAATCACACGCCGGGCCAACGCCGATGGACCGGCGCCAGGATGCCCTGCTGGGAGCCGCAAGAGTGGTCAGCCTCGTCAACGAGACTGGCCTTGCCCACGCCCCATTGGCTTGTGCAACAGTCGGCATGGTAAATGTCCACCCGAACTCGCGGAATGTTATTCCCGGACGGGTCTTCCTGACGATCGATATCCGCCATCCCGACGATACAGTCCTGTCAAAAATGGATCAGGCCATCCGTGACGGTGTCCAGCGGATTGCCTCTGAAGGGGGTTTATCGTTTGATCTTGAACAGATCTTTTACTACGCGCCCGTACCGTTTGATCAGAGTTGTGTCGAGGCCGTGGACGGGGCTGCCCAATCCTGTGGATACAGCGCCCGCAAGATCGTTACCGGTGCCGGCCATGATGCCTGTTTCATTGCCCATGCCGCTCCGACCTCGATGGTGTTTATCCCCTGTATTGATGGGATCAGCCATAACGAAGTGGAGGACATCGAACCGGAGTGGTCCACCGCCGGGGCAAACGTCATGTTCCGTGCCATCTTGTCCAAAGCCGGGCACGCCGACGGTTAGACTGGAAAGAGGACTGCTTCGGTGACTCAGACAGTGCGTACGGGGTCTGCGGTCGTACACACCAGCGATCTTTCGCTGGAGTTCAGTACGGACGATGGACCCGTACATGCACTCGCGAATATAAATCTCGACATTGCGGCGGGAGAATTTATCTCGCTAATTGGTCCATCAGGGTGCGGCAAGACAACATTGCTCAGGGTGATTGCAGATCTCGAGACGCATACAGGCGGTGAGATCCAGGTCAATGGTGTCAGCCCGCGAGAAGCCCGTGAGAGCAGGGCATACGGCTATGTCTTTCAGGCACCAGCGTTGTACCCATGGAGAACGGTGCGGCGCAACGTCATGTTGCCGCTCGAGATCATGGGGGTCTCGCGGCAGGAGCGTGAAGCGCGGTGTGCGCAATATCTTGATCTGGTGAATCTTGGCGGCTTTGAGAACAAATATCCCTGGCAACTATCGGGCGGCATGCAGCAACGCGTCTCCATCGCCCGGGCCCTGAGCGTCGAACCCGAGTTGTTGCTGATGGATGAGCCCTTTGGGGCGCTGGACGAAATCACCCGGGATCACCTGAATCAGCAACTCCTGGAACTCTGGGGAAAGACAGGTAAAACGGTCGTTTTTGTGACCCACTCTATTCCGGAAGCGGTATTTCTCTCGTCCCGCGTTGTGGTGATGTCTCCAAGACCCGGACAGGTGATCGACGACATTTCGTGCAATCTCCCCCGGGAGCGGACTTTGGATATCCGCGAGACACCCGAGTTTCTTGAGATCGCCCACCGGGTACGCGAGGGCCTGAAGGCGGGGCACAGTTATGACGATGATTAACCGTCTGGTCCATCAGGGGACATTTTTGCCGGTACTCACGGTAGTGACGAGTCTGATAGTGATCTGGTATGCGGGGGCGGTTTATCTCAACAGCACGCAGTTGATTGACCGCTATCAAAAAAAGGGAGTCGACTGGGACATCAGCCGACTGGCGCAGGATGCCTGGAAAATGGAGCGGCCAGTGCTACCCGCTCCGCACCAGGTTGGTGTTGAGCTCAAAAAAACCGTGATCGACAAGCGGGTGACTTCAAAACGCAGTTTGGTGTATCACGCCGGAATCACGTTGTCGTCGTCGTTGTTGGGATTTGCACTCGGGACGCTTCTCGGCATCGCGCTCGCTATCGGGATCGTCTATGTCACCACGCTTGATCGAAGTCTGATGCCCTGGATTATTGCGTCTCAAACGGTGCCGATCCTGGCGTTGGCGCCGATGATCATTGTGGTGCTGGGCTCAATCGGGATCACGGGGCTTTTCCCGAAGTCGGTGATCTCCATGTACCTGTGCTTCTTCCCGGTCGTGGTCGGCATGGTGAAGGGGCTTCGATCGCCCGAGCCCATACTCATAGATCAGATGCGCACCTACTCGGCCAGCCCGACCCAAGTCTTCTTCAAGCTGCGTCTGCCGGCTTCAATACCATTCCTGTTTGCGTCGCTGAAGGTGGCCATCGCGTTGAGTGTTGTCGGCGCCATCGTTGCTGAGTTACCCACAGGTGGACAGGGAGGACTGGGCGCCCGTCTTCTCACCGGCTCCTACTATGGTCAGATTACGATGATCTGGTCAGCGCTGATAGTCGCTTCGGTCGTATCAGCGCTCTTAGTGACAGCAGTTGGGCGTTTGGAAAGGATTGCGCTACGCAGACTAAACGGCGGCCAGGTGGTGGCGGTGTGAGCGTGGGTTCAAGAAAAGTCCCTGGATCGGTATTGGCGGGTGGCTTGTTACTCCTGCTGGCATTTTTTGGTTCGCCTGCGCCTGAAGTGAAATGGATTAACTTCGCGGGGGTCTGGGTTACAGCCGGTTCGCTTGCAGGCGTTCTGGTGCTTTCTCTTTTGGGGCCGACTTCATCGCTATGGAGTCGCGCCGCTCAGTTGGCACTACTCAGCTCAGCGCTTTTGGGTACGCTTGACCTTGTGCATTTGGAGTCGATCAGCGGATCTGCTGAGGTCGGATTCTGGTTGCTGGTTATCTCCTTAGGTTTTGTCGTCTGGCACGTGATGCAGCGATTCAGTCAGGCTAAACCCAAGGTAGCGTGGCTGCAAATGATGTTCCGCATCATCGTACCTGGGATCTTCGGTGCCTGGTTTTTAGCCCTGTGGGAGCTGGTGACTATCGGATTCGGAATTCCGCGGGTATTGCTGCCTTCGCCCGGTCTCGTAGGTGATGCCATCAGCGGATCGCTGAACATTCTTGCTGCAGATTTCCAGCAGACCGTGGTGCGCGCTGTGATTCCCGGGTTTGTTATAGGCAATCTTGCTGGATTCGCCGCTGCCTTGGTCGCGGACCGGTGGGGATTTCTGGGGCGGGGACTATTGCCCGTGGGCAACCTGGTCAGCGCAATCCCGATTATCGGGATCGCCCCGATTATGGTGATGTGGTTTGGATTCGACTGGCAGTCCAAAGCCGCGGTCGTCGTCATCATGACCTTTTTCCCGATGCTGGTGAATACCATGAGCGGGCTTCGCAGCGCAGGCGCTATGGAATTGGACCTAATGCGCGCTATTGGAGCGAGCCACTGGCAATCATTCCTTCAGGTGAGATTGCCGACCGCACTGCCGTTTATTTTCAATGCACTCAAGATCAACTCGGCTCTGGCCCTGATCGGGGCCATCGTTGCAGAGTTCTTCGGCACACCCATCGTTGGGATGGGGTTTCGCATCTCGACTGAGGTCGGGAGGATGAATATGGAGATGGTTTGGGCATCAATCGCCTTGGCGGCAGTGTCTGGATCAGTGTTCTATGGTTTACTGGCGGTAGCGGAAAGACGGGCGACATTTTGGCACCCCTCCTTCCGCAAACCGTCGTAAAAACGCCCCTAGGGGCACGTTCAACCAAACAGAGGAGGTTAACTATGAGACGCAACATTACGACCCTCATCCTGGCTGCGGCAATGGGTATGGCCAGTTCGGTGGCCCTGGCTGCGGACAAGGTCACCCTGCAGTTGAAATGGGTGACACAGGCGCAGTTCGCCGGCTACTTCGTCGCGAAAGACAAGGGTTTTTATAAAGAAGAAGGACTTGATGTCACGATCAAGCCCGGTGGACCAGACGTGGCGCCTCCGCAGGTGATCGCCGGCGGCGGTGCGGACGTCATCATTGACTGGATGCCTTCGGCCTTGGCATCGCGCGAGAAAGGTTTGCCATTGGTGAATATTGCGCAGCCATTTAAGCGTTCCGGCATGATGCTGACCTGCCGTAAGGACAGTGGCGTTAAAACACCATCCGATTTTCCTGGCCGAACCCTGGGCGTATGGTTCTATGGGAATGAATATCCGTTCCTGAGTTGGATGAGCCAGCTGGGGGTCCCGACTGATGGCAGTTCACAAGGTGTGACGGTCTTAAAGCAGGGCTTTAATGTCGACCCTATTCTCCAGAAGCAAGCGGATTGTGTGTCGACCATGACCTATAACGAGTACTGGCAGATTATTGATGCCGGTCTTGGCGCCGACGAATTGGTCACTTTCAAATATGAAGACCAGGGTGTCGCAACACTTGAGGATGGCCTGTATGTCCTGGAAGACAACCTGAAGGACCCGGCGTTCGTCGATAAGATGGCTCGTTTTGTCCGTGCTTCTATGAAAGGCTGGGCATGGGCCCGGGAGAACAGTGATGCGGCAGCGGACATCGTGCTTGAGAACGATGAGACCGGCGCCCAGACTGAAAAACACCAGCGTCGGATGATGGGCGAGATCAACAAGCTCACGGCGGGCGGCGGCAAGCTCGCTGAAGGCGACTATGAGCGTACGGTGGCGACGTTGATGAGTGGCGGCTCTGACCCTGTCATCTCAAAAGCACCTTCAGGCGCCTGGTCTCACGCAGTTTGGGACGCGGCCTTTTAGGCCAAGCCGGGCTTGCTATAAAGCTGTAACTATAGGGCAAAAGCAGGGGCCCCGGATTCAGGCGAATCCGGGGCCAGCCTGCTGTGCCCGATTTGACGACTGGAACGGCGGGCACCGCCGGTAAGGTCTTTGGAGAAGGAATGATTAGTCGGAAGGATTAGCGGGAAGGATGAAAAAGTGGAACTGATCACAACAGCGCATAACGGGCCATCGGGCGTCGCTGCCGAGCGGCTGAATGAAGCCGAGTGCCAGAGTAATTTCTGTGAGATGCATGCGCCTCTCGAGGGGAACGCAGCTCGCGTCGAAGCCGAGCGGTGCTATTTTTGCTTTGATGCGCCGTGCACCGAGGCGTGCCCGACCGGAATCGATATTCCGGGATTTATCCGCATGATTGCCAGCGGCAACGCTGTCGGTGCCGCGGGCCTTATTCTCGAAGAGAACATCATGGGAGGGACTTGTGCAAGAGCCTGTCCGGTAGAGACTCTGTGTGAGGGCGTCTGTGTCCGCAATCACGGCGATGATCGGCCGGTGACGATCGGATTGCTGCAACGCTTTGCAGTGGACGATGCGCTTGAACAAGGTACCCGGTTTTTTTCGCGCAATGAGCAGACTGGCAAGTCAATTGGTGTCGTGGGGGCTGGGCCCGCGGGCCTCTCTTGTGCTCACCGTCTGTCGGTGCTCGGGCATGATGTCGTGGTCTATGAGGCCAGACCGAAGTCCGGCGGTCTGAACGAGTATGGTCTTGCTGCGTACAAGATGCTAAATGGATTCGCGCAGAGAGAGACAGAGTTCATTACCTCGCTCGGCGGAATCGAGATTGTCCACGACACGATCCTGGGAAAGGATGTCAGCCTGGAGGAGTTACAGGAGTGTCACGATGCACTTTTTCTGGGGATTGGACTGGGCGGCGGCAACAGGCTCGGCATCCCTGGAGAAGACGCCGAGGGCGTTGCCGACGCTGTCGCGTTTATTGATGATCTTCGACAGACCGACAAGCTCTCTTCTGTCCCGGTCGGTCGGCAGGTCGTCGTCATCGGAGGAGGCATGACGGCTATTGACGCAGCGGTTCAGGCCAGGTTACTGGGTGCGGAAGAGGTCACCATCGCCTATCGCAGGGGTACAGACGCGATGAAGGCCAGTATTGTCGAGCAGGAGTTTGCGAAGATCCGGGGCGTCTCTATCCGGTATTGGGTGCAGCCCAGTGCCGTGAGGCTCGAGGAAGGTCGGGCGGTGGCAGTGGAGTTTCAGGTGGGTGCCGATTCAGCCGACGGAGAAAAATTCGCGATTCCCGCGGATATGGTCTTGAAGGCGATCGGCCAGGGCCCGCACCTGGAACGAGCCGGATCGGTGGGCCCATTTGAACAGGTGGACGGGCGTCTCGTGGTAGACGAGAACCGGCAGACTTCCTGTCCGGGAATCTGGGCGGGCGGGGACTGCATTGCCGGCGGTGATGATCTGACCGTAAGTGCTGTACAGGACGGAAAAGTAGCGGCGAACAACATCCATCAGGCGCTTTCGCTTTAGGCCCGGTTGGGCTGTCGAGCGGAGGGTAACGAAGTGCACAGAGGTTCGTCACGGCGGGAAAACGGCAACAAGAGCAAAACGCAAAGAGCAAAGAGTCAATAGGAGGAGAGACCCATGAGCGATCTCAAAACTAATTTTGTCGGGATCGAATCCCCGAACCCATTCTGGCTGGCCTCCGCGCCTCCAACAGACAAGGCCTACAACGTCAATCGCGCATTTGAGGCCGGCTGGGGCGGCGTGGTCTGGAAAACCCTTGGAGAAGCAGGCCCGCCGATTGTGAATGTCAGTGGCCCTCGCTACGAAGTCCTGCATGGCAACGATCGCAGCGTGATCGGCTTCAACAACATCGAGCTGATTACGGACCGGCCTTTGGGGCTCAATCTTCAGGAGATCAAGCAGATAAAGAAGGACTGGCCGGATCGGGCCCTGGTGGTGTCATTAATGGTGCCCTGTCAGGAGGCCGCGTGGAAATCGATATTGAGTCAGGTGGAAGACACCGGGGCCGATGGACTCGAACTTAATTTCGGCTGTCCCCATGGCATGTCAGAACGCGGCATGGGCGCTGCAGTGGGGCAGGTTCCTGACTATGTTGAGATGGTGGCGGCGTGGTGCAAGGAGTATTCGCGGCTTCCCGTCATCGTGAAACTCACCCCGAATGTCACCAATATCCGCCAGCCTGCCCGGGCCGCGAGAAAAGGCGGCGCGGATGCGGTTTCATTGATCAATACCATCAATTCCGTAATGTCGGTGGACCTGGATTCGCTGAGTATTAACCCGACGATAGACGCCATGGGGACCCACGGCGGTTACTGTGGTCCGGCGGTCAAGCCGATTGCGCTTCACATGGTGTCTGATCTTGCACGTGATCCGGAGTGTGAGGGCTTGCCCATTTCAGCGATCGGCGGCATCAGTAATTGGCGGGACGCCGCTGAGTTCCTCTTATTGGGGGCGGGTAACGTGCAAGTGTGCACCGCCGCGATGACGCACGGATTTAAGATCGTCGACGATATGATCGTTGGCTTGAGCCGCTTTATGAAGGGAAAAAGTTTTGCATCGGTTTCAGATATGGTGGGGCGGGCCGTACCGTCACTCACAGATTGGCAGCATCTGAATCTCAACTACACCGTGAAGGCACAGATCGATCAGGATTTGTGTATCAAGTGCGGCCGCTGTCATATTGTGTGTGAAGATACGTCGCATCAGGCCATTTACGCACGGCACAACGGTGAACGGCGCTACGAGGTTAACGAGGAGGAGTGTGTCGGCTGCAACCTTTGCGTCACGGTCTGTCCTGTGGAGAATTGCCTCACGTTGCGCAAATTGGAAAACGAAGTGGATGTGCGCACGGGGCAGATGGTGAGCCCTGCCGAAAAACTGCAGTGGACCCGGCACCCGAACAATCCGATGGCCAACGCAGACGGCTGACCGGCCCGACTGGATACGATCGAAACGTCTGTAGATCAGTGACCCGCAGAGCAACCAGAAAAAAACTTAAAGGAAACAAAATGGCACAGGAACAAGAGCAACAGCAGCAGGAGTGGGTCGATCGCGATGCAACGCATCTGGTTCATCCTCTGCATAACCCGGCCGCGCACGCCTCAGCCCGCGTCTGGGCCGGTGGAGAAGGGGCCTATCTCATCGATGCAGACGGAAACCGTTTTATCGACTGTCTGTCGGGGCTGTGGAACAACACAGCCGGAAATGGCCGACATGAGCTTGCCGATGCTGCGTCGAAGCAGATGCGGGAGATGGGATTTGCCTCGGGCTACACCGGGAGTACGAATCCGCGTGCGATCGAGCTTGCAGAGCGTCTGGCAGACGTAACCTACCCAAACATCAATCACTTCTATCTGACATCGGGCGGGGGCGAGTCAACCGACAGCAACATCAAGATGGCCCGCTACTACTGGAAGGTAAAAGGCAAGCCGGAGAAAACCAAGGTTATTTCCAGAATCTGGGGCTACCACGGCGTAACCTTTGCGGCCATGTGCGCGACCGGTATCGCACCCTATTGGGG
>DDZY01000032.1:0-182 GCA_002346525.1 Proteobacteria bacterium UBA2996
TCGGCATCAGGACGCGGCAGAACGGAAAAGTCCCCGCCGCCATCACAGCCCTGCACTACCTGAACCAGGTGCTCACCGATCGTCTGACGGGACTCCGGACCCATGTAGGCCTGAAGCGCGATACCCATCCGCCGCTCGTTGCCCTGATTCGGCATCGATCCATGCACCGTACACGCATGGTG
>DDZY01000032.1:572-898 GCA_002346525.1 Proteobacteria bacterium UBA2996
GTCAGGATATTGTCCTCGCCAAAGGTATCGTGATGCGTGCGGATACCGTCTTTATGGCTGCCGGGAATCGCTTTGATACAACCCAACTCCGGGTTACTCGGTGTCAGGGCCAACCAAGGCGTAATAAAGGTATGCGGCTCTACGCCCATATAGGTCGCATCCTGATGCCAACTCACAAAACCAGCGCTGTTCGGTTCCTTGAAAAACAACACGCTGCCGCCCAGCAGGATGTCCTCGCCGATGAGGTCGGACACCGCGCCGACAATCACCGGATGATACGCCACCTCATCAATGCAGGTGTAGGCAAGATGCGCATTATTGCGATT
>DDZY01000032.1:1289-4178 GCA_002346525.1 Proteobacteria bacterium UBA2996
TTCCGACATGACATCAATCGGTGCGCAGTAGCCATAGTCATGGAAATAATCTACCTGGGATTGCGAAAGAACCTTGGGCATTAATGATCCCCAAAAGATATATCCGATCGCGGCACCATCGAGCCGCGCAACTCAGTGAACGATACTGTCTCCAACCTGGTCAACCCGATTTGGGCGCGAAGCAACCTTAACTCATCGCGACATCGGGAAAACTTTCGAGTGCTGGCTTTTTCTGGCAGATTCAGAATCTGATCCAGGCTAGGCCACTGAAAAAAGAAGATGTCTTTTGATTCCATCATAACTTTTCTGCCCACCCGGGACCTCGCACAAACCGCACAGTTTTACGAGGAGGTACTGAACCTGGAGTTGGCCCTCGACCAGTCCCGCTGCCGCATCTATCGGGTTGCAGCGAGCGGTTTTTTGGGTTTTTGCCTCAAAGACGAAGTCACCCCTCAGGACGGCGTGATGCTCACCCTCGTGACAGAAGCGGTGGACTACTGGCAGTCGCTCATGGCAGAGCATGACGTCCCCATCGAGAAAGGGCCTGTCTTCAATCCGGACTTTCAGATCTATCAGATGTTCCTGAGAGATCCCAACGGTTATCTGATAGAGATCCAGCGCTTTGAAGATCCCCGATGGCGTACTCCATCCTGATCAGATTGGGGGTAGGATAAAGAGGGTGTTTTACGACAGATCAACGGGAAACTAGTGCAAGTGACTGATCGTTGGTATCGCTGTGAGATAGACCGTGCGCTGCTGAAATCGCTTTCGCGGCGGACAAACTGGCATGGTCTCGTCTACCTGCTGTACTTCGTCGTACTGCTTGTGATCAGCGGGGCTTGGGCATTGCAGTCTTTGGGGACGCTATGGAGTATCCCGGCGTTCCTGCTTTATGGTGGCATCTGGGTATTCGCCACCAGCGTGGTCCACGAAACATCGCACGGCACGGCCTTTCGTAACCGGGCGCTCAATGAGGCCGTGCTTTTTATTTCCGGGTTCATGGTTCAGCAAACCCCCAGCCTGGTGCGCTATGTTCATGCCCGCCATCATTCCCATACCGCACTGGTGGGAGAAGACCCTGAAATCATCCTGACCAACCCGATGACCTGGCGGGATTTCATTATCAAGGAACTGATTGATCTTGGCAGCATCTGGTACTTCGTCAAAGCCACTGCCGCGCTCGCCATCGGCCGTCCGACGCGGGATGCGGCAGACTGTATTCCCGCCCCGGCGATGCTCCGCGCCGTTATCGAGGCACAGGTTTATATGCTGGCTTACCTTGGCATCATCTTGTGGTCTCTTATGGCACAGTCCTGGCTTCCGGTCCTGATGCTGATCCTGCCCCGACTCTTTGGCGCACCAACCCATGGGGTCATCCTGGCAACACAGCACTTTGGCATGGCGCAGGACATTCCGGACCATCGTCAGACAACCCGGACAATGCACGTGAACCCGGCGCTGCGCCTGCTTTACTGGAACATGAACTACCACGTCGAGCACCATATCTTCCCGCAGGTGCCCTTTCACGCTCTGCCCGCTCTGCACAAGGCCGTTGCCGATCAGTGCCCGCCACCGACCCGGGGGGTGTTTGGCGCCATGGTGGAGATTGCCACCACCATAAACCGCCAGCGTCAGGACCCGGGGTACACGACCCCAAGACCCCTGCCCGGCTCTGGTAGGAGTTAAGCAAGTGGCAAAGGATCTTTCGGGGAAAAAGGCTCTTGTGACCGGAGCCGGCGGCGGCATCGGCCAGGCAATCGTTGAGTCGCTTAAGGCGCACGGTGTCACCGTAGCTGGCACAGACCAAAGCGCGTGTCCGGATTCGGATGTCTCGATCGTCGGAGATTTAATGAACGCGGCTTTTTGCGATGCGTTGCCGGGCAATGCCAGCGAGCAACTGGGCGGCCTCGACATTGTCATCAACAATGCAGGGATCATCCGACGGGGTCCGGTAACCGACGCGACTGATGAAGACTACGCGGCCTCCTTCGCCGTCAATGTTGAAGCACCCTTTCGCATTTGCCGGGCAGCCATCCCCCTGCTGGCAGAAGCCGGCGGCGGCGCCATCGTCAACATCGCCTCCTGCTGGGGAGTCCATCCGGGCCCTAATCATCCGATCTATTGCATGTCCAAGGCAGCGGTCGCATCGATGACCCAATGTCTGGGTCACGATCATGCGCATCAGGGCATTCGAATCAACGCCGTCTGCCCCAATGAGGTGGATACGTCCATGTTGCGCTCAGGCTTTACCGCTCGGGGAATGGATCCGGATACCGCCATCGCGTCACTGAATACCTCCGTGCCTTTGGGTCGTATTGCCGAGCCGCAGGAAATCGCTGATGTGGTGCTTTTTCTTGCGTCAGACGAGGCACGCTATATGTGCGGCAGTCTGGTTGAGGTTAACGGCGGCAAAGCCGTCTACTGAAGCATGGACAAGGTCGCGCTGATTACCGGGGGTCGAAGCGGGATTGGTCTTGCCTGTGCGCAAAAGCTCTCGCAGTCGGGCTACGAAGTGGTCACGGCACAACGTACTCCGGCTGACACCTTTCATAGCATTGAAGCAGACTTTGCGGACTCCGACACACCGAAACGCGTTATCCAGCAGGTTATCGATAACCACGGCCGTCTGGACGCGCTCGTCAACAATGCCGGGATCATGCTGGAAGACACGGTCGAAGACACGTCCCTGGCTGACTGGAACCGAACACTCAATGTCAATCTCACGGCACCGTTTCTCATGATCAAGTACGCCTTGTCCCACCTTCAGGGCCGGGGCGCAATCGTTAACGTCGGCTCGATTGAGGGACTTGGATCTAACCCCCAGCACGCAGCCTACTGCGCCTCCAAGGCAGGCCTGCATGCCTTGACACGGGCCGTGGCGGTCGACGC
>DDZY01000032.1:4554-5837 GCA_002346525.1 Proteobacteria bacterium UBA2996
GAACTCAATGAAGAATTTATCGAATCAATGGCCAATCCAAAGGCTTTCAGGAAACAGATCGGAGGAATTCATCCATTACGCCGCACGGGCAAACCTGAGGAAGTCGCGGCACTGGTTGCCTGGCTGGTGTCTGAAGAAGCGTCGTTCGTCACGGGCCAGATATACACCGTTGACGGCGGCCGTCTCGCCCAACTGCCGCTGCCGTAGACTTGGGCTCCGTCTGTCACCCGGTAACGACTGCCGTCCAATGGTGAAGCTGATCAATAAGGGATAGAAGTTATGCAATCACATACTCGAGTCGTTGTCGTCGGAGGCGGCTGTGTCGGCGCCAACATTCTTTATAGTCTCGTCCATCGGGGGTGGACTGACGTTTGCCTTCTCGAGCGAACAGAACTCACCGCCGGCTCCACCTGGCATGCCGCCGGATTGATCCCCGTCTACTCTTTTTCCTACAAATTCGGCCGGTTGATCCAAAAGACCATTGACCTCTACGAGGGCCTTGAAGAGGAGACAGGCCAGAACATCGGCTGGCACAAATGCGGCCAGTTGCGCATCGCAGAATCTGCGGATCGGATGGATGAATATCTCAACTACGCCTCGATCGCTCAGACCCAGGGCGTGAGAGCAGAAATCCTGACGCCCGAGCAGACTGTTGATTTGTGGCCCCTGATGCAGCGCAGTCCAAATCTGCTGGGAGCGGTCTACAACCCAGATGACGGGCATATCGCACCAGCAGATGTCACTCAGGCACTCGCCAAGGGAGCAAAACAGTTGGGTGCCAACATCTATCTCCACACGGAAGTCCACTCGATCGACATGCTGCCCTCAGGCGAGTGGAAAGTCAGCACCAATCAGGGTGACATCGTCTGCGAGCACGTGGTCACCGCGACAGGCAACTACGTCCAGCAGACTGCAAGGATGCTGGGTATGGAACTGCCCTGCTTTCCGATCCTGCATCAATACTGGGTAACCGAGACGGTGCCTCAGGTTCGGGAGCGCAAAGATCAGGGACTGCCGGAAATGCCCGTGTTGCGCAATGAAGCCATCAACGGCTACGTTCGGGAGGAGCGGGACGGCCTCATGTTCGGTCCGTACGAACGCCCGGCAAACCTGGAGCACTTTGCCCGTGACGGCGTCCCCGACTGGTTCGGCGCAGACCTGCTGCCTGAAAACATGGAAGCCGTGGAGGACAACTGGGCCGCAGCACTCGACCTCGTACCGGTACTGGGCGAAGTCGGCATCCAGGCGAACGTGCGCGGACCCATCTGCACTTCTCCCGACAA
>DDZY01000153.1 GCA_002346525.1 Proteobacteria bacterium UBA2996
CCGAACGGCAGCCGCGTTTTCCCCCAGGTCACCACTCTGGCCCGCTTCTGAGCTCAGCGACTGCAGGAAAACTTCAAACTCTTCTTTGCTTTCACTGATCGACGCCGACCGGACCACAAAGCGACTGATCTGGCTGGGAGCGGCGACCACTTCAACCAACCGCTTCTGACAAGCAAACCGGACAGCATTGACTGCGTCCACCGACAGTGGATCACCAAACGCCACTGTAATCGACTCTTGATCTGACGCGACGGGCACAACATTGTGATCACGCATCACGTGGGAGGGCAGTTCCTTGAGTGCAGCCTCTGCGACCTCTATCTGATTGATATCCACAAAAGACAGGTCAAGCCGCTTAGCCAGTGTTCGAACGATCGTCACCTCATCGACGATCCGCAGATCAACCAGCACTTCGCCCAGGCGCTTCCCCTTGCTTTGCTTTTGGGCCGCCAGCGCGGTTTCGATCTGCTCGTCGGTAACCAGCCCCTCTTTCACCAGAACTTCGCCAAGACGCAGTCGACGACGAGCCTCTGTCCCTCCGTTCCCAGGCGTGGAGGAAAATTTAGTCGCTGCGCTATCGGTTACGCTCATAAGACTTCTCTTCTCTAGGAATCAATGATGACGGCCGACTACAGACTAAAGCCTTTCACAACCGAAGGAATCAATCAACTCTGCAAGACACTTCGTGAAAGATGACTGCCCTGACCTGGCAGTCTCTTCCTCGAGTTCCCGACTATAAATCGCGTATTGCACCGACTCCAGTACCGGAAGACCCTCTTGTTCGGGATCCAGAACTCTTATCTTACCGGACTGAAATGCCTCACCATCCTGTACAGCCGACAAGGGCAGAGCAGTAATCCCCATTCCGGCGACCAATGCACTAACCAGCCCTCTTAGAGCGGGGGACTGATAAACAATCTTCGTTTGCCTGTCGACCTGACGAAGGCTGTCCAACATTCGTCTTCGAAAGGGAGAGCCCTCAGGATGAGCAAGCAGCGGCACAGCATCGCGCTCACCAAACTTGCAATTCTGCGACCCTAACCATACCGGATAATCCAGCCAGGCGTGTTGGGGGTCGACGTCGACTGGTCCCAGGGTAACACCCACAACTAAATCCAGTTCTCCAAGCTTAAGCGACTCCACGAGGTAATCGCTTACATCGCAGTGAATCTCCATCTCGAACTCGGTATGCTTGGCACGAAAGGCCATTGCTGATTTCTGGAATTGATTAATCGCAGCAAAGGTCGGCAGGCCCACGCGAAGCTTTGCCTCCTGGCTGGCATTACCTGAAGTCAAATCGCGGCGGTCGTGCTCACCGAGGTAAGCATCCAGATCGTCCCTGGGCAGAGGTCGACTAAATAAATAGCCCTGTCCGATGTGGCAACCAAGGCCCGCTAGCATATCTGCGTGATCGACCGTTTCTACCCCCTCGGCCACTATCTTGAGCCCAAGCGAACGAGCCAGCTGGCAAACTGCCCGCACAATCGCCCAGTTGTGCTTCTCCTTGCCACGAACAAAGGCCTGATCGATCTTGAGTGTGTCAAACGGCAACTGTGTGAGATACGCAAGGCTGGAATAACCGGTTCCGAAATCATCAATGGCGAGGCTAAGGCCGAGCGCCTTCAAGTCACTGAGGATTTGTCGGGTGCCTTCAAGGTCGTCGGCCACAATTGATTCGGTCAGTTCCAGTTCCAGATATTTCGCCTCCAGACCGGTCTCCTCAATAACCTTTTGAATGCTGTCTACTATCCCGTCGTCACGGAACTGAACTGCTGAGACATTCACAGACAACATAAATGGTTCATGCCCTGCGTCCTGCCATTGCTTCGCCTGTTCACAGGCGGTTCGCAGAACCCATTCACCAATCGGCACAATCAGACCGGTTTCTTCCGCCACCGGAATAAAATCCATCGGGGAGACCAACCCTTGTTTTGGATGCTGCCAACGTATCAACGCTTCACAACCGTGAATACTGCCTGATTGAAGCTCGATCTGAGGTTGATAATTGAGGAAGAACTGACCCTCCTCAATCGCGGTGCGAAGATCATTTTCAATGCTGATCCGGTCACTGGTGAAGCGCCGGCGGGTGGCTTTCCAGTCAAAGAATCTGAAAGAGTCCCCGCCCTGAGAGGACGCATACTGCATGGCAAGACGGGATTTATTGATCAGATCATCCAACTCCGTGCCGTTCTGCGGAAAACAGACGATTCCCCCGCTCAAAGTGAGCGAGATTTTCTGTCGCGTACCATCTAGAGCTCGAAAGTAAAACGGCGGCCTCATTGCCTCGCGGAGCACCTTAACCACTGCATTCGCCATATTGGTTGCATCGATCGCCTCATCGATCAATACCAGTTCGTTGCCTCCCGCGCGACCCACGATTGCGTCATCACTCGCGACGCCACGCACACGCTGCGATACTTGCTTTAGAAGCTGGTCACCGACATTCTGGCCATAGATCTCGTTCACCATACCGAAGCGGTCGACCTGTAGTCGTATACCTATTGATTGCCGACCCCTTTCCTGGAGCTGGGGAAAATACTTCGCCACGAGCTCTGTTACAGCTTCAAGCGTGAATAGGCCAGTGACAGGATCAGTGCTTCTGGCTTTGCGCAGCGCCTCTCGAGCATCAGTGACATCGGTGTGAATGAGTACCACACCGCCCTCGAGAGGATTAGACCGAATCTCGATGGTGCGACCATCAGGGAGAGAAAGATCCCTTCTTCGCTCTTCTCGTGACGACAGGGCTTCAACCACCTGATTGACCTGTTCATCGACGTCGCCTTCGCCATATGCGCCCAACTCAGCAAGAAAGCGTGCCAGAGATCCAGCCGGCGTCCCGGGCTCGAGCAATGCCTCAGGAAAGTCATAAAGATCCCTGTGGGCATGGTTTGCCCGAATCAGCTTTAAGTCGTCATCATAGACCGCAACCCCTACACCGATGTGGTCCATCGCCTCCAGATGGAGGACCGACTCGAGCTGCTTGATTTCCTGCTGCTGTTGCTCTTCATATCTGCGCGCTTTTGTAACATCGGTGTATACAGTGATGAACCCGCCAATGCCTTCGTCAATCGGTGTGCCGACAATATGAATGATGACGCCATCATTTCGGGTTCTTTCAAACTCATGCGGTTCAAATTTTCTCGCGAGTGCCAGCCGGTCCTGCACCTGCGTGTCGATATCGCCCTCGCCATATTCGCCCCGCTCGGCATTGAAGCGCAGCATCGCTTCAAATGAGGCTCCCGGTTCACCAAACTCCTCAGGAAATTCCAGCAGATCGAGGAAAGCCTTATTGGCGCTCAGCAGTTTCATGTCTCGATCAAAGACAGAGATACCCTGATTTATAAAGTCAAAGGCCTTTAAGGAAAGCACACTCTCAAGATAAGAGATCTGTTTTTCCTGCTCCCGTGTCACACGTAGATCTCGAATATTGGCGAGTGCAATCGCTTCTCCGTCTTCGATGATCTGGGATACCGAGACAGAGATCGGAATCCGCGAGCCATCTTGATGGAGGCCCTCAAACTCTAAACGCTCACCGTGATCCGTCGAACTGGGGCAGTCCGAGTCACAGATCATCCGCATTGACCGGCCGACCAACTCACCGGGTGAATATCCAAAAATTATCTCTGCTGCAGGATTAACAGACCGAATATTTTTTTTCGTATCAAAAGTGATCATGGCGTCCACAGATGCCTCGCGGACACTTTGCAGTGCCGACAGCCGTTCCTCTGCAAGACGTAAGGCTTGCTGCCCCTCCCCTTTTAACCTGAAGAGTTCCTCTTTGGATTGGGTTTGCTCGGTAATGTCCTTGACGGTTTCGATCGCACCGATCACTTTGCCGCTTGAGTTTTTCAGCAACTGGGCTGAACTTGCAAGATAGGTTCCCCCGTTCAGGTTGGGGTGATACGACGCCGCAGAGATCGAGCCATCCTCAAGTTTGTCAATGAACACGTATTTTTGCTGGATGGCCTCATCCCACTCAAGAATGAGGTCAATCAGTACCTTGCGGCGCTCTCCGTAAAACGGCAGCGCGTACTCATGATCGCCTTTACCGATTATGTCGTCGGCCGGGATTCCCGTCAGTTTCTCAACCGCTCGATTCCAATAGATCACGGCCCCCGAGGTATCGATTGCCCAAGAAGGATCCATGAACTCCATGACTCCAACGAGAGATTCGTAAGCCTCCGCGGCACTCTCTCGAACCCGAACCCGATCTCGCCACTGCAGTAGCAACACAACGAATACCGAAATCAATACTGCAAATCCAATGATTAGGGTTTGGATAAAGAAAAGTAGTTGATCAGCTCCAACCGAAATCGTCTGCTCCAAAGCAAGACTGGCTCGGCTCGAGCCCTGTGACACGATCAGCTGATAACGTGACAGTGTGTCGCGTATCAAATCATGCTGCAGAAGTGTGTCCGCAGTCGAAGAGCCTCGAGTGATGATGAGTAGCGGACCTTCCAGCGACTCGAGATCAGCACACAACCGCGCCTGGATATCATCGTATTGCGGGAGAAAGTGCGTAAAAAGGTCCGTACTCTTGGGCAACTGTTCCATGGTGGAACGAAAAACGTGGTATTGACGGTTAAGCCGGGAAGACACACGGCCCAGAATTTCTTGCGATGCACTTTCGACATCAGGATCGACCGTGGATAGTTCGTTGGCAAGCTGTCTGTCGAGAGCAACGAGTTTTTGGTGGAGCAACAGGCTCCCCAGTAACTCATCCAGCTTGGAAACGAGATCGGCCTCGATAAGTACCCGCGCATGATTAACCGTTTCGCGGTCACCCACGATCTTGCGGATCAGATCGTCCCCGTATCGGTTTGCCAAAAACACACCGAGCACACAGATGGCGGTGCATACGAGAACCGCACGCAAAGCGATGCCGGCGCTCAGAGACGTTTGTGAATCTTTCGAAAATCCCCTATTCATTGCACTCTAAACAGGTCTTAACCCGAAAATCTGTCGACAACTTAGGGAATATCTTTATTTAAGTCAATTTTGTCTCTTTTAATGTCTTTTTGAGATGCTCTATCGTCCGGCGGCAGGACAACCAATCGGATTGCGAAATTCGGTCAGCATTGTATTTATTTTCTTATATATTTTTCAATGGCTTAAGTTCTTATTAGTCAGGTGCTGCGGGCGATGGGCAAAACGGTACGATTGCCTGCCTCCGATAGTGACATCCTGATAACGTCCGCGGAAACCCACCAGCTTACTGAGTAATAACCGTGTTCCGGCCCGCGGCTTTAGCCCGGTACAGACAATCATCGGCAAGGCGGATGAGATCCCCGGGCGTCTCACCGGCATTGGCGAAAGCACTGACCCCACCGATACTGACGGTAACGTGGCCCGGCTGTATTGCAGAACCCTTGTGCTCAATCTTTTCGGCAATGACCGCTTGGCGCAACCGCTCTCCGATTTGTTCTACCGCGTCCTGTGTGACCCCAGGCAGCAACAAGACAAACTCCTCACCTCCATAACGCGCAATAAAGTCTTCATATTCCCGCGCGCTACTGCGAAGCACGGAAGCTACCTGTTTCAGGCACGTATCTCCCGCGAGGTGGCCATAGGTATCGTTATACGCCTTAAAGAAGTCAATATCGATGAGCAACAACGCGCAGTGTCCGCCACCTTCGTCAATAAGCCGGCGCCACTCCTGTTCGGCCCGCGCCTGGAACTCCCGCCGGTTTGGCACCTGCGTCAACGCATCAAACTTCGCGTGTTGTTCCATGGAGACCGACTTACGCCGCTCGATCACCAGTTTATCGAAACGCGCACTCAGCACACTAGCGGTGCGGTTAACGGGAAGGTATTCGGCGGCACCGCTTTGCATCGCTCGCATCTCAGCTGCATCGGAGCCCGTAGCGGACGCTACAACGCGGGTTACGCCTCTTGCGTTCGCCATCTCTGACAGAAGGTCATAATCTTCCCCAGAAGTGAATTCGTGCTCTATCAGCAGAAAATCCACCGACTCATGCTCGCTCAACATGTCACGGCAGCGATCGACATCGGCAAAGTGCAGCACCTCACACGAATCGCGGATCGTTTCCACCAGCGGCCACAGATTTTCAAGAGAGCCGAACACCAGAGTGATGGGACGGGGCTGAAAGACACACACAGCGTCATTAACAAAGAACGTGCGCTCTCCTTTCAGAAAATCGACCAACGCTTCTTCCGTTGGCAAACCAAGCAGGAGGTTATCGTTAGAAGTCCGCTTCATTATGGGAATACGACGATCAAAATCATCCCTGCTTTCCCACTCCGCCTGCCACGCAGAAAATTTTTCAGCCGGGGTTTCAGCAGGCGTCGACGAGCCTTCCACGTCAAGGGCGGAGACCAGATTCGCGACCGTATCCGCATTTCCAATATCCTGGCCCTCCACCCATAGTGCGCGGTATAGAGCCAGGCGGACCTTAACCTGCTGCGCTACCGGCAAATCATCCAAACCCTCCATCAGCCGAGTTGCAATCTCACTACCCGGCCGAATCTTCGGCAGGTTCACAGGCACATCCGGGGCCCGATGATGAATAGCGAAGACCTCATTGGCGAGAAGACTCTGATCCTCCATGGAAAAACTCGAGCCTTCAAGATCCGGCGCATGAACGATTAGGCGCCATTCGATCCGATCGAGCAGGTTCCAGACAAAAAGACGTTCGTGCAGGGCAAAACAAAAAGGGCAGTTAAGGTCACCGTAGACCACAAACTCCCGTGCGGCAAGGCTCTGAAAATCAGGTATGTTCATCCTGCTGCCGCCCACCTTGCCGGACTCCTGGGGCTGAATCTTTGGATCCGTGCTGTTCATGGCCACTACGGGACTGTCGCCGCCTTTCAAGGCCGGCCGCTGCAGGGGGGAGTTCCTTTTTGTCCTCAGGCAGACCATCGACAATCGAAGCCATGATGACCCAGGAGCGGATTGGCTCGCGGTAATGACGCGGTAATGCCGCCCAAGCGCGCGCCAGCGCCAACGCCTCGGCAGGAAGGTCTTCTGTCGGCGCTGACTGCTCGGAGGCGTTTCTCGGACCGAAGCCGCTGGAAAGCCATTCAGGATTTACGTTCAGCCACTCTGCAATCCGAAGCAGCCGATGGCGTCTAGGCAGTGCCTCGCCCTCCAGATATTTCCGTGCGGTCGTCAGACTCTTGGCCTGAGCCTCTCGACGTAAGGGTTCAATCTCGACCGGCAGGCGAGACCAACTTCCCGCACGCGCACCATATCCTGCTTCCATCATGGCGTCTATCAGACGTTCCGAAAAACTCTGATACAGCGCCTTGTCCTGATCTTGGATCGAATCACTCATCTGTCGACATCCTGAGAAAACGACACCGTGAATTCCAAAACATCATACCCATTTTTCTCATTACCGACCCTTCCTTTAGACAAAGATCGATAACTCAAAGTATTCATGACGACGAGGATCCCCACTCGCTAGACTTTAGATTGTCGACCCGAGCAATCAGGGTTGTGTCACGCTTCTCAAAAAGCTCCGCCGAATAAGGGATTACGCATGATCTTCCGTTGGCTTTGGCATAGTACAACGCACGGTCAGCGTTTTTTAAAAGATCGTCGAGTGTATGGCCGTCTCTGCCGTATTCCGCGACGCCGGCACTGAATGTGTTATTGACGGATTCTGTCTTCGGTGTGTCCAACTGTAGATCCCTTACCGCATCCAGCGTGCCCTGCAGTTTTTCCCTGGCCATCCGGAAAACGCTATTGAACGATTAGCGGCTTCTTGCTGGCGACCGCGCCTGCGATTAACTGGATATCGCCCTCTTCCACATTGAAAGCATTCAGCGTATCCAGCAAAACGGTGACCACCGCATCCCAGGCTTCCTCTGTAATGCCCAAACCCTGGTGGGTTTTCTCAAGATGACCATCATCAAATGATGCGGGTCCGCCCATCGCGCTTACAAAAAACCGGGTCTGGTGATCGATCAGCTGAGACATATCTACGCCTTCAAAATAGGGAGACAGGATATCGTTACCCAGAACACCGTCATAAAAATACTCAACGACCTTATGGATAGTGGCAAATCCGCCGTATTTCTCAAAAAGACTCTGCTCCATGATCCTCTTTCTCGATAACAAGAAAACGGGTCTTATTCTCAATAAACTATTAAAAACAATACTCTTATAGCACTTTTCCCCGGCCTAGACACGGCACAATCTGGCCATTCTCTGTCTCAGGCAGTCGCCGTGGTCTCATAACGGTCGAGGTTGGCCTCGAACTCATGCAGGCGCTTCCAGATAGAGCGCAATTCTGTAATCGTCGTCCAGTTATGCAAAAAGAGCGAAAAGCCGCCGTGGACCCTTGAGAAGGCATTGGACACCTGCACCATCACGCCCAGGGTCAGCATCCCGGTAAAGAGCCCTGGCCCCATCACGAGATACGGCACGATGGCCATGAATTGGTCATAAGAGGTGGACCAGGCATCAAAGTAGCCGTAATGAAAATACAGCCGGTGGTAGTTACGCCGGATGTCTTTAAAGAATCCCCTGAGCTTCCCAAGATCGGCGTAGTTGATCTTATCGTCTTCGCCCAGCACTAGATCTTTTCGAAACGCCGCTTCTACTTTCTGGTTGTTGTACTCCAGGCCCGGCAGTTTCCAGCCTACAAACCAGGAGATGAAAAGACCCCCAATCGATATCACCAAAGCGCCCCACACAAGAGATCCCTCAATATCGCGCAATATGGGGACATCTACTTTGTCTGACAAACCGTACAGCACCGGAATAAAGGCAATGAGGGTCATCACCGCCCGCACGATCTGCAGACCCAAAGATTCAACAATGCGGGCGAAGCGGTTGCAGTCTTCCTGGATCCGCTGCGACGCGCCTTCTATCTCGTGCTCAACCGCGCGCCAGCGCGGGATGTAGTTGAATGTGATCGCCTCACGCCAGCGCAAGCCATAAACCCGGGTGAACCAGCCTGTAAAGATCGCGAGCAAAACGTACGGGAATGCAATGACGACAAATGACGGCGTCCCCTCAAAACCGGTGGTGACGTACTGGATGGAAATCAGTTCGGTAAAGAATTGATCAATGCCTTCCTGGGGCTTATCCGAGAAACTGGCAGCATTCTGCAAGAGATCATAAAAACGGCCATACCACTCGTTGATGGCGACCGTCATCTGCACCTGTAGCCACAGCGAGGAGATCAGCAACGCACCGCCGCCATAGGCCCAAAGCGCCCATTCCCGCGATCTGTAAAAGGCTTTAATCATATCTCGTCTCAACCATCATATTGGGTCTGATGAAATCCATTACATTCAGACCCAACAGGGAAAAATCCCAACACAGAATGTGATCTCTTTTACCACAGTGCAGATACCGTCGCGGATTAAAATTCGTTTAGAGTTCAGCGACGGGTCTTTGGGGAATGTGTTTTGGCCGAATACGATTACATCATTATTGGCGCGGGTTCTGCAGGCTGTGTACTTGCCAACCGCCTGACTGAAAGCTCTCAGAACAAGGTACTGATTCTTGAAGCCGGGCCGATGGATCACAAACTGATGGTCCACATTCCGGCCGGGGTCTACCATGCCTATAAAGATCCCAGCATCAACTGGAACTACACCAGTGAACCCGAACCTGAGTGCCATGACCGCAGAATCGAACTGCCTCGGGGCAAGGTGATTGGCGGTTCCTCCTCGATCAATTCCATGGTGTACATGCGGGGTCACCCGATGGACTACGACCGCTGGGCAAATGACTTTGGTCTTTCTGACTGGTCTTATGAACGATGCCTGCCCTACTTCAAGATCTGCGAATCTTCGGACCGGGGTGAAAACGCCTGGCGCGGGGGCAGCGGCCCGCTTGGCGTCACACGAGGCACCTTGCAGAATCCTCTTTTTGACGCGCTATATGAAGCTGGAGAACAGTCCGGTCAGGGCACCTCTGATGATCTCAACGGCTACAAGCCGGAGGGCATCGCCCGGCTCGACAGTACCACCCGTCATGGGCGCCGCTGCAGCGCTGCGGTCGCGCACTTAAAACCGGCGCTCAAACGTTCGAACCTGACTCTGCAGACCCGGGCTCTTTCCCGCCGCATCATTCTTGAAAACAACCAGGCGCGCGGCATTGAGTATCAAGTCAACGGCAAGGTCAAGCAGGCCTTTGCCGCCAAAGAGGTCATCGTCAGCTGCGGCGCCATCAAGAGCCCCCAGCTCCTGATGCTGTCGGGGATCGGACAGGCCGATGCCCTGAATGCGATGAACATCGCGCCTCAGATTAATCTGCCAGGCGTCGGTCAAAACCTCCAGGATCATCTCAGTATCGACAGCGCATATTACTGCAAGAAACCGATCACGCTTCACACCCTGACGCAGCCTATAAAAAAACTGAGCGTCGGCCTCAAGTGGCTGGCTACCCGCTCAGGCATCGGCGCTTCCCACATCTGGGAGATGGGCGGGTTTGTTTTTGGCAACGATCAGGTAGCGCATCCCAACCTTCAGTATCACTTCACGCCGGTCTATAGCGAGTGGCATAACCGGAAAATCCGGCTTGAGCAGGGCTACGTATTGACCTGTGACCAACTCCGTCCCAAGAGCCGCGGGGAGGTCAAGCTGCGGTCGGCCGATCCACACGACCGGCCGGCCTCTCACTTTAACTATATGAGCCACCCTGACGATACAAGAGAACTTGTGGAGGCGCTGAAAGTGATGCAGGAGCTTCTTACCCAGCCCGCCTTTGACGAATTTCGTGGCGAACGGATCAATCCGGCGCCGGAAGCAAAAACCGACAGTGAACTTGAATCCTGGGTACGCGGCTACAGTTCAACCGACTACCATCCCTGCGGTACCTGCCGCATGGGTCACGATGACCTTGCCGTGGTGGATGGAAAACTTCGGGTACACGGTGTGGATCACCTGCGGGTAGTCGATGCGTCAGTGATGCCGGATATTGTGAGCGGTAATCTTAATGCGCCTACCCAGATGATCGGAGAACGGGCTGCGGACTACATCCTCGACAAGGAACAACTACCTGCGGAACAGGCGAACTTTCATTTTCTCAAGTCTTGATCCGCAGGCGCAGCCCGCGCTGCTTGGCGGCGCGCCTGGCGCTTTCCATCCAGCCAAACCACCAGTCCGCCGACGGCAATCAGCACAATGCCGAAAAGCGCGAGCGAGTCGGGAAACTCACTGAAGACCAGATAACCCCAGAGCAACACCAACGGCAGGATCGCATATTCAAATGGCGCAAGAAATGAAGCCTGGGCGCTGCGGTAGGCAAAGGAAAGCGAGAGCGCGGTAATTGCCGACAATCCCCCGATCCCTGCAAGATAAATGATATCTCCCGGGGGCGGCCAACGCCACGCACGCAATAAGAACTCAATGCCGGGGTCAGCAAAGCCCGCGAACTGGCCATGCCCAACGCTAAGGCCAATCAACCCGCTGGCAAGCAGGAAAGCACCCTGCGCTGTCACCGCCAATAAGGGGGCTGATTCCGTTCGCCCGATATGCCGCGTTACGGTCGTAAAGCCGGCGTAGCAAAATGCAGCGGCGAGCGGCCAGAGGTAGGCCAGTTCGATCTGCACACTAAACGGCTGCACGACCAGGATCATGCCGGTTAAGCCTACCAGCACTGCCAGCCAACGAAACCGGCCGAATTCCTCCCCAAGAAAATACCAGGAAAACACCGTGATGATGACGGGCGCGAAAAATACAACGGCCGACGCCTGCGCCAGCGGCAAACTGGCAAGCCCTGTATAGAACGTCATGTTGGCCATCACCAGCAGCAAGCCGCGCAAAAGATGCGCGCCCGGCCGTTGGGTGTTAAGCGCCATGACACCGTGACGGAGCAGGATCGGCAACAGAATCACCATGCTGACCGCAGCACGGATAAACACCAGCTGATGCAGGGCATATCCCCCGCTCAGCATCTTGATCACGGTATCCATGATCGAGACACAGAACATCGCGAGCAGCAGATTAAGAACGGCTTTGGGGTTCAAGTGTAGTTTCTGGTTACGGGGGTCTAACGCGGAAGCCAAACACCGAGGTTCCGATGAACGGAGAATCCGCCCGCGATACTACACCGGATACAGGGGCTGTTACATGAACCGCCGAATCGATCGGGCCGCAATCTTTCAACTTATCAAGTTGATCACTATCCTAAGTCGTAATAAAGGCGCATATACTTAGTCCGGCAAAAAGAAGGTCAGGTCGAATGAACATCCTCTTTATCATGTGTGACCAACTGCGGGCAGATTATCTGTCCTGTTATGGGCATCCGTATATCCGGACACCAAACATCGATGCCTTGGCAGAACAGGGCGTGCGGTTCAATCACGCCTACTGTCAGGATCCCCTGTGCGGACCCTCCAGAGCAAGTTTCTACACCGGCCGATACGTTTCCTCGCACGGAGTCATGGCCAACGAAGATCCTCTGCGCATCGGCGAACTGACGCTCGGAGACTACCTTCGTGAAAGTGGGATGCAGGCAACCGTTATCGGAAAATCAGAAGGCACCTTTAATGAGGTCTCGGCGCAACGGTTTGGCATAACGTCAGGTTCGGATCAACAAAAATACCTTCGCCACAACGGATTTGCGCCTTATGAAATCTTCGAAGGACTCTATCCGGATCCGATCCTCCCATCCGACCTCGGTTATAACAAGTACCTCCAGAGTCACGGGTTGGATGGACAGAACCCGTGGGAAACCTGGGCCAACAGCGCTGTTGACGAGCATGGCAAAATTGTCAGCGGCTGGCAGATGCGTAACGCCCATCTTGCGGCAAGAGTACCTGAGGAGCATTCCGAGACAGCGTTCACCACAAATCGGGCAATCGAGTACCTCGATGGCCTGCAAACCAATGACCGTTGGTGCCTGCACCTTAGTTACATCAAGCCGCACTGGCCTTATCTGGCGCCAGCGCCTTATCACCAACTCTATGGTACGGAAGAAGTACTGCCTGCTGTGCGCAGCAACGTAGAAAAAGAAAACGCTCATCCTGTTTTTCAGGCCTTCATGACTGAAGACTACAGTCAAAACTTTTCTCGTGACGAAGTCCGGAAAACCGTCATCCCGACCTACATGGGGCTTATTGAGCAGTTGGATCACCATATTGGACGGGTGCTCGAAAAACTTGAGCAAAAGGGCTTGAGAGACTCCACGATGATCGTGCTGACGAGTGATCACGGCGACTATCTTGGCGATCACTGGCTGGGCGAAAAGGATCTCTATCACGACCCTTCTATCCGCATACCGCTCATCATCAGCGATCCCTCATCCGCGGCCGATACTACCCGGGGTCTTGTTCAGGATCATCTGGTTGAATCGATCGATCTGGTCCCCACTTTCGTCGAGAGCGCGGGAGGCCCGCTCTCTATAAGACATCTCGAAGGTCGCTCGCTGCTTCCGCTACTGCATGACTCGAATCCGACCCTGCCGTGGCGCGATTTTGCGATCAGTGAGATTGATTTTGGCAGCCGTGGACCCCGTCAACTGCTTGAAATGCACCCCTATGACTGTCGTGCATGGATTATCCGAACCACCACCTGGAAATACGTCCTGCACCAGAAATTCCGACCACAACTCTTCAATCTCGCGGACGATCCTGACGAGATTATCGACCTAGGGACGGATCCTTCTCTCAGTCATATTCGAGAGCAACTTCATGAGCAGTTGTTTGGCTGGCAGCGAACCCTGAAAGTCAGGACCGAAACAGTCATGGACGAGTTGATGGCGAGAGGGCCGCAGCGCAATGAGGAAGACTTCGGTATCTTGATTGGTCATTGGTAGACTCGTATCCGTGAAAAAACCTATGGTGGCCGGCGCGAGATGCCAGAATCACTCTTTTGGCGGGGTACCGATGCGCCGGAGCGATTGGGCGGTTGGTGACGCCGCCGCTGGCTACCTTTTCTTGAGGAATTCTGACTTTAATGAGCGCTATCGTATTTATTGGCACAGGTCATGCCGCTATTCAATGTGCTGCCAGTCTTCGTGATCTGGGTCATTCGGGACCGATCACCATTATCGGCACAGAAAACGACCTCCCCTATCACCGGCCCCCAAATTCCAAAAAGTATGCGATTGAGGGAGTGCCGGGCGATTTCTCCTTATTGCGTGCTGCAGACTATTACGAGAACGAGCAAATTGATCTTTTGCTTGGTGAGACCGTTTCATCCATCGATCCCGCCGGCCGACAGATCACACTCGACTCCAAAAAAGCAATCGGTTTTGAAAAACTGATTATTGCGACAGGTTCCGAGCCTCGGTCGCTCCCCATTCCGGGCATTGAACACACGCTTTGTCTTTACTCGTTGCAGGATTCCAGAACTGTTTATGAAAGATTGAAAAGTTCCGACTCGGTCGCCGTTATCGGCGGCGGCTTTATTGGCCTGGAGATCGCCTCGGCGGCAGCCGCTGCAGGCAAAGAAGTAACGGTAATAGAAGCCGCTTCGCAGATTCTCGGCCGCTCCCTCACTCCACAGTTAGCGCAAAGAATCCGCACCATTCACGAGGCTGCCGGCATCAGGATTATCGACTCTGCCTCGATTGACTCCATCTCTGCCGAGGGCGTCCCTACGGATAAAGGTTTTGTTGATGCAGATCTCGTGCTGCTGGGCGCCGGTAGCACACCCCGCACTCAACTGGCTGCATCTGCAGGCCTTTCGACCAGTAATGGAATCGATGTTGACCAATATCTGGAAAGTAGTGCGCCCGGCATCTATGCGATCGGCGATGTTGCCTGCTTCCCGTCTTTTGGAGGCAACCGTCGAAGATTTGAGTCTGTGCAAAATGCGAATGATCAAGCCCGGACACTTGCCAAAACCCTCTCAGGCGAATCTACCGCCTATAAAGCACTGCCATGGTTCTGGTCTGATCAGGGGAATATAAAACTACAAATGGCGGGGGTCAGCCAAGACGCAGATAAAGTCGTCATGATTGAGGGAGCCCAATCTCCCCAGGCTGCCGCATTCTGTTTCGACTCCGAAGATAATCTGTGCGCTCTGGAAACGATAAACTGGCCGGCCTACCACGCCCTTTCCCGCAAAGCGCTGTCAGACGGTCGT
>DDZY01000120.1 GCA_002346525.1 Proteobacteria bacterium UBA2996
TGCTCAGCGGTGCAACCCGTCCAGTCGACATCAGTTGGTGGATAAGCGGATCACGGCCGACCCCAGTACAGTTGATGACCACATCCGCGTGCAGGGAGGTCTTATTGCCTAGTGTTAGTTGCCAGCTGTTGGAACGGATGCTCGAGAGTGCTTGCAGGTGGCTGCGGATTAGCGTCAGTTGACGATTCTCTCTCATTTGACGCGCGGCTTTGACGGTCTGAGGGCTGGCGCGAAAGCGGGCCAGTAACCAGAGCCATCCGGTTCGTCGCTGCAGTTTCAACCGGTCCTCGACCGGTAAGTGCTGCCAGGCTTCACTGATACCACTACGAAGCGTGGAAAAACGTTGCTGCCAATCGGGCTCTTCCCAGCTACCCTCTTTCAGAATCTGCCGCGCGAAATGTAAGAACTCTGATGCGCGTCGAATGTCAGGCCACACAAACGGATCGCCCGGTTCCCACCCAACCTGCTCAGGAGGCAGGATGCCGTGTGGCGAAAGAAGGCTAATCGACCCCTGATGATCCCGCTCGGCAAGCCCATAAAGCGCATCCATGGCCGTCAGTCCCGAGCCGACGAGGCAGATAGTTGCAGTCGGATCTATCTGTTCTAGCCAATCGCCGCGCCAGGGTGTTCGAATCAGCGTTGCTCCATCCTCAAACTGGTTGGCCACTGGCCATTGGGGCTCAGGATTGCCGGTAGCCAGAAGAAGACTGGTACTGTGATACTCCGTCCCGTTGCCGCAGATTGCCCGCCATCCCTGCTGGGTGGGTCTGATATCGACCACCCGGGCAGGAACTTGGCGTAGGTTCGTGCTACCCAGGACAGTTTCGAGTTGCGCACTGACATAACGAGCGAAATCAGCGCGTCGGTAAAAGTGCCCCGCATGCGTTTTTGCCTGTTGGTCGTCAATATGCGTCTTTGCCCATTGTGGAAAATGATCCGGATTATCCGGCCAGAGGCGCTGCAGGTCTGCGCGGACATTCAGGCGAAACGCATCTGCCTGGCAGTCGTATGCTTGGCCGGCACCGAGTTGCCCCGGGCCGATGACTAGAATGTCTGAGATAGCATAGCCGCTGTGGGCAAGATGGATTACCGCGGCCGCTGCCGCGAAGCCGGATCCGACAATAATGAGGGACGCGTCCCAGTCAGGACTATGACGATAAGCCACGAATGGTCGAGCAGGTTGCGTTAGGTGGGGCTGCGGCGTCAGTTGCTTTTGCCAAACCCCGTGCCAGCATTAGCCGGTGCCATCCGGATCAGTCGCGAGTCGAGTACGGCAGCCTGTCGGTGTTTTACGGCTTCCCGATAAAGGGGGTCACGAACCATCTCCACGAAGGCACTGACAGAGGGATATTCCGCAATAAAGCATTCGTCCCATTTTTCCTCACTTGGGCCTATCAATATGAGTTCAAAGTTCCCGCGCCATACGATCCGGCCACCGAGTTTTGAAAAGACCGGATAGCTTTCCCTGCCGTAGTCGGCGTAGGCTTGCGCACCCGTGACGTCCCGGCCGTCAGGGTAAGCGGCTTTTTCCCTGAACCGGACGAGGTTCAGCATGTGGATGGGGCCGTCACGGTCGTTGTCCCGAAATGCCGCAAAGGTTTCCTTGGTGGGATCAACATATTGCATCATCAAAGCAGCCCTCGTTGGCTTAAACGGTTGGGCTGACTGACCAGGATCCGTTCCGGCACGCCTGGCGTAACTGTTGAACGTCGCGACCCGCGGCTTCGCGCAACAAAAGCGTATCGGTACCGGCGAGCACTAGGTGATGTCCGTTGCTGTAAAGCCGTTGGCTGTCCCAATCAGAAAAAGGAATTGTGCCGAGGTACTTGCCAGACGTGAGGACCGCTTGCTCAATCTTTTCGAAAGCCTCGATAAATTCTGTGCTGCCGAACTGTCCAAGTGCACCAAGCGATGCCGAAAGATCGCTGGGACCGATAAACAGCATGTCGATGCCTTCCACAGCAGCAATGGCATCAATCTCATCTACGGCCTCTTTCGATTCGATCTGGATAATCAACAGAAACTCCTCTGTCATCCAATGCTCGTAGTCAGTCACATTTTCCCCATATCCGGTCGCCCGCAGTAAAGCAGGTGCTGCGCCCCGAAATCCGTCAGGCCCATAACGGCATGCCGCAACAACATCGCGGGCTTCCTGCACACTTCGTACGTTGGGCACCATCATGCCTAGCGGTCCAATATCAAGTATCCGCTTGATCACGGCAGGGTCGCCGCTGGTAGCCCTGATCATTGGCTTGCATTGGTGTGCGCTTAGGGCCTGCATCATGACCACCGCTTCAGTGGGGGAGCCGGGGCCGTGTTCGAGATCAATCATGGCTGTGTCATAACCGCTCATTGCCATAATCTCTGTGGCAATCGGACTGAAGGCTTCGATCCAGCAACCGTTCAGTCGGGCACCGGAGCGGAGTTGTTGTTTTACCGATTGGCTTCTCATGGCATGGTGGCTATTGAGATGTGATGCGCAATGAGTCTAACACCCGGGTTCATGACCCAGTGCACCGTTTCAGTGTTCGTTTAGTTAAGACAGCGCCCGTCTTTTCATGATCAGGAAAGTAAAATCAAAGTAACTTGTCGTGAAACGGATAGGTCGACATCTGCTCGATTCCGTTGTCGTGTATCAGGTACTGGTTCTCAAGTTTGACTCCCTGGCCCGCTTCCTTGGAGCCTATGTAGCTTTCCAGGCAGATCACCATGCCAGGCTCGATACAACCTGAGAGTGGATAGGGCTGCCCCTCGGTTTTGTAGGGAATGTTGGGATATTCGCCGGAGAGACCCAAACCATGGCCGATACAACTGTAGTGGCTGTCCCGGTAGGCAGCAGGTATTAGCCAGGCAGTTTCTGCCAGCTCTCTATAACTGATACCCGGCTGCAGGATGGCTGAATTGGTCTCAAGCTGTTCGTGGGCCAAGGTATATAGTTGTTTCTGTACGGCAGTTGGCTTTGCGTCGCCACAGATGAAGGAGCGGGAGAAGTCTGCTGCGTATCCCTCATAGCCCAGGGCATCGGTGTCCAGACAGACCATGTCGCCTCGCTCCATAACCCGATCACTGCACTCCTTGAAATAGGGGAAAGTCTCCTCGCCGCTCTGGAAGAGTCGGGTGCCAACATAATGACCTTCCTTGGCAATTAGGCCGCGATGGTACTGAGCCCAGACCTCAGTCTCGGTGCGGCCGGGCTCGAGGTCTGCTTCAAGGTGACCAACAGCTGTCTCTACCCGGCGCATCGCCTCGCGCATATACGGGATTTCTATCGCCAGTTTGCGCATCCTGGTACGCTGCAAGACACTGTCAGCATCGGTGAGTGAAAATCCTTTACCGCGCAGTGCATCGATTGCGGCAAAAGGAAAACGGTCAACGGCCAGGCGATCGATGGTAGCGTCAAAGGACTTAACCGTTGCCGTGATCTCTGACGCGAAGCGCATTGCCGCTGACTCAGAATCTCCTCCTGAGCTGATATAACACAGGCCCTCGGCCCGACGGATTTCAGAAATTGTCGCGCACTCCTCGGCAAGATGAGAGCAGCCCGAGTATTCATAGAGTATGGTGGGACCTTCACTCAGAATGAGTAGATACCTCGCCGGCACCCGCATCGAGAAAAACATCATATTGCGCGCACCTGTGGCATAAAAGATATTGATCGGGTCCACAATGAGCATTGCCGGAACCCCAAAGTACGCCATCATTTCACGAAGATGCTGGTGGCGCGCATCATAGAGGGCAGGGCGGCCTGCTTTGAGCCCGGCAGGATCAGGGTGGCTGGGGGCAGACGTCGTCATAGAATAGTTTCCAAGGAGTTGGGTGATAGATCAGAGCAGGCGGGTTGTGGTGGGTTGTATTGTGGATAAAGATATCACGCGGTGCGGCACGTCGGATCGGAGAGCACACATGAATGACCTTAATCGTCTGCAGGATAAAGACACGGACCTCGTGGAGCGATGCCTTGCGCATCCTCCCGAGACCGATTCGGTTGCGGGATTTGTGGCGGGAGATGGAATCCACCGACTCGAGCTCAAGTTTGATATCCAGCGGCTGCGACGAGCCCTTCAGACCTGTGTCAATCGTGTGGGTTATCTCGGCGACGAATGGAAGCAGCACGGGTTTGGGATATTGCCGCTGACGTACCGGCCCGGTCAGGGTGACCTCACCGCAAATGACCTGTCTGGCCGTTATTGGATGCGAAAGGATGCGCGCTACGTAGAGGAGGCCTGCGAAGAGTATGTTGATGAATCGGCCTTCAGTGAGTTCGATCCGCGTTTTGCCGAC
Source organism: Proteobacteria bacterium UBA2996 (assembly GCA_002346525.1). Taxonomy (GTDB): domain Bacteria; phylum Pseudomonadota; class Gammaproteobacteria; order Arenicellales; family UBA868; genus UBA868. The sequence continues at coordinate 4,282 of DDZY01000120.1, forward strand.
ACTTATTTCGAAGAGGTCCACAGGGCATTGTCAGAGCGCTTTCCCATCGGCAGGATGCGCATCCTTTCCAAGGATACGTACAACTGCAATTCCTGGCACCGGGATCCGGAGCCGCGCCTTCATATACCGATTACCAGTAACCCGGGTTCACTGTTTGTGGTGAATCATCACGTCACGCATCTGCCAGCCGATGGCTCTGTTTACTTCACGGATACCCGCGGCTACCACACGGCTATCAATGGGGGTATGGATCGACGGGTGCACCTTGTCGCGGCTCTGGCCTATCCTCCCGTGCAGGACTAGCTGATAACGGGAATGTCAGACGGTGCTCGCCGCGTCAAATACTCAGCCCCCGACTCTGTGATGACAATATTTTCTTCATGTACGAGTTGGCGCCCCGGAGCGAATGTCATACCCGGCTCGAGCGTCATGACCACACCGGGCTCAAGGATGTTCTGGTCGTCAGGATGCACCGATGGCCATTCGGTGAGCAGCATCCCAAGGCCATGGCCCATTCGACCAATACTGTTTCCCAGTGAGCCGAAATCCTCCATCACCTGAGACATCGCAGACCACACATCGCACATCCGTGCACC
>DDZY01000012.1:0-757 GCA_002346525.1 Proteobacteria bacterium UBA2996
GGATTGTCAGGAAAAAGACCCCGCCTTGTGTGAGATCTATCTGGTCGAGGGGGATTCTGCCGGGGGTTCGGCCAAACAGGCTAGGGATCGGCGATTTCAGGCCATTTTGCCCCTAAAAGGCAAAATTCTGAATGTTGAAAAGGCCCGTTTCGACAAGATGCTGGCGTCTGATGAGGTTGGCACGCTCATTACAGCGCTTGGAACCGGGATCGGGTCGGATGACTTCGATGTCAGCCGGCTGCGCTATCACCGTGTCATCATTATGACGGATGCGGATGTTGATGGGTCTCATATCCGGACATTGTTGCTCACGTTTTTTTACCGGCAGATGCCGGAACTCATCGAGCGCGGCCATGTTTATATCGCTCAGCCTCCGCTTTACAAGCTGACCTCCGGAAAGAAGGAGACTTACGTCAAGGATGATGATGAGCTCAACAAACTGCTTCTGGATCTCGCCCTGGCGGATGCCCAGATCGTCCCGGCGCACAACCCTGATGCTCCGCTGGCAGGGAGTGTACTGAGAGGAATTTGTAGCGACTATTTTGCGGTCGAAACCGCCATTCATAGGATGGCGAGACGCTATCAGACCGAGGTGCTTTGGGCCCTGTCGGGCCAAGCACCACTCGATGTTACGGACATGACAGATGCCTCTCGACGCGAGGCCTTTGCCCAAACGTTGAGCGAGGTGCTGAACGCCGAAGCGGGCGCAGGCGGGGCGACATACCGTGTGGCATGGGATGATCAGGACGACGGGCCG
>DDZY01000012.1:920-1075 GCA_002346525.1 Proteobacteria bacterium UBA2996
CCCTGTCGGGCCAAGCACCACTCGCGGTTACGGACATGACAGACGCCTCTCGACGCGACGCCTTTGGCCAAACGTTGAGCGAGGTGCTGAACGTCGAAGCCGGCGCAGGGGGGGCGACATACCGAGTCGCTTGGGATGATCAGGACGACGGGCCG
>DDZY01000012.1:1417-7319 GCA_002346525.1 Proteobacteria bacterium UBA2996
CGCTACCGCCAGAGCCGTTTTCCCTGGGAGTTCTTCGAGTCAACCGAATATGCCTCCCTCACCACTCTCGGCCACCGACTTGAGACCGAGGTCGGAAATGCCATGACGGTAAAGCGGGGGCAGCGAGAACAAAATTCCGAAAGTTTTGCCAGAGCGCTTTCCTGGCTGATGTCCGAGGCAAGGCGTGGGATCAATATCCAGCGGTATAAAGGCCTTGGCGAGATGAACCCGGAGCAGCTCTGGGAGACAACAATGGACGCGGAACAACGCCGCCTCTCACAGGTTCAGATTGAAGACGCGGTGGGGGCCGACGAGATCTTTACCGTACTGATGGGCGAAGAGGTAGCGCCCCGGCGAGATTTCATTCAGCGAAATGCGTTCGCCGTCAGTAATCTCGATGTCTAATAGATAAAAAACTTATAAAAATCAATTACTTATATAGTTATCGCTCAGTGGAGCACTCGCGGCGCAGACAGGACAAACTGGGGAATATCGGTATCGAAGGTCTCCCCGTCTTCGGCCAGCATTTTGTAAGAGCCGTGCATGGTCCCGACGGGCGTTTCTATCACGGCACCTGACGTGTAACGAAACCCCTCGCCGGGCTTCAGCGTAGGCTGTTCTCCTACAACGCCTTCTCCCTCAACTTCTTCCGTTCGGTTATCTGCGTCCGTGATGATCCACCGGCGTGAGAGAAGCTTGGCTGCAACGGAACCCCGGTTGACCAGGGTAATGGTGTAAGCGAAAACGTAGCGGTCTTCCTCTGGCTCCGAGTGTTCAGCCATGTAGGAAGTTTCAACCTCAATGTCGATTTCGTAAGCGTTACTCATTGTGCATCGATAGTGGCGTTCGGGTCACAAGGGACCGAGATGATGTTAACGTGTTCGGACTCAAGGTGTACAGCGCTTAAGCGCCTCCCCCAGACGCAACCTGAGTCCAGACCCAGGTAAGGGGGTTTTTCGACGATGCCCAAAGCAGACCAGTGCCCAAAGACCACACGCGTGTCCGAAAGGCCGGGGTTATGAAAATCAAACCATGGCGAGAAACGCCATGGCGCATCCGCTATTGCGCCCTTATGTTTCAGATCAAGCCGGCCTTCGTCATCACACAAACGCATGCGCGTGAACACATTGGTGATGAAGCGCAAGCGATCCCAACCGGATAGCTTTTTGTCCCATTGGGCCGGACCGTCCCCGTACATGTTTTCAAAAAATGGTTTGGGATCCGGCCCTGCCAGGGCGTGCGTGACCTCCTGTGCGCGGCGCAGGTTTTCCGAAAGAGACCACCAGGGATACAACCCGGCATGAGCCATTACCCAGTTAAGGTCGGGCGAGTAGTATATAAGTTCCTGTTTTAAAAGGAAATTTATATATTCCGCCCGTTTGGCGTGCTGAAGAATGGGGGAGAGCCGGTCTTTCGGTTTGACTTGCCGCAGACCGAAGCTTGTGGCCAGTAGATGCAGGTCATGGTTACCCAAGACACAAACCGCACGTTCCTGCAGTGAGATGATGAAGTCGAGCACACCACACGGATCGGGTCCTCGGCCTACTAAATCCCCCACCAGCCAGAGTTGATCGGACCGGTCGTCGAAGCGGATTTTTTCAAGGAGCTGTGTCAGTGAATCAAGACAGCCCTGAACGTCTCCTATCGCCCAGGTTGCCACGCCCAGATGCTCCTCACTCTTCCAGCAATTTCTGCTCGAAATCTTCCGACGCCGGGGCTCGGTCAGGCTGCACACCGTCCATGATGGCGCGCCGGCGGTTCTGAAGATAGGTTTCTCTGAAAAAGAGATAGGGGTCCACCTGCATCTGAATGATCCGATCAAGATCCAGAAGGCGTGATCGGATATCGATAGCACGAACGCCGAAGCGCACTATCGTGACTGCAGTGTCGTCGGGCTCCCAAAGTGGGTCTGCAATATAGAATTCAGGCACTTTTCCGACAGCATCGCGCACGGTACTCGGGCCCAGCAGAGGCAAAACGATATAGGGCCCGGCCGGGACGCCCCAGACCGCCATGGTTTGGCCGTAGTCTTCCTGGTGCTCGGGAAGCCCGAGCCTGGTGGCAATATCGACAAAACCGAGTATGCCAACGGTGCTGTTCAACAGAAACCGGTTGACTGTCTCCTGGGCTCTTTTGGGCTTACCCTGAAGAATGTCGTTTAGGAGTGTTGTGGGTGCGCGAAGGTTATTGAAAAAGTTGTTAACACCGTTTCTGATCTGCTGCGGGAGCACTGCCCGGTAACCGACTGCAAGCGGACGAATCAGCACTCGATCCACCGTGTCATTGAAAGTAAACATCGCTCGGTTGAAAGGCTGAAAAGGGTCCGCAGCGGTCTCGGCGACAGCACCGCCAGGGGTCGACAGCATCACCAAAGTGAGCAGGGATGCTTTAAAGAACCCGGCAAGTTTCGGGAATTTCAGCCGACCAGTCATCATGGGTTTTCCCCTTTAAATGCCCGGGCCAACCCACCCAGGTATCGGGCCGCCCGCTGACCGATCGGGCGGGGCGCTTCAAGGCGGGGAGTCAGTAAACGCTGCAGGTCTTCAAGATGGCGGCTTTGGGCTTCAAATCTGGCTTTCAAGGCGTCGTATTCCTTTTCGAGTTTATGGAACGAGTTCAATCTTTCGAAAATCTCTTGAGTTTCAATACTTTTTCTATTTGGAACGTTCCGTGGCATGTCGCTGTCACCACTAGTGCGTTCAGTCTGGTTTTGACTGTCTGGCTCCCCGAAGACGCGGATGAGATCGCTGACATCAAATAGGTATCTCGGTCGCCCCCCAGGCTGATGTCTTTGAAACGGAGTGATATGGCCCCTCTTGACTCGTCTTCGAATCGTGTTGGTGGATACCCCAAAAAGCCGGCTGGCTTCCGTAATCGTGATTCGGCTGGAAGAGGGTCTGGAAGGATTTGTCACCAGCTGTTTTCCATAAGATGACAATACGGCATGTCACTTGATGCCGAGTAAAGAGATTGGCATCATGGTGGCAGTATCCATTCTTCAGGTCAAGGGCCTGTGTACAAGGTTATCTATCCCACAACGGGTTGTCTCAGAGCGACCGGACAGGCTTTGGTGCTGGTCCTGCTGCTAGGAGCGGGAGCGGCCTTCGGGTCGGAGAAAGGTCAAGGGACTCTTAATCAGGCCCTCGAGGCAGTTGCCACCCGACAGCAGATGGCGCATCCGTTGCCGGATATCGAGCCGGGCCTAGCCGTGGAGATTCAGGATCTTGTAATGATGAACCTCGCTCCAGATTACGGTGGCGTGGCGGGGTATTGGTGGAGCGTTGCCTCTAACCAGGACATGGTGGTTTCGTGCCTGCTTGAGAATATGTTTACCTCCAGTGGCGCTACCTTGGATACGGTACAGGGATCGGAACAGATCGTGCAGCTGGGCTGGATGCTGCGTGTACGGCCGGAGGGCATCGAGATGGTGGAGGCGGCATCCCGTTGGTACGAATACTTCTCGGAGTTGATTCCCACCGTGGTTATCCGCGACAGGCTGTTAGCGCCCGAGCAAAAAGGGGATTGGTCGGCCATGACCATGATCAACACAGGCGTACGTTATCTCGTGTTGGGGATGCCGTGGCAAATTACAAAAGAAGAGGGGGTCACACTCTTTGGCGCGCCGCTAGAAGCGTTATTGGCTGATGGCGCAGAGAAGAAACTCGCCGGGGCGTCGATCCTTTCGGCCGGCGGCAAGGGTTTAGGCAGGATCGACCAGTTACGGGAAAGATTATCTGCCAGGGGAAGACTTCTGCGAGGTTCAGATCTGGTGTGGCTGGGCCCAACCGGATCGGGCGTGCCGCTTGGGGAGACAGGACGTTTGAGTGCTGATTTCAGCACGCCACTGGGGCAACGTCGGATCGTCTTCGCGATCCGCTCTCCTGACTCGACCTAGCCCGCGTCCCCAAGAAGCGCATTTACCCGTTGGATATCTTCTTCATCCAGGCTGCCGGCTAAATCCTCCAGTTCGAGCATCTGACGAATGTAATCATAACGGGCTTTGAGGTAATCACGCTCCGCCCTAAAAAGGTCTCGTTGGGCGTCAAGCACCGCAATATTCGTGGTCAGCCCGGCAGCAAAACTCTCCTCTTTCGCAACGAGCGCATTTTCACCGGCGCGAACGGCCTCATTAAGCGCAGCGATGCCGCGTAACTGGCTTTTGATTCCAAGGAAAGTCTGCCGGGTATCCCGCCGGATTTCCCGGGTGGCCGCCTCATGATCGTATCGGGCCGCGTTGAGGTTTTCCGCCGCCTGCCGGACGCGAGAATCCACCAGACCGCCCTGGTAAAAAGGAATGTCGACCAAAAACAGCACGCGTGCGCTTGAGTCGGCGCCGGTAAAGGTATCGGAGTAATTTCCTGACAGCCTTAACCCCAGGGTCGGCAGGCGCTGGGCTTTTTGCCGATCGATCTCTAGGTCGGAAAGCGAGATACCGAGAGACTTTACTTTCAGGCTGAGATTGTTTTCCAGGGCCTCGGCGACCCAGGCCTCGCTGTCATCCGGCAGAGGCGGGCCGAGCGTGACGGAATCGGGCAGTGTCTTCAACTGACCGACATCCTGTCCAACCAGCGCGATCAGGGTCTGGCGGGAATCATCCAGAAGTTTTTCAGCTTCAATCGTGTCGGCAACCGCCTGCTCGAACCGGGCACGGGCGTCAAACAGATCGGTTCGGGTCCCCAGACCGACCTCCAGGCGCTCCTGCGCCAGTTCCAGTTGGCGGCTGATCGCTCGCTCGTTTCTGCGGGACAGTTCGACATTATCTCGGGCTGCCAGCACGGAGAAATAAACCTTAACCACGCGCGTGACAAGATCTGCCGAGGCAATCGCAAATTCGAGTTCGGCCTGGTCAACCTGTTTTCCGGCCTGGCTGACGGCGATGCGGTTGCCTTTGTTGTAAAGCGACTGGGAGAGCGCGATGGAAGCGTGGGTTGCCCCTGCCGTATCAGATGTGCCCTCGGTATGGCTGCCAGTGGCACTTAACTGAGGCCGCAGCGCTGATTTCGATTGCGGTACAACCTCAAGCGCCGCCTGATAACGATAGGTTTGGGCGGCAAAGATAGGGTCCTGTGCCTTTGCCAACTGATATATCGAGAGCAGGTCGGATTTTTGGTCTTTGGCGTCTGGATTGGTGATCTGAGCGGTATCGGCTGGAGTCACGCTGTCGTTTTCCTCAGCGGCTGTTGCCGGTTCCGGCACCACATCTTGTGCTGGTTGTTCGGGCACGCTGCCTGAGGCCGTCACGGTCAGCACCTGACCCGGATAAATCAGCGAATCGGCGCTAAGGCCATTGGCCTCCAGCAAGACCGTGCAACTCATACTAAACTTCTGTGCAATTTCGCAGGGCGTGTCACCGGCCTGTACGGTGTAGACCAGATCCTCTGATCCACCTGCCCTGCCGGCGATAAGCACCAGCCCAATTGAGACAACAATCGGCAACCCTCGTCCCGTGATGACGTTCATTTCTTTTCGCCGAAATTTAGAGTTGAAAAACGTGTGGGTCCGGCGCGTTCACCATGGGCGGGAGCTGTGCGTCAAAGAGCGAAGTCGTCAAAAGCGAACCTGCTCCGTCGCGCTCTATGCGTACGGCCTCCATCGCCGGCGCTTTACCTATGACGGCAATTATCCGGCCTTCCGGCGCCACGCTTTCGGCAAACGCTGCCGGTAGTTGCGGCACTGACGCCGTCAGCAAAATACCATCCCAGGCATCTCCTTTGGGCCAACCCGTTGAAGCGTCACCCGCTTCGAGTGAGACATTATCAACGCCGAGGACGCCAAGTGCGGCAGCAGCGCTCTCGAGGAGTTCAGGATAAATCTCGACCGTGGTAATCGTGGCGCCCGCGTGGGCCAGCAGCGCCGTGACGTAGCCCGATCCGGTGCCGATTTCCAGTATTTTCTCACCAGG
>DDZY01000011.1 GCA_002346525.1 Proteobacteria bacterium UBA2996
CCAATCACAACACCGAGTTCGACTTCCCAGTCACTCTTGCAAGACCCTCGCAACAGAACAATGTCGTCGTGGGGCCCGCCGATCGCACTGACCGCCTTCATAAAAACCACGGGCTCACTTGGAGGCGTTAACCCAGTCTCAACGGCATGGTCATGATAGTTCAGGCCGATACAAACGAACTTACCCGGCTTTGCTACGCAAGGGCCAATACGTACCCCCGCTGGCGCCAACGGCAGTGACTGCGGATCGATGTCCTTCAACCTTTGCAGTTGCTCGATGCCCAGAGTTTCCGGGGTCAGGTCCTCGACCACGCTACTCAGATCCCTGACCGCGCCGTCAGAATCAATCAGGCCTGGCCGCTCCTGACCACGGTTTCCAAACCTGACAAGCCTCACTGCTGGGTTTCTCCGCTCGCAATCAGAGCCAGTCTTTCATTGATCTGCGCGTCCAATGCCTGACGCACACTTTGGGCCCGCGCATCTATGGCAGGCGGACTGAGTTGGCTGCGCGTTCCCATCGCGCGTTGGATCTGCATCTGAATCAGTGTGGGCATATCGATCATGATACCGAGATTATCCCATCTACCGTTTACGCGCAGGGGAAGGATCAGGCCAGCGGCGTTCAGCGGGGGTGGCAGCATCTTGACCACATCAGGCTGGTCGAGTTCCAGGGCAAGCCGATAGTCGACCAACTCATTTCCCAGGTTTAATTGGCCCTGCCCGGCAACATCCAGACCGCCCGCACGAAATGAAAGATTATCGTTAACCAGTCGCGCATCCCCCAGACGCAGTGTTGCACTGATATCTTCCAACACCGTGTGAGTGTTTTCTCCAAGCCACTGACCACCGCTTGGCATGCCTCCCTGACTCAGTTGATTCAACAGGGAGGCGACATCAAAACCGCGGATCCGGCCCTCGCTTGCCTCGAGCATAACCACGCCTTGAGCAGAGCGAAGACGTTCAGGATAGTCCGCCCCGGAGAATGCCACAATGACCTCCAGATCTGCTTGACCACGGAGCATCCGGGTCAACGCCATGTCCTCAAGCATCCGACCTGCCGAAACATCTACAAAACTCTGACGGGTAATGAAGTCAAGATTCTCGCCGTCCACGTGGGCGACCGTGTCAATCCGCATGGTTCCGCCATAAAACTGCGCGGTCACCGGTGAGGCCGCCACCTGGTTGCTGCTGGAAACCACCGGCACACTCAAGTTTTGAAACACCACACCGCCCGATTGAAAAGTCCCAATCATCAGGGAGCCTTGCGCGCTGATCCCAAGCATCATCAGCGGGGAAAGGCTTAACCATTCAAATGCGTCGGTCGGACCACGCCGTGCATCTGGAATGATCTCATCCAGATTGAGGTGAGGCGACTGTAACGAGAAGTGGACGCGGGGAATCTGATCCAGACCCTGCAGATGAAGATCACCCGTGAACTCGGTTATGGGACTCTCCATCCCAAAATCCGTCAGGGAAACAAAAGTCTCTCCGGTCTTAAAGCTCCCCTGGGCCGTCACCGAATCCAACTTCGCGCGATCAAATGACTCTTCCTCGAGCCCAAGGCCGACAGCGATCGCACCCAGGTCCAGTTCCGAGATTTGGAACTGTCCCGCTCCATCAACCAGATTACCTCCCGCAAGCTGCGCCGACTGGGCGATCGGGAACGAAAACGTCAAGTGGCTGATGCGCGCATGCTGCGGCTCCTCGATGCCCTCTACCCCGTGAAGTCGGGCATCCTCCACAGCCGCTTGGGCAAAAACACCCTCGCCCGGCTCAAATCGCAGGCTGAACCGCACAGGCCCTTCGAGCGTAAAATGCAACCCGGTCTGATCCTCAATGCGGTCTGCGATTTGCTCCCGGTAGTCGTTGGGATCAAAAAACACCGTTAACCACATCAATACTGCGGCCAGACTTACTCCCAGCCCGGCGGCTGACCATGCCAGCAGGCGTTGGACCCGTTTCAAGGTCTTAACTCCATCCGCGGCTTTGGTATCGCCGCCGACGCGATATGTTTTTCAAGCACGGCATCCAGTTGATGCTCTGCACTTTCGATCGCGGTGAGGTCTGCACCAGCGCGAAATGCCCCATCACTGAGTGCCCGGCGCCAGATTCGGGCTCCGGGCTGGCCTTGAAACAGGCCCAGCAGGTGGCGGGCCAGCCGTTTTAATGGCACTCCTGTTTGCAATTGCGTGTCCATATATGTCTTATACCTCTCCAGCACATCGAAACGTGACTTCGAGTCAGGAACGCAATCGAACAAGACCTCGTCTACCCTAGCCAGACTCCAGGGGTTCTGATAAGCCTCCCGGCCTACCATCACGCCGTCGACTCTCTTCAGATGCGCTATCGCCTCATCGACCCGAGTAATTCCTCCGTTGATCACTACGGTCAACTCCGGATACCGCTCCTTAAGTGCATACACCCGCTCATATTGCAGGGGCGGAACCTCCCGGTTCTCGCGCGGACTTAATCCCGACAGCCAGGCTTTTCGAGCATGGACGATAAAGACGGTGCAACCGGCTTCGGCGACGGTATCCACAAACCGGATCAGATCATCAAATCGATCCATTTCATCAACACCCAGGCGACACTTGACGGTAACAGGAATCGAAACCTCTGCCTGCATCGCTGAAAAGCAAGTGGCCACCAGATCAGGCTCCAGCATAAGACAGGCGCCGAATCTGCCGGCTTGTACCCTGTCCGAGGGACAGCCGACGTTGATATTGATTTCGTCGAACCCTGCTGCCTGACCGGTCACGGCACAACGGGCCATGTCTGCAGGATCACTGCCTCCCAGTTGCAGTCCAAGGGGATGCTCTGCATCTGCGTGTCCCAAAAAGCGCTCCTGATCGCCATGGATGAGCGCGCCGGTGGTCACCATCTCGGTGTACAGCCGTGCCTGGCGGGAGATAAGCCGCAACAGATATCGCTCGTGCCGATCTGTCCAATCCATCATCGGCGCTATGCAAAATCGATACGCACTGCCCGATTGCTGTGTCCCTCCGGCGATCACTGACTCTGTTCTCCGGAAATCGTGATGACCACCTGGCGATCGTGCGGCTTAATCCGATGCTCCCATAGATAAATCCCCTGCCAGGTTCCCAGCACCAGCCGACTATCTGAGATGGGCACAGTCAGGGACCCGCCCGTCAGGACACTGCGGATATGCGCCGGCATGTCATCTCTTCCCTCACTGGTATGGGTGTAACGAGAATCTCCGTCAGGCACAACACGAAGCAGAAACTCCTCGAGGTCATCGTGCACCCGGGGATCAGCATTTTCCGTGATCGTCAGCGAGGCGCTAGTGTGGGTGATGAAAATGTGGCATAACCCCATCTCAACCCGGGACTGGACTACCGATTCTACGACCAACCGCGTAATATCCCGGATTTCCCGTCCCTCGGTCCTGATCTGGAGGGACTGCTGACACCAGCTCGTCATTTGATCCACCCGCCCTGAATACTCGCATCGGAAACATCCCGTGAGCGACAAACTAGCACGAATAATCGAAAAGATCGACCGGGCAGAAACGGATATCCTGCCCGGAACGATACGCCGTGGACTGGAAAAAGAGAGCCTGCGCATTGATGCTGAAGGCGTCCTTTCACAGCAGCCGCATCCGACTGCTTTGGGCGCGGCCCTCACCCATCGCTATATCACGACGGACTACTCAGAAGCACTGCTCGAATTTGTCACACCGGTCACCGAAGATGTCGAGACGCTGCTGAGTTTTCTTAACCAGTTGCACCGCTTCACTTACCTGAATATCGGCGATGAAAAACTTTGGGTAAACAGCATGCCGTGCATCCTACACGGTGAGGAGAGTATCCCAATCGCCTACTACGGTGAATCCAACGCGGGTCGTATGAAAACCGTCTATCGGCAGGGTCTTTCGCACCGCTACGGCAAGCTGATGCAGACAATCTCAGGTATTCACTTCAATTTCTCCCTGGAAGATCAGTTCTGGTATTTCTACCGTGACCTTTGCGGCTCCACCGTTCCGCTGCGGGATTTCAAATCGGAGGCGTATCTTGGCCTCATGCGGAATTTTTATCGAAGCGACTGGATGATCCCCTATCTTTTCGGCGCCTCTCCAGCAGTGTGCGGCACGTTCCTCGCGGGGCGGAAGCACCATCTTCAGGACCTCGGCGAACATTCGTACTTTCTCCCCTACGCCACGAGTCTCAGGCTATCCGATCTTGGGTATCAAAGCGACGCTCAAGCAAGCGTCCACCTGAGCCTGAATAGCCTGGATGAGTACACGGCATCACTTGTCAAGGCGACGACTGAAGCCTACCCCCCTTACAAGAACATCGGAATACAGGTTGACGGTGAATATCGCCAGTTGAACGATTCGCTGCTCCAGATCGAGAACGAGTACTACGCCACGATGCGCCCCAAGCGAATCGCCCAATCAGGAGAACGGCCCAGTCATGCACTGCAGGAACGAGGGGTCGAGTACATCGAAGTGAGGTCACTGGACCTTGACCCCTTTCTGCCTGTCGGCATCGACGAAGACGGAATTCGGTTTCTCGATCTGATGATGATTTCATGCCTGCTGGAATCCAGTGTGCCGATGGATTGGGATGAATTCCGCCGGATACGTGCAACACGGAACCAGATTGCCGAGCGCGGCAGGGAGCCAGGGCTCGTGATTACCAAGGCTGACGGCACGCGCTGCAGCGTCGAGCGCTGCGGCCTCGAGTTCATCAAATATCTGGAGCCGCTCGCTGACGCCCTCTCCCGGGAGGATGGGCGCTACCGAGTTGCCCTTGATAACAAGCGCAAACTTTTCGAAGACCCGGCATTGACGCCTTCGGCGCGGGCAATGGACGGGATCCATCAGCATAACGACACCTTCTTCTACTTTGCCAAGGCTCAGGCAGAGCATCACGAGCAGTTTTTCAAGCACGAGGTTGTTGATCTTCAGTTCGCATCCGAGTTCGAGGAGGAGGCAACGGCATCGCTCAAGCGGGCAACCCAGATGGAACTGGAAGATAACGAGGACTTCGAAACTTTCCTCGATAAGTACTTCGAGCGCTGACGCGTTCCGGATCTCGGTTTGATGAGCGCAACCACGGCCGCGCGTCCGACTCTGGCAGTCTTCGTTTCTTCTCACGGCTTTGGCCACGCATCTCGGGCATACGCAGTGCTCGAGCACCTTCGCCATCTTGAGTCGAAAGTGCAGATCGAACTCTTTACGCGGATTCCTGAATGGTTCTTTGCCTCGCTGGGTCAACACCTCCATTTTCACGAGCTCGACTGTGACATGGGCTTAGTGCAAACGGATGCATTTGAAGTCGACTTCAGGGCAACTCTCTCTGGTCTTTCCGACCGGCTGCCGTTTAGACCGGAACTGATCCAAGACCTCGCCCGACGCGTTATTGCTCTTCGATGCCACGCCGTACTTTGTGATATTGCGCCATTGGGCCTGGCAGTTGCCGAGGCCGCCCGGCTGCCTTCTGTCCTGGTGGAGAACTTCACCTGGGACTGGATCTATAACGGCCTCGCTCAACAGGCACCGGCTTTCAAGGACTATGCAAAACTTTTGCAACCGCACTTCATGGGTGCAGATATTCATATTCAGACAGAGCCTGTCTGTGACCCCGTTAGCGGCACATACCAGGTTGGTCCGATTGCCCGGGCGTTCAGGGCCAGTGTGTCAGAAACCCGCGAAGCGCTATCTATAGACAAATCTGCTCCGCTGGTCTTTATCAGTATGGGAGGCACCCGCACCGGCTTTCCGTTTCTCGAACAACTCAAAACCCGGTTCCCAGGCGTCCGGTTCGTTGTCTCGGGCGCAAGCGAACTGATTGAGACCGATCAGAACCTGGCTCTCCTGCCGGTGCGGTGCTTTCTGCACCATCCCGACCTGGTGCGGGCGGCAGACCTTGTGATCGGCAAAGCCGGCTACAGCACCATCGCCGAGGTCCATGCAGCCGGAACGCCTTTTGGCTGCTTCGTCAGAGCGGATTACCCTGAGATGGGTCCGCTGGTTGAGTTTATTGACAGGGAGATTCCCGGAAAAATGCTGGCGCCGGAACAGTTTGCCAACGGACAGTGGCTCGACGCATTGCCGGAGCTGTTGGAGATAGGATCGATACCCAGGCCTTCGGTCACTGCCGCGGCCGAATGTGCCGCGCTGGTGCGAACGCGCTTTTGAACTACGACGTAAGGGCCTTGTCAGGACGAGAGTTCGTTGACCAGGGCCTGCAGGAACCGCTCTCCCGCCTCGACCTCGCTGGCCTCGATATATTCATCCGGCTGATGCGCCTGATCGATTGACCCGGGTCCACACAAGACCGTCGGAAACCCTGCGCCCTGGTACTGTCCCGCTTCGGTACCGTACGCCACCTTATAGGTCTCGTTTCTTCCGCTGAGCGACTGGACCAGACCAAGGATTGAGGAGTCCGAATCATCAAACGCCGGGGCGCAAGCAAGCACTTCAGTCTCAATACTGCAGGCTTGGTGACGGGCGCGCATACCGGGCAATACTTCATGCCGGCAAAAGTCTTCGAAGTGATCGATCAGCGCCTGGGGGTCATCGCCGGGAATGTTTCGAATATCCCATGTGAACTGGCATTCGCCCGAGATGATATTCAGCGCCGTGCCTCCATGGATCACGCCGACATGAACTGAGGTGGCATGGGGCTCAAAACCATTATCAGGGGGTGTCTTCTCAGAAAGTCCTTGGGCGAGCTGCTCCAGATGACTGACCAGACGCGCGGCCGTCATGACAGCACTGACGCCGCGGTGCGTCTGGCTTGAGTGGGCTTCATATCCCCGCACCGTGGTCCGCAACCCGACAATCCCTTTGTGCGCTGTGACTGCCGCCATACTGGTGGGCTCTCCCACGATGACCCCCGCCGGTTCAGGCAGTTCCTCACGAATCACCTCAATCATGTCCGGCGCACCCAGACAGCCGACTTCCTCGTCATAGGACAGTGCAAAGTGGACGGGCCTGCGCAGATGGTTCATCTGGGGCACCAGAGATAATGCGATTCCGATGAATCCTTTCATGTCGCAGCTGCCCCGGCCATACCAGCGCTCTCCGCGACGGTGAAACGCAAAAGGATCGCGACTCCAGTCCTGTCCATCCACGGGCACCACGTCGGTATGGCCGGACAACACGACCCCGCCGGACTCAAGCGGCCCGACCGTGGCAATGAGGTTCGACTTACGGCCGTCAGCGCTGGGAACCCGGCGAGAGTCCACCCCGTGGTCATAAAGAAAGTTCTGAACGAAATCGACCAGGGGCAGATTACTGTCCCGGGAAACGGTTTCAAACCCGATGAGATTTTCGATAACGGAGAGGCTTTTCATGGCCACTAAGTCTATTCTGAACACGTCCGATTTTGAAATACGAGCGACTCCAGTTTAGCGGGGGTTTGGCCTTCGGTCCGGTTTGCGGTAGCCTTGCCGTCCTCTTTAGGTAGAACTACCCGGTTTGGGACCGTATTTTCTTATGAAATTGCAGACTATTGGCGTCGTAGGCGCAGGCACGATGGGTAACGGTATTGCGCAGACCTGCGCGGTGCACGGCTATGACGTAGTAATGCAGGATGTTTCCGATGAGGTTGTCCAGAAAGGTCTGGGCGGCATCCAGAACAGTCTTGGCCGCCTCCTCGGCAAAGAGAAGATTAGCCAGGAGGACCACGATCAGGCGTTGGAAAGAATCCAGACCGCAACCGACATCAAGGCAATGGCTGAATGCGATCTGGTTGTCGAGGCGGCGAGCGAAAACATGGATATCAAGATGGAGATTTTCCCGCGTCTCAACGACATCTGCCCTGATCACGCAATTCTGGCCTCCAATACCTCATCCCTTTCTCTCACCCGCATCGCGGCCGGAAGTGGCCGTCCCGATCGGGTGGTCGGGATGCACTTTTTCAATCCGGTACCGCTGATGGCTCTGGTAGAGGTCATTCGGGCCTTACAAACTTCAGACGAGACCTACAATGCAATCGATGCCCTGGCCCGCGACCTTGGCAAGACTCCAGTCAGTGTGAAAGACAGCCCCGGCTTCGTCGTAAATCGGATGCTGGTACCGATGATCAACGAGGCGGTTTTCATTCTGTATGAGGGCCTTGCCGAAGCCGAAGATATCGATGCCGCGATGAAATTGGGGGCAGCCCACCCGATGGGGCCGCTGACCCTCGCCGACATGATCGGACTTGATGTATGCCTGTGGGTGATGGATGTGTTGCATCAGGAGTTTGGCGATTCCAAGTTCCGGCCATGTCCGCTGCTTAAACAGATGGTTGATGCGGGGTATCTTGGGCGCAAGAGCGGCCGAGGCTTTTACGACTACAGCAAATAGGACTCCAGCCGCTTAAATCACCTTTTTTACAGCCAGTGCTGTGGGCGGTGATACGATGATGGAATCCACGCTTCGGTTGGGCGTCGATACGGGCGGTACCTACACCGACGCTGTACTGCTTGATCCCGATGGCAGGGTCGTCAGTGCGGCCAAGGCGCTGACCTCACATCATGAACTCACAATCGGCATCCGGGAAGCGATTGATCAGCTCCCGGGCGAGCAACTCCCCCACATATCGCTAGTCTCGCTTTCCACCACACTCGCTACTAACGCGGTGGTGGAGGGTCGCGGTACCCCGGTGTGCCTTTTGCTGGCGGGATACAACGCCCGACAGGTCGATAAAGCCAAGCTTGAACACATCGTCCGCGGCGGGCACTGTGCACTTATCTCCGGAGGGCATGACGCCGGCGGCAGCGAAAGTGAGCCGCTGGACATCGAGCGGGCCCGCCAGGTGGTCACAGACCAGCGCGACCAGGTCGCCGCGTTCGGGATTTCCGGATTATTCGGGGTACGTAACCCTGAACATGAACTCAAACTCCGGGAGCTCGTTGCATCCCTCACCGGAAAACCCGTGACCTGCGGTCACGAACTCGCTTCTCAACTGGATGCACCCCGCCGGGCACTGACGGTGGCGTTTAACGCTTCATTGATTACCTATATTGATGAACTGATCCGTGCGATCAAGCTGATACTCAACGAGCGTGCCATCCATGCACCCCTGATGATGGTAAAGGGAGACGGCTCACTGATCAGTGCAGATACAGCGCTGGCTCGTCCTGTCGAAACCATTTTGTCCGGACCCGCGGCCAGTGTCATGGGCGCCGCGCAGCTGCAGCCTCAAGACAGCGCCATCATCGCCGACATGGGTGGGACGACAACCGATATTGCAATCGTCACCGGGGGGAAACCGGTGATTAGCGCTAAGGCGACTCTGATCGGTGAATGGCGACCCATGGTAGATGCCGTACGGGTATTTTCTCTTGGGCTCGGCGGCGACAGCGAGGTGCGTTTTCAGGGAGGAGTGGGACTCGCAATCGGGCCACGACGGGTGGTTCCCATGAGTCTGCTGGTACATCGCTACCCTGAAGTGCTGACCACACTTGAGCGCCGCGTCGATGCTGCTGTCAGCCCAAGAAGCAACCGTTTTGCTGTTGCTTTGTTTGCTGAGACCAGTCAGAAACGTTCATTTTCCCAGGAAGAAACGGCCGCCTGGGAACGCCTGCAGAGAGGACCACTCGATGTTGAACAACTGTCACAGGAAGACCGCCCGCTTGCCCGGGCCCTGGCCCGACTGGTACGTGACGGGATCGCTATCTATAGCGGATTTACCCCCACAGATGCCGCTCACGTATTGGGCAAGACCAGCCACTGGTCCACACGTGCCGCAGAGCTGGCCGCGATCGTCTGGGCCCGACAGATGCGGCAGGTCTATGGTTGGGGCAAGTTTGAGGACAACGACCCGAAGGGTCCGAGCACTGCGGTCGAGGAGCATATGGTGCAGACGATTTGTGCCGCCCTGGTATCCGCATGCCTTGCCACTGACCCGGGCGAGACCCGTCACGGGGAACGCGAGCGGACGGCACGACTTTTCAGTGAATGGATCTCGGGCAAGAGCGCGGTGGACGGAGGCCTGTTCTCCCTGAAACTGGACAGCTCAAGATCACTCGTCGCTGTCGGGGCACCAGCGGAACTGTATTACCCCAGTGTGGCGCACAACTTCAATGTACCGCTATCTATCCCCAAACACTCATCCGTCGCGAATGCGGTAGGCGCCGTCGCCAGCAGCGTTATTCAAAGGGCCCAGATTACGGTGACCCAGCCGGTTCAGGGCATCTTTCGGGTGTTTGCGCCTGACGGGCCATTGGATTTTGAGCAGCTTGAACAAGCGCTTGTGAAGGCAGGATCTCTGGCAAGTACGTTGGCCGAGCGTAAGGCGCAAGACGCAGGTGCCGGGGAAATCCGCGTCGAAGTCGAGCGTGATCTGGATTCGGTAGATGATCCGGACTCCGCTTCTGTGGTTTTCTTTGAGGGCCGCGTTAAAGCCACCGCCACGGGACGTCCGGGCCTGGTGTCGGACTCTCCTACCAAGGGTTTGCCCGAAGATCCGTCAGGCGTAAAATCGCGCGTAGGTCAGATCTCTCAAGCAGACTGACCACCCAACCCCATGAGCGCTAATATCCATAACGGGTCCCGCAAAGACATCAACGGGCGTCCCCATATTTATTACGATGGATACTGGATTCGTTATTACGCACCGCCTGAAGAAACGCTCGCAGCGAAACGTGACCTGCTGTTAAGCCTTACCCGCCGCACCTTTCACCACACCGAACCCGGGATCAATACGCCAGGCCACAAGGCCGAAGCAGCTCGGGCGAGTTACGAAGCCGAGCAGGACCCGGCCCGCAAACGGGTCAACGCAGCGATGCTGGCGGGGGCATTATTCAACCGTGCTACCGATATCTTCACCAGCATCGTCGACTTGGAGAGTCAGGGAATAGAGGTCAGCCAGGACAATGAACTGATGCGCGAGTGCAGCGAGTGCTTTTCTGAGGCGCTTGAACTCGGAAAACAGGTGCGTCACCCAAGCGGCCATGAGGGCATCGATGAACTGTGGGGTGAACCCTTTAATGTCTTCACTCACACCATCGCCAGCTACTACGCCAGCCGCTATATCAAAATCTCACAAACCATGAAAGCGATCGACGATATTGCCGAACGTATCGAGACAGTATATGAGCGCATGCCGAGTTTTGCGGGTGTCGGTCATATTGTTCGAGAATTCGCAAAGGCAGCGCGCGTTGAGTGTGAAATGATGAAGAGCGACCCCGATTTTTTCGTAAATTGGCCCGAGTTCGTCGCGATCAAAGAACAGCTTAAGGCATTCCACCCGACGTCCCCCGCAGGAATAAGCGCCCTTACCCGGGTCCAGTTACAGCGGGGTTGTCGGCTACTGAGTGACGGTACCGATCTTATTTCTTACCTGGCCGGTGTGCGGGTCCCGATGCCAAAAAGCAAGCGGGAATTTCTTGAGCATCTCAACGACTTTGATCTCGATTCCCAAGGGGTGGGGCTGCGGTCGGGCTGAATCCGGGCACGGAACGGTCTAACTTCGCACTGAAACCCCCCACCCATCAAGTGTCTGCGCCAGGTGCCCTGCCAGAAGATCGGCCCACCAAGATACATCTTCATTCGCGATCAGGAGATCCTGGCGCACCTCGATCATGACCTGGGCGAGGCCATCCATCCCGTCGTAAGCGTCCACCGTGTAGCCTAAATTATCCCGGGCGTCGTAGGGCTGATTGTCCCCGACACACAAATCAGGCTCACGACGCAGGCTCTCAAGAAGCGGCGCGCTGAGACGCTGATCACGGCTCCACAGAATCCCAACGTGCCATGGCCTCGCTTCGCCGCCCATCCGGGGAGTAAAACTGTGCATGGAGACGAGTGCGACACGTCTGTGTCGGCGAAAGGTCTGTTCCAACTCGACTGCAACCGCCTCGTGGTACGGGGTAAAAATTTCGTCGATGCGCCTTTGTCTGTCCCGTTCAGTCAATGACCGGTTTCCGGGGATCTCGATGCCGTCGCTTTGGGAAGGGATCGAGGTGGGATGACCGGGCGGCCGATTGGGGTCCACGACCAACCGCGAAAATCCGGCAACCACGAGGACGCTATCCAGCCTATCCGCGATCTGTTTGGAGAGGGATTCGCACCCAATGTCCAGGCCAACATGCGTTTTGAGCACCTCAGACGACAATCCCAAACCTGCCAATGACCGGGGAACGGCATTGCGCGCATGATCACATACGAGAACCACTCCCGACTCGCCTCCCGGGTTATAACGGGAATACGGGGGCCGCTCATCCGGACCCAGAAGCGGCAAAGTTTTTGAAGATTGATCTGTCACCGCCGTTTGCCTCGTTGATCTTCTGAAAAACCGTTAGATTACCGCTTTCCCTGCCGGCGACTATTCCGGCTACCGGGATGAGCATGATGAAACCCGTCTGGGTCTCCAAAGACTACGCCCTGTTATTGCTGCTCGCTACATTGTGGAGCACGTCATTCGCCTTCATCAAGGTGGGCGTGGAGAGCGTAGGTCCCATGACCTTGACCAGCGCCCGTCTCGGGATCGCAGCTGTCCTGTTGTACACATGGCTTCGGTTCCGCGGCTACCGGCTTCCACGGGACAGCCGATCGTGGATTATGTTCGGACTGATCGGCCTCATCGGCAACGCACTGCCCTTTACACTGATCAGTTGGGGCGAACTTCATATCGACAGTGGTCTGGCTGCAATCCTGATGGGAATCATGCCGGTGACGACCGCAATGCTCGCCCATATTTTCATTCGGGAGGAGCCGTTTACCCTCCGTATCGGACTGGGTATTGGAATTGGCTTTGGCAGCATCGCGCTTTTGCTCGGGCCGGAAGCGATCCGGGGCTTGTCCGCGCCTATTGTGGGGCAGTTGGCAATTCTCCTGAGCGCCATCTGCTACGGGGCCTCTGCAACACTTGTCCGCTATACCGCGCAGCCCTCGGATTGGTCTGTGCTGGCCTCGGGGGCGATGTTTTGCGCATTCTTTTTCTCTTTGCCCGTCACGCTGCTGGTTGAAGCACCGTGGACCATGGCGCCCCAACCACCTGCCATCGTCGCTATGTTTTATCTGGGCGTCGGGTCTACAGCACTCGCGACGCTTATTTTCTTCTACCTGATACCCCGACTGGGTGCGAACCGCTCTGCTCAGGTCAATTTCTTCGTTCCTGTGCTCGGCGCACTCTGGGGCGTGCTGATCCTTAAGGAACAACTCTCCCTGAGGTTACTGCTCGCCCTGGGTCTCATTCTGATTGCAGTCGCGGTGATTCAACCCCGGAAATAAACGGGCTCACCCGACCCCGATGATCTACGTCAACAGTTGGCGGACCATATAGGGAAGGATACCCCCATGGCAGTAGTAATCCCACTCCTTAGGCGTATCGATCCGCACCCGGACCGTAAACTGCTCCTGGTTGCCGTCGGCTCGGATCATCTCTATGGTCACGTCGCTTGCACCCACGGGTGGCTGTGCGATATTGAAATTTTCCGTTCCCGTAATACCCAGCTCAGCAGCACCCTGTCCATCCCGAAACTGCAACGGTAACACTCCCATACCGACGAGGTTGGAACGGTGAATGCGCTCAAAACTCTCCACCAGAACCGCCTTAACTCCCAATAACGCAACCCCTTTGGCTGCCCAATCTCGCGAGGAGCCGGTACCATATTCCTTGCCGCCTACAACCACCAATGGCGTATCGGACTCCGCATAGCGCTGTGCGGCAGCAAAAATGGTCATCTGTTCCCCAGAGGGCTGGAAACAAGTCCAGCCTCCTTCCGTACCGGGCGCCATCGCATTGCGCAGCCGGATATTGGCAAAGGTGCCCCGCATCATCACTTCATGGTTACCCCTGCGGGAACCGTAAGAGTTGAAGTCCGCCGGGGCAATACCGTTTTCTCCAAGATATTCGCCTGCTGGGCTGTCTGATTGAATCGCACCCGCGGGGGAGATATGGTCAGTGGTAATACTGTCTCCCAGCACGGCCAGTGCCCGGGCATTTTCGATCGTGGGCATGCCGGGCGGCTCGATGCTCATTCCGTCGAAGTACGGCGGTCTTCGGACATAAGTGGACTCCGGATCCCAGGAGAAGCGGGTCCCAGCACTAACCGGTACTCCCTGCCAGAACTCATCGCCGCGGAACACGTCTGCATAGCGCGTCCGGAACATGTCGCGGGTCACATGTTCGTTCACAGCACGATTTATCTCATCTGTCCCCGGCCAAATGTCACTTAGCATGACGGGCGCTCCCTTCGCATCGGTACCGACCGCCTCTGCGGCGAAATCAATGTCCGTTGTGCCGGCCAAAGCATAGGCCACCACCAGCGGGGGTGATGCCAGAAAGTTCATCCGCACATCCGCATGGACACGCCCTTCAAAGTTGCGGTTGCCTGACAACACCGAGCAGACAATCAGTTCGCCTTCCTTGACTGCGGAACTGACGGCCGGGGGCAACGGTCCGGAGTTACCGATACAGGTCGTGCAGCCATAACCGACAACCGAAAATCCGACCTCCTCCAGATCATCCAGGAGTCCCGCGTCCGCAAGGTAGTCGGTCACAACCTGCGATCCCGGGGCCAGCGAAGTCTTGACCCACGGCTTCACCGAAAGCCCTCTCTCACGAGCATTTCGGGCCAACAAGCCCGCCGCCATGATCACACCGGGGTTTGAGGTGTTGGTGCAACTTGTGATTGCCGCGATGACCACCGCTAGATCGGGGAGCGTGCAATCGGCACCCCCGAGGTTAAGCGACTGGCCTCGCGCTTGCCCCCCTTCGCGAGCATCACTGAGGGCGGTTGTGATAGTCCGCTTGGCGTCAGTCAGCGGGATTCTGTCTTGGGGTCGTTTGGGACCAGCAATGCTCGCGACGACCTCGGCGAGGTCAAGGCTGACCGCGTCGTTGTATTCCGCGGGCGGAGTCTCCGCCGTCCGGAACAGGCCCTGACGCCGGCTGTAAGCTTCAACGAGCGCGATCTCTTCGTCTGACCGGCCCGTCAGTCTGAGGTACTCAAGGGCCTCGTTATCGACCGGGAAAAAACCGCAAGTCGCGCCGTACTCCGGCGCCATGTTGGCAATGGTCGCCTTGTCTGCAAGGGAAAGATGATTGAGGCCCTCTCCAAAGAACTCCACAAATTTACCGACCACGCCTTTTTGGCGGAGCATTTCCACCACGGTCAGCACGAGGTCTGTAGCCGTTGCGCCTTCGGTCAACGTGCCGGTCAGCTCAAACCCCACCACTTCCGGAATGAGCATGGTGACCGGTTGGCCGAGCATTGCTGCCTCTGCCTCGATGCCGCCTACCCCCCAGCCCAGCACACCAAGTCCATTGACCATCGTGGTGTGGGAGTCAGTGCCCACCACAGTATCCGGGTACGCCATCTCAGCCCCGTCCAACTCACGGCTGAAAACAACGCTCGCGAGATACTCGATATTGACCTGATGAACGATCCCGGTCGCTGGCGGAACGACACGGAAGTTGCTGAACGCGGTCTGACCCCATCGCAGAAATGCGTAGCGTTCGGCGTTTCGGCTGTACTCCAACTGCGCATTATTCTTCAACGCTTGCGGCTGACCGAAGTGATCCACCATGACCGAGTGATCGATAACCAGGTCCGCGGGAGAAAGCGGGTTGACTCTGTCCGGATCTCCCTTCAGGCCGGCCACGGCTTCGCGCATCGCGGCGAGATCCACCACTGCAGGCACACCAGTGAAGTCCTGCATCAGCACACGGGCCGGCGTGAAAGCAATCTCGGTCTCCTGCGCTCCAGAGGGCTTCCATCCTGCCAAAGCTTCGATATCGTCGACGGTCACATTCGCACCGTCTTCGGTTCTCAGCAGATTTTCCAGCAGGATTTTCAGCGTCATGGGGAGGCGACTGAGATCGAAGCGGGGCCCCAGAGCATCGAGCGCACAGATCTGGTAGCGCTTGCCGTTTACATCGAAGGAGGTTCTTGAGTTAAAGGAATCTTTCATTTGCTGCTATCGGGTCTACATCAGTGCCAAACCCTTGGGCGCCTGGCTAAAAATGAGGTCCGGATTCTAACGCATCACACCGCCGTTTCGGCCGAGACCACGCTTCAATCCGGCGCTTGATCCGCGATCGCCTGCATCTCGTGCTCTTCCAAAATCCGGATTCCCAGATCGATCGCTTTATCGTATTTGGAACCCGGGTCCGCACCGGAAACCAGAAAGTCCGTACGCGAAGAGACGCTACCGGACACTTTTGCGCCTTGTGCAATCAGCCACTGGCGTGCTTCATCCCGACTGAGGTTGGGCAGGGTTCCGGTAATCACAACGGTTTTTCCCGCAAAGCCGCCGGTTGACTCCGTCCTGGCTGGCATCCGGGGCCAACTGACTCCGCGCTCGCGCAACGATGCAATCACCTTCCGGTTATGGGACAGATCGAAGAATCGCCTGATCTCGTCGGCTACGACCGGACCCACATCCGCCACCGCTTCGAGTGACTCCAAGGACGCCTCCTGAAGCGCTTCAAGGGTACCAAAGTGCTCTGCGAGCGTTTGGGCGGTCGCTTCGCCAACCTGCGGAATGCCAAGCGCAAACAGGAACCGTGGCAGCGTTGTAGCCCGGCTCTTTTCAAGCGCGCTCATCAGATTGTCGGCAGATTTCTCCCCCATTCTCTCAAGGTCTGCGAACTCACTGGCTGAGAGTGCGAACAAATCGGCAGGTGTCTTAACCCGGCCACTATCAACCAACTGTTCCACGAGCTTCGCGCCCAGTCCCTCGATATCCATAGCCAGCCGGGAGGAAAAATGCTTGATTGACTCCTTGAGTTGCGCGGAACAAACCAGTCCGCCCTCGCAGCGCTGGATCACCCCACCTTCATCCGACGTCACGCCGGATCCGCAGACGGGGCACGCTTTGGGGAACCTGAAGCGGCGAGTGCCCCGCGGGCGCCGATCCGCCACGACCGACACCACTTCGGGAATGACGTCACCTGCGCGCCGGATCACCACGGTATCGCCTTTTCGCACATCGAGACGCTCAATCTCTTCGGCGTTATGCAGCGTGGCGTTGGATACCGTGACCCCTCCGACAAATACGGGATCAAGTCTTGCGACGGGCGTTAGCGCTCCGGTTCGCCCTACCTGTATCTCGATAGCCTTGACGACGGTGGTTTCCTCTTCAGCAGGGAACTTATGCGCCATCGCCCAACGTGGCGCCCGCGAAACAGATCCCAGGGCTTGCTGGTCCTCAAAACTGCTGACCTTGTAGACCACGCCGTCGATTTCATAATCGAGTGACGCACGCAGTGCCATAACGTCGTCGTAGTACTCGAGGCACGCGCTCAAACCCTGCACTTCCCTAGCCAGGGGATTGATCGGGAAACCGAAATCGCGCAGTTCACGTAGGATCTTCATCTGTGAATCGGGTGCGGGGCTTCCCTGCCAGACGCCGACCGCATAACAGAAAAATGACAGAGGTCGTTGCGCGCAGATCTGGGGATCAAGTTGTCGTAGACTTCCTGCCGCCGCGTTTCTTGGATTCACATAAAGCTTTTCGTTGCGCGCTTCTTGTTGCTGATTCAATTGCTCAAATCCGGGGACCGGCATGAACACTTCACCGCGCACTTCCAGCGACGGGGGGGCACAGTCTGACCTCAAGCGCAAGGGGATTGAGGAGATTGAACGGATATTTAACGTGACATCTTCACCCGTCCGCCCATCGCCTCGGGTTGCTGCCCGAATCAGTCCGCCATGTTCGTATGTTAGGCTGACCGCCAGGCCGTCGATCTTCGGTTCAGCCACGTAGGAAATGGATTCGCGGCCGGTTCCTTCCCGGCACCTGCGGTCGAACTCCCCGACCTCCCCGGCTGAAAACGCGTTATTGAGCGACAACATCGGCACCTGATGCGCTACCGACTGAAAACCGTCAAGAGGAGCAGCCCCCACTCTTTGCGTTGGTGAATTCGGGGTCACCAGCTCAGGGTGCTCTGCCTCGAGTTTCTCAAGATCTCGAAGCAGGCCGTCATAGCGCGAGTCCGAGATCGCGGGGTCGTCCAGCACATGGTACCGGTAGTTGTGCTCTTCGATTTGGGCCCGCAGCGCCTCAACCTTTTGCGAGGGATCAACCGATACACCCGATCGGTGCTGTTTATTTTCTTTCCGCTTGGTCACGCCGAGACGCTGGTGAATCGCTTGAGAATCCGGTGAACCAGGCTATCACGCATTGGGATCAAAACAAGCGCTTTGCTTCTTCCGAACCTGGATCGATTCCATAACGTTTCATGGACGACTCGAGCGACCGAATCTGCCTGGCGATACTATCAAACTGGGCGTCCGCCAAAGCCTTGCCCTGGGGGTCCACCAAGACTCCATCAATCTCCGTCGAAACATAGGTTGCGACCGAAATCAGGTCCGAGAACGTCTGCGACGGTCGGGGGGCTGTCGGCACATTCAGAAAAAGGACAAGACCACGCAACATGCCTGACTCCAGTACATCGTAACTGAAACTGCCTGATTCGGACCGGTTGGCAAGACTGAACCGGCCCGCCCCGGTCCGGGGATCGTAAAGATGAAACATATCGTCCTTACCGAGACGCATTCCTGCCCGATCCAGCGCCTGCGTTACCTCAGGGCCGGAAAACCCTCTTCCGGGCGGGGGCTCGATATGAATGACGGCCAGAAGATCGAATTCCTGACAAAAGCGGGCCAAGCGCTCTGCCTCAGGCAAGGCCTCCTCTATGGTCATATCAAACTGTAAGGAACGATTGAGGGACTCTGACATGTAGTACGTCAGATTGTTGAATCGCGTGAGCTCCGATTCGCTGACGGCACCATCCCGATCTGCTATCTGCAGACTGACGATGAGATCTGTGAACACTTCATCCGCGGGGGCCGTTGTAAGATCAACCCATACGTTGCCTGGTTCGGTACGCCCGTGTAGCGCGCGTGGACGCTGAAGATCAATCTCGTGCTCGCGAAAGACTGACAGGGCTGCATCGCGTGAAACAGGCGTCGGCCCAGGCAAGCGCGCCCAATAGTCAATTTTCAGGGGTTGCTTACCGATTTCTGATGGTAGGGCTTGCGCAGACCCAACGGCCCCTTTTTGCGACCCGTCATCCTGGGGACTGCCGTCCGGCATGGGCTCAGTTTGCGCTCCGGATTCCCTGCCGTCTCCCGCTAAATCAAGATCACCCGACGAAACCAGGGAGGGTTCCTTTTGGCGAACGCGCTGCGCGAGTTCTTTCGGGCGTAGCGCTGAGACTATATTTCCCCACGGTATGCGTTGCAGGTTGCTTTGCAGCCATTGACGCGGTCTGTCGAGCCATACCCTGCTCCCGCCACGCTTTTGCCAAAGGGAAAAGAGCACGATACCAATGAAAGTGGCAACGCCAAGAAGAATCAGGGCCAGTTGCAGATTCATGGCTAATGGGCGGCGAGTCTCACTGCCTCATCGATGTCGACAGAGACGATAGATGACACGCCGGGCTCCCCCATGGTCACACCGAGCAAGATATCGGCCGACTCCATCGTAATCTTGTTGTGGGTAATGACGACCAACTGCGAAACTTCAGAAAGTGTGCGTAACGTCTTGCAGTAGCGCTCGACATTGCGGTCATCCAGAGGCGCATCAACCTCATCAAGGATACAAAACGGCGCCGGATTCAGTTTGAACAGCGCAAAGAGCAACGCCACAGCCGTCAAGGCTTTCTCTCCTCCCGACAGGAGATGGATCGTACTGTTGCGTTTGCCCGGCGGACGAGCCATCACAGTTACCCCGGCCGCCAGTAAATCCTCGTCCGTCAACTGCAGTACGGCATGACCACCACCGAACAACTGCGGGAAGAAGTCTGAAAATCCCTGATTGAGACTATCAAACGTCGACTTGAATCTTTCGCGTGTTTCCCGGTCAATCTTTCGAATAACACCTGAAAGGGTCTCCAATGCCTCAATCAGGTCCGCGTGCTGCGAATCGAGATACGCTTTACGCTCTGCCTGTTCATCGTACTCCTCAATGGCCACCAGATTGACTGGACCGATATTGGCGATCTTTTGCGCCAGGCTCTCTGAACGCGCCGCCCACTCTCCTTCTTCAGCCTCTTGCGGCAAACTCTCAAGGAGTTCACTCAGCACATATTGATCTTGCGCAATCTGCTCTTCAAGTGTCTGCAGCCGAACTGTCAGTTCCTGATCCTTAAGCCGTTTGTTCTCGAGACTCTCCCGTGCTGACGCCACCTCCTGTTCGCACTCCGACAGGGTCCCCTGCACCTGGCGAATCTCCTGCTCAATCGCTGCGTGACGGTTGCGTCCTTCGGCCAGCGCCTGCTCAGCCTCTGAGCGCTGGGATAGCAGTGTCTGCAGACGGTCTCCCATTGCTATGCCTGGATCTTCTCCGGTAGAGAGTTGTTCTTTCAGTTGCTCGTACCGCTCCCGCATCCGGCCACTTTGCGCCTGAAGGCGGGCAAGACTCGAATGATGGGATTCCAAAGACGCCTGACTGTGCTGAAGCGTCAGTTCAGTCTCATGGCGGCGATCCTGCGCCGCCTGGGTCCGGGTTCGGGCTTCAGCCAAAGTACGCGTTAAGACTTCTTTTTCTTCCAACAGGTCTTTGCGTTGACGCTCAAGCGCGCCGGTTTCATCTTCTGCGATCGCAAAATGTCTTCGCGCTTCATCCAGTTCGCTCCCGGTGCGACCCAGTTCCAGTACGATCTCTTCCGACTCATCTGCCAATTGCTGGCGTCGGCCTTCGATCTGATCAAAACGTGCCTGACGGTCCGCATAAGTCTGCCGATCTGTGTTCAGCTTCTGCAGAATCGCGGCGGCCCGGTCGCGTGCCGAACTCTGTTGGCTCTCTGACGCATACAGGCGGACGCGCATCTTCTCCAGCTCCTGCTCGGACTCCGCGACCCGACTTTCAATCGCAGGTACCTCTTCGCGCAATCGAGACAGCTCTTCCTCCCGTTCCAGCAGTCCTGCTGCCGGCCCTTGTCCACGTGGTACGTGCGCCCAGTTGACGCCCAAGACCACACCGCTTTTGGTCACGATCGACTCGGCCTCCCGCAGCTGTCCTCGTCTGGACAGCGCTTCCGCCAGGTCTTTCGCAACAAAAACCCCTGCCAATAGAGGCCGCAGGTCGTATCGATCAGAGGACACATGGGCCAACAGCGTTTGGCTGTCAGCACTTTCGGCCGTTTTGCCTGACTCGACGAAGAACATGTCCTGTCTGGGCATCTCCGAATCGCTCGACAGTATCGTCGGCAAGTCACCCACGCCGAGACCCGAGAGTCTGGGCCCCAACACTGCGTCTGCGGCTCGTTCCCAACCCGGTGCAACGCGAAGTTCTCCAGCGAGCGCTGGCGCGTGTGCCAGCCCCCGTTGATCAAGCCAAGACAGATACACTTCATCCTTATCCTGGGAAGTCTCCTGCAGCTCCTGCAGGGATTCCAGACGGCCTCGGACAGAGTGCATCCGTTGGCGCTCTTCATCAAGCTGTTCTGAGCGCGCCGTGATTTGATCGCGCATCTCGGCAATCAAGACAGTGGACTTATCCACCTGACTCTCCGCCTCGGAAAGGCCCGCGTCTCCCTGAAGCACAGCGCTGCGTGCTGTATCCACCTCAAGACGTTCCTCCTCGTTCAGGAGCGTGCCGATCTCATCATCAAGGCGTGCGAGTCGTTCCTGCGCCTTTGCATCGGCTGATTCGAGCTGCTCGATCCGTGATCGCTGAACCTCTTGATCCTTGATTGGAGTCGTGAGCTGCTGCGTGAATTCATTCCAGCGGTGCTGCCAATCATCGTAGTCGCGCTCACACTGGTGCTGCTGATCCGACGCCTGCGTGCTGACAACAGTCGCCTCATCACGCTGTGTTGTCAGAGCGGTGACTTCAGCTGCGAGACTTTCAATACGGTCCTCGTCATGCTGATACTCCGTCTTGATTTCTCCCAGAGTAACTTCGAGCCGCTCGAATTCGGCACGCTGCTGTTCACCGGTTTCCTTAGCGTGCTCGATCGCCTGCTCCAAAGAGGCCACTTCGGCTCCTGCTGCGTAAAACGTGGCCTGTCGATCGCTGACTTCCTGTTGTGACGCCATCTCATTCGCGCGGAGACTTTCAATCTGGTTTTCCAATCCCCGCTGACGGACCAGATGCGACTCGACATCTGTTTGCGCCCGAGCAGTCAATGCCGCCTGCTCCTCGACAGATCCTTTTTGGGCGCGATAACGCAGTCCCAACAACTGGCCGTTAATCTCCCGCTCCTCATCCTTAAGTTTCTGGTACCGCCGGGCCGCCTGCGCCTGACGCTGCAGCCGGCGTAGTTGGGTATCCAGTTCCTTGCGGATATCTTCGACGCGGCTCAGGTTCTCCCGTGTATGGCGCATCCGGGTTTCTGTTTCTCGGCGACGGTCTTTATAGTGAGAGATGCCCGCGGCCTCTTCGACAAAAGCCCGAAGTTCCTCCGGCCGTGCCTCGACAATCCTGCTGACCATGCCCTGCTCAATGATCGAATAGGACCGATGACCCAAGCCGGTCCCGCGGAACAGGTCCGTGATGTCCCGCCGCCGGCACTGCGCCTTGTTCAGCGAGTATTCTGAGGTGCCGTCTCGAGACAGCGTTCGTTTTACCGAGATTTCACTGAAGCGGGCGTAGGCCTGCGCGCTTTTGCCGTCGGTATTATCAAAAATCAGCTCGACTGAAGCTTTGCCGACGGGCTTTCGCGCCTCTGACCCATTGAAAATTACGTCGGACATGCTGTCGCCGCGCAGCTTTCGTGCTGAGCTTTCCCCCATCACCCAACGCACGGCATCAATGACGTTGGACTTGCCGCAACCGTTTGGCCCGATAATGCCGGTCATGTCGGCGGGAATCGTAATCGCCGTGGGATCAACAAAAGACTTAAAGCCGGAAACGTGAATTTTCTTAAGACGCATATATTTGCTTGGCGCAGACTACGGGCGCGTCAGGTCGCCGTCCGACTGAATGGCAACGACTCTTTGGGAGCAGAAATTAAGGTAAACAGGGAGCCATCTAACCTCACCTCCATTATATCGAAATCAACCCTTCAATTGAGACGATCAGTCCGGCGGTATGGTCTCTCGCATCGACTCCCGACCCGAGAATTCCACGCACCAGTCAGCGAGACCCGGATACTGCTCGGGCCAGTTCAGGTCGGCCAAACGAAAATCCAGGTAGCCCAACGCACAGCCGACAGTCAGCTGTCCCATATGAAGTTGGCCGCCGAGCAGATCCATATGCTCTGTCAGCCAGGCAAGACTGCGGTCGATTGCGGCACGCTGGCGCGACGCCCAAACTGCCCACCGGTGGGCCTCGGGCCGCCGCTGGGCCTCAATGAACGCCAGGACCGCCGCATCCAGCACACCGTCCCCAAGCGCCTCGAGTTGTAGCGCCTGAATCCGGGCCTTCGGCTCCGATGGAAACAGTCTTGGGCCGCAGTGAAGCCCATCGAGGTACTCACAAATGACGTGGGAATCGAATAGAACCTGACCAGAGTCCGTGATCAGCGTCGGCACCTTCCCCAGCGGATTCTGGACTGCGAGATCGGTCTCGGGATTCCAGGGATCTGTCGCAATACGTTCGATTTGCTCCGACAAACCCAGTTCGCTGATGACCACAGAGACCTTTCTCACGTAGGGGGAAGTCGGCGAATAGCGCAAAATCATTGTCATATTGGCCTGTTGAATTAATTTTCCGACAGGCATTGCGGGAAATCCCGGAACCTGCTAGATTGCGCCGCCTTCCTGGCCTGATTTACTGAATTTCTTGATACCGCTCAGTGTAAACCAATGCCGGCAACAAAGAAAAAAGCTTCTGAAGAATTGATCCACGGTGTCAAACCACACCGGCCAAAGCGCGGTGAGCCCTACATGGGAGAGGTTCAGACCGAACATTTCCGCGTCATATTGAATGCCTGGAAACAGGAGCTCGTTGACGACATCGAGCGCACGATGTCAGTCATGCAGGACGAAACCATCAACCTGCCCGATCCCAATGACCGCGCAACGATGGAAACCGACCGCTCCCTGGAGTTACGGACGCGAGACCGGGAAAGGAAACTTATCAAGAAAATCAATGACTCTCTCGTTGATCTTGATAAAGGAGATTATGGTTATTGTGAGGAGTGCGGCATCGAGATAGGTATCAAGCGGCTCGAAGCCCGGCCAACCGCAAATCTGTGTATCGACTGCAAGTCCCTGAACGAAATCCGGGAAAAACAAAGCGCCTGACCCTTTCCTGCTGATTCAGGCGTCCCGTCTCAGGCGTCCTTGTTGTCAAAACGGCGCTATCGCGCCGTTTTTTGTTGCAGGATTTGCTGCAAGAATAGAGAGGCCTCTAAGGGTAAACTAGGCCGATTTTCCATCCTCATATCCAGAAAATGTACGACCTGCTCATCCGTAACGCTGTCATAGCCCTGCCTGACGGCAAGCTGCTCGAAGGAGACCTCGCGTGCACCCAAGGTCGGATTGCCGTTATTGCCGCCCAGGTTGCCGGCGATGGGCGCGAGGAACTCGACGCCGAGGGCAAGCTATTGATGCCGGGCGTGATTGACCCCCAGGTGCACTTTCGTGAACCTGGGGGCACCGACAAGGAGGACCTCGCCTCCGGCTCACGAGCGGCCGTCAGAGGAGGCGTCACAAGTTTTCTTGAGATGCCCAACTGCAATCCGGCGACCATCGATCAGGAACAGATGGACTGGAAGATTTCCAGAGGAGAAGCCACGAGCGTCGCCAACTTCGGTTTTTTCATCGGGGCAACGGTAGACAATCTTGAATCTTTGAATAACGTTCACCCCGCTTGTGGCATCAAGATCTTTATGGGCTCCAGCACGGGCAGCCTGTTGGTCAACGAGGAAAAGGATCTCGACCGTATTTTCGGTAACGGCGAGCGGCTGATCGCCGTGCATGCCGAAGATGAAACCCGGATCCGGGAGCGTACTGCCGCCCTGCTGGGTGACAAGGAAACCCAAGACTATGCCATTCACTCTTCAATTCGAGACGTCCAGACCGCGCTGATCGCCACTGAACGGGCACTGCATTTGAGCGAAAAATATGGCCGAAGGCTGCACATACTTCACCTGTCTACAGCTGAGGAAGTCGCGCGTTTGCGTGCGGGCAAGGCCGACCAGGTCACTTGTGAGGTACTGCCGAACCATCTTTTCCTGAATACGGATGACTACGCTGCGCTGGGATCACGCGTGCAGATGAATCCCCCGATCCGGGATCCACAGAATGCAGAAGCACTCTGGGCGGGACTGCACGATGGTGTCATCGACATCATCGCTACCGATCATGCGCCGCACCTGCTGGCCGATAAAGAAAAGCCCTACCCCCGCTCACCTTCCGGCATGCCAGGCGTTGAAACATCGCTGCCGCTGATGATGACTGCCATGCGGGAAGGTAAGTGCACCCTGACCCAGATCCTGCGTTGGATGTGTTCAGGCCCCGCTGAACTTTACAAAATTGCCAATAAGGGAGACCTTGTCGAGGGCTTTGATGCGGATCTCGCCCTGATCGACATTGACGGAACTAAAACTGTCCGCGATGAGGAAGTATTCAGTCGAACAGGGTGGAGCCCCTTTTCAGGCCGAAGCCTCACCGGCTGGCCGACGCACACCATTGTCGGGGGTCGGGTCGTATTCGAGAAAGGCGCCATCCGCCCCGGGGTGTTCGGGCGGCCGCTCAGTTTCGGCTCTCAGGCAGACTGAGCGCTTTTGCCAATTCTTTCTAAGCTCTGCTACTCATCACGCTGGGATCGTTTCAGACTTCACTATCCGAACGTCTGACAAGCAGTCGGCGGTCTGAAAAGGCCTGATTAAGCGTGTTGGCGTCCATATATTCGAGCTCTCCCCCTGCTGGCACGCCACGCGCGAGACGACTGACGTTGATCTCGTGCGCCTGGAGTAAGTCACTCAGGTAGTCCGCCGTCGCTTGTCCTTCCACTGTCAGATTTGTACCCAGAATGACTTCCTCAACCGCACCTTGGGAGATTACCTCCAGCAGGCGCTCAAAGCCCAACTGGTCAGGCCCGATTCCGTCAAGGGGCGACAGGTGGCCCATGAGCACGAAATAGTATCCAGTATAAGCGCCGGCCTGCTCAATGGTATCGAGGTCCGCTGGTGTTTCGACAATGCAAAGCAGTGTCTCGTCGCGTTTTCCCGAATCGCAGATATCGCAGAGCGGGTTCTCGCTGAAGTTGTTGCAGCGCTCGCAGTGATTAACCCCCGCGACCGCCGCCTGAAGCGCCTGCGCCAACACCTTGCCGCCTTCACGATCACGCTCGAGCAAGTGAAACGCCATCCGTCCGGCCGTGCGTGGACCCACCCCGGGAAGCCGACGCAGCGCCTCCTTCAACCGATCAATCGCTTCGCCGTTAGCCATTCATCCCCGGAATATTGAGCCCGGGAATATTGATCCCCGATGTCAGTCCTCCCATCTTCTCCTGGGTCACTTTTTCGACCCGGCGGACGGCATCATTCACAGCGGCCGCGATCAGATCCTCGAGCACTTCTTTGTCATCGCTGGTTAAAGCATCATCGATGGAAACCCGCCGCACATCATAACGGCAGGTCATGACGACCTCTACCATTCCACCCCCCGAAGCGCCGGTGACCTCCATGTTAGCGAGAGACTCCTGTGCAGCCTGAAGTTTTTCCTGCATCTCCTGAGCCTGCTTCATGATGTTACCCAAGGGTCCTTTCATTCGCTGTTCCTCTGTTGTTTACCCGACCGAACCGACTCCGGCACCACCGTAGCGTCAAATGCCGATACCAAATCCTGGACGGCTGGATCGTCCATTAAGGTCTTAAGAGCCGCATCTTTCTCTTCCTGCTCACGCCGGGCCCGGGTCATGGCCGGCGTTTCCCCAGATATCTCGCTGTCATCTGCAATTTCAAGGCGCACGGACACGCCGCAGAATGCCTCCAGTTTCTCTTCAAGTATCCTCTGCCTCGAAGGACTTCGCATCGATGCCAGTCCCGCGACCAGGGACAGCGTCAACACCCGGGTTTCAGGATCGTAGGTCTTGGGACACAGATTCATCGCAAGTTCCTGGGTTACCCCGGTGAAATCGCTATCCTCAACAAACGCCGCCCAAACGGCAGGATCGGACAGTGATAAATCTGCTGTGTTCTTTCCGTTGCGGCCTGCCCGTTTCTTTACGATCTCAAACGTCTGTCCTGAATCCGGTGCGATGCTCGATTTTTCGGATGACGCAGACGTGTTTCTTATTCGCGGACTCTGCCTGGTCGCTTGTTTGCCGGTCGTCCCTGGAGGAGCCGCAGAT
>DDZY01000018.1:0-182 GCA_002346525.1 Proteobacteria bacterium UBA2996
ATCAGATCACCTTTGCTTCGTTTCGCAGTTTTTCAACCAGTTCATCAGCGCTGTTCACTTTCACACCTGCTGCGCGGCCGGGCGGCTCCAACACCTGCAGCACTTCAAGCCTGGGCGTGACGTCCACACCCAACTCATCCGGAGTATGAGTATCCAGGGGCTTTTTCTTCGCCTTCATGATG
>DDZY01000018.1:482-6652 GCA_002346525.1 Proteobacteria bacterium UBA2996
TCTTCGCCTTCATGATGTTCGGCAAGGAGGCATATCGGGGCTCATTAAGTCGAAGGTCCACCGTGATCACGGCCGGAGCAACCAGTTCTATGTTTTCAAGGCCGCCATCCACTTCCCGCGTCACCTTAACGGTCGACTCCTCGACCGCGAGTTTTGAAACAAACGACCCGATAGACCAATTGAGCAGGCCGGCAAGCATCTGCCCCGTCTGGTTATTGTCCCCATCGATTGCCTGCTTCCCGAGAATAACCATTCCCGGTCCTTCTTTTTCCGCCACGGCCTTAAGCAGTTTGGCGATCGCTAAGGGTTCCGGAATCGGATCCGTTTCAATCAATATCGCCCGATCCGCTCCCATCGCGAGCCCCGTGCGCAGGGTCTCCTGGCTCTGACTTGGGCCGACCGCCACCACAACCACCTCGTCTGCTGTGCCGGCCTCACGCATCCGAATCGCCTCTTCCACCGCTATCTCGCAGAAGGGATTCATCGCCATCTTGACATTGTTTAGCTCGACGCCGCTGTTATCCGCTTTCACACGAACTTTAATGTTGGCATCGATCACACGTTTAATTGGAACGAGTACTTTCATGCTGTCACATCTCGTGGTTATTGCCGCAATCACTTTCCTGGCGCTCTCGGAAGTCGCTCGCAAGCAGCTTTGCGCCAGACGCTGGAGGCCGTATTCTATTTTCCGTCTGGACGTGAGTCTACGGTGCGTTGACGCCGAACCCCTGCAAATGCGCCGGATTTCTGCGTGATCCCGCCTCGAAGGACCAGGACCCGCGCCTCTGGCCATCCCCGTCTGCCGATTGAGGCTATTTCGGTGTCGTTCTTTTAAAATCACGCCTCAGGCTTGAGCATGATAATTCCCTCCCCTAAACCGGTATCCAGTCATGAGCCAGGAACGACGTCGAACAAGAGGCAGCGCGCGCTCTGCGAAGCGTGCCAAACGTGCGGGCTCCGTGCGAACAGGGATTCCCTACATCACTCGCCGTGTACCGCCGTACGAGTTCGCCAGTGAGGAAATTCTTCAACTGATTGAAACCAACGCCGAGACCCTGCTGGAGGAAACCGGTATTGATTTTCGGGATGATCCCGATGCGCTAAACCGCTTTAAGGAGGCCGGCGCGCAAGTTGACGGAGAGCGGGTTCGGTTCCCGAAAGGCATGTGCCGGTCCATTATCAATCAGAGCGCCCCGCGGGAATACACCCAGTTCGCACGCAATCCTGAACGCAGCGTACGGATCGGAGGCGATCATTGCGTTCTGGTCCCAGCCTATGGGCCGCCTTTTGTCCACGACCTCGATCAAGGCAGGCGCTACGCCACCCTCGCTGATTTTGAGAATTTTGTACGACTAGCATACCTCAGCCCCTCGCTGCATCACTCCGGCGGCACCGTCTGTGAGCCGGTCGACATTCCGGTAAACAAACGCCACTTGGATATGGTGTACAGCCACCTTAAGTTGTCCGACAAGCCATTTATGGGTTCGGTCACAGAGCCGACTCGGGCGCAGGACACCGTCGACATGGCAAAAATTGTTTTCGGTGAGGAGTTCGTCGATCAAAACTGTGTGGTCACCAGTTTGATCAACGCCAATTCACCGATGACCTTCGATGCCACGATGCTCGGGGCGGCTCGTGTCTACGCCGAGAACAACCAGGCAACAGTCATCTCGCCATTTATTCTGGCGGGCGCCATGTCACCCGTCACCGTGGTGGGGACCTGTACCCAGATCCTGGCCGAGGCCATGGCGGGCATCTGCTTCACACAACTTGTCAGACCGGGAGCGCCGGTCATCTTCGGCACATTCTCCAGCGCCGTATCGATGCAGTCCGGAGCACCCACCTTTGGAACACCTGAACCCAGCATGGTGATCTTCATCTGCGCCGCCCTGTCCCGCCGGCTCGGAGTCCCCTTTCGTAGCGGCGGCGGCTTGTGCGCGTCCAAGCTGCCTGACGCTCAGGCAGCCTACGAATCTGCGAATACCCTCCAAAGCGCCATGCTCGCCGGAGTGAATTTCATGCTGCATACGGCCGGCTGGCTCGAGGGCGGTCTGGCCATGGGGTACGAAAAATTTATCCTCGATGCGGACCAAGCCGGCATGATCGAGGTATTCCTTGCTGGGATTGATGACTCTGTAAATGCACAGGCCATGGACGCACTTGCCGAGGTCGGCCCCGGGAACCACTTCCTCGGATGCGCCCACACCCAGGCTAATTTTGAAACCGCGTTTTACCGGTCAACCACTGCGGACAGCAACAGCTTTGAACAGTGGCAGTCTGAGGGCGCTTTAGACGCCGCGCAACGGGCCAACGTCACCTGGAAGCAGATGCTCACCGATTATGATCCGCCCGCTATCGACGAGGGGATCGACGAGGGACTGCGCGAGTTTATTACCAAGAAAAAGAATGCCGTTCCCGACTCCAACGTATAGTTGCACAGCGAGGTCACACAAAAGCGTTAGGCCGTCATCAGGCAAACTCTACGATGACACGGCGATTCTGTTTGCCCTTCTTTTCGATCTTGGAAACCCGCACCGGGCCGATTTCTCCTGACCGCGCAACGTGGGTGCCCCCGCAGGGCTGAAGATCTATCCCCTCGAACTCCACCAGGCGTACCCGACCCTGTCCTACCGGCGGACTCACCGACATGGTTCGGACCAGGTCCTGCTGGGACTGAAGTTCCTCGTCGGTAATCCACCTGAAGTGTCTCAGTTTATCCTGCTGGATCAACTCGTTGAGCGCTTCCGTCACTTCCCCTTTGTCGATCGGGTCCGGGAGGTCGAAATCCAGCCTGGCGCGTCCCTCACTCACCGAACCGCCGGTTACCGGCGCATCAATCACCGCACAGAGCATATGCATGCAGCTATGCATCCGCATAAAGCCGTAACGCCTGTCCCAGTCTATTCGAGCAGTTACTTCCACACCTAATGCGGGGAGTGTCTCGTCGCCATCGAGCACGTGCAGTTGTTCTCCAGTCTCCTGCTCAGTAATGGTGTTCACTACCTTTAACAAACGGCCATCCGTTAGAGCCAGCACCCCGGTGTCTCCCGGCTGCCCTCCTCCCTGGCAGTAAAAAACACTCCGATCCAGGATGACAGCATGGTCCGCAATTCCCGTGACAATAGCCCTGCACTCCTTAATGTAGGGATCTTCCTGATAGAGCTTTTCCGTTGATGCCATCTCAGGCCTTTATCCTTTCCGAGCGTGGATCGTACATCGGAGCAAAACTGGCCTTCGCGCCCACGCGCTGCCCCGCCACTTCAATCTCCCAAAGCCCCTGCGAAAGAAAAGTGCGGTCAATGACCTCAGCGCTTTCGACATAGCCCAGGCCCACGCATCCACCCAGCGTGTGTCCGTACATCCCTGAGGTCGTTCTGCCGACCCGCACTCCATCTCTCCAGATAGGCTCTTCGTGATAAAGCATCGGCATGGGATCTTCCAGAACGAACTGGGCGAGTCTTCGGGTAAGTGGAGTCTCCGCCACGCGCAACAGGGCGTCCCTGCCGATGAATCCGCCAGGCTTGTCCAGGCTGACCGCGAACCCCAGTCCAGCCTGAAACGGATTATCGTCGGGCCCTATGTCATGCCCCCAGTGACGGTAGGCCTTTTCGATTCTGAGGCTGTTGAGGG
This sequence comes from Proteobacteria bacterium UBA2996, assembly GCA_002346525.1. Lineage (GTDB taxonomy): Bacteria > Pseudomonadota > Gammaproteobacteria > Arenicellales > UBA868 > UBA868. Next base: position 4,113 of record DDZY01000018.1, read on the forward strand.
CATGCAGTCCGGCGGGCTGCAATGCGAACTCCTGGCCCACCTGGCTCAGTCGGTCAAACACACCCAGCGCAAACTCGCTCGGGATATAGATCTCCCACCCGAGTTCTCCCACGTAGGAGATGCGTGTGGCCCGGACCAGGGCATAACCCATTTCGATCTCCTGGGAGGTGCCGAAGGGAAAAGCGGTATTGGACAGGTCGGCTGGAGTCAGGCATTGCAGCAGGTCCCGAGACCGCGGACCCATGACGCTGAGCACGCTGTATCCCCCCGTCACATCCGTGGCGAAGACGTGCTCTTCATCCCGAACACTGCTCTTGAGCCAATGCAGGTCGCGTGTCTGCGAGGCTGCGGCTGTGACGACCAGATACTCCTCCTCTCTCAGCCGGGTCACTGTGAGGTCCGCTTCGATTCCGCCATCCGGGTTGAGCCATTGCGTGTAGACCACCCGCCCCGGCTCCACATCCATCCGATTCGCACTCACCCGATCCAGCAACTGACAGGCATCCCGGCCCTGAACGAGATACTTGCCGAAAGAGCTCATATCGAAGACACCGACGTTTTCGCGAACCGCCTGGTGTTCCCGAGCCGAGTGCTCGAACCAGTTTTGCCGGCCGTAAGTGTACTCGTACACCGGCTCAACCCCTGTCGGGGCGAACCAGTTCGCGCGCTCCCATCCAGCGGTCTCGCCAAAACATGCACCCAAATCACTTAACCGCTGGTGCAGAACCGAGGTCCGTACCCCGCGTGCCGTTTCTGGCTGGCGGAAAGGCCAGTGCATGGCGTACAGCAACCCCAGCGCTTCCACGGTCCGGTCGTGAAGATACTGCTGGTTAACCTGAAAGGGCATCATTCGGCGCGCATCGACATCCCAAAGATCCATCGGCGGATGACCGTTCACTATCCACTCCGCCAACACCTTCCCAGCCCCACCGGCTGATTGAATACCGATCGAATTGAACCCGGCAGCCAGAAAGAAGTTCGGCACTTCTACAGAAGGCCCCAACCAATACCGGTTATCCGGCGTAAAACTTTCAGGCCCGTTGAAAAAAATCTTGATGCCCGTCTTGCCGAGCACCGGAATTCTCTCGATTGCGCAGCTCAGTTGCTCCTCAATATGCTCGACATCTTCCGGCAGCGTGCCGAATTCGAAGTCTTCTGGAATTCCCTCCATGCCCCAGGGCTTGGCTACGGGCTCAAACATTCCGACCATCATCTTGCCGGCATCTTCCTTGTAGTAGTTGCAAACGGAGGGCTCCCGAACCACCGGCAGGTCTTTCGGCAGGTCAGGAATGGGTTCGGTGACAACGTAAAAATGCTCGGCGGCATGAAGGGGGACGGAAACCCCGGCCTTCAGGCCCAGTGCTCTTCCCCACATCCCAGCGCAATTCACTGCCGTCTCACATGCAATCCGGCCACGATTCGTGATGACTGCGGCGATTCGGCCTCCTTTTTTCTCGAAGGACTCAACGTTGATCCCCTCAAAGATTCGGACTCCCTTATCCCGCGCCCCTCGAGCCAGGGCTTGCGTCGTATCAGTCGGATTGGTTTGGCCATCGCGCGGCAAAAAGACTGCGCCGACGATATTCTCGATGGACATGATCGGATAAAGATCAAGCGCCTCCTGGGGACTGACGACTTCGACCTCAAGACCGAAACAACTGGCCATGGAGGCACCCCGTTTAAGTTCCTCAAACCGTTCAGAGTCTGTTGCGAGGCTGAGAGAACCGTTTTGACGAAAGCCCGTCGCCTGGCCCGTCAGGTGTTCCAGTTCAGCGTAGAGATTGGTGGTGTACTGCGCCAACCGCGTTAGGTTCTGAGTCGCACGCAACTGCCCCACTAACCCTGCCGCGTGCCAAGTTGTACCACTGGTCAGTGACTTTCGCTCGAGCAGAACCACATCGCTCACGCCTAACTCCGCCAAGTGATACGCGACGCTGCACCCCACCACACCGCCACCGATAATGACAATCTGTGCCTGATCTGGGAAATCAACTGCCATGTTGCCTCCGGAATGCTTCAAATCGCGGACCCGATTTAAGTCGGTTTCATACACCCGTTTTTGACAGGCCAAGGGGTCCTAAAACCTACGAGTGTATCAAAGGAAATTGCTCTGGTTCGGCCTTTGAACGCAAGAATCGGGTTGCGCAGTTCCGAGGCCAAAACTATTCTTGGTCAGCATGTCGAAAGGGATCAACCAGTTGGAATCGGACTACGCACGCGCGGCAAAGGCCTTGGCGTTTTTGCGTTCGCGGTCGCGCCAACAGCCTACTTTGGACCAAGCCGCAGCCGCTGTGGATCTCAGTCCCCATCACTTTCAAAGGCTGTTCAAGCGTTGGGTTGGCATCAACCCAAGAAAATATGTCCAGTCTCTTATCCTCACTGACGCCCAACAACAACTCCGCAGTGGTAGAAGTGTTCTCGATTCCGCCCTCACCAGCGGCTTGTCTGGACCGGGCCGTTTACACGATCTCTTTGTCACGGTCCAGAGCATGACGCCAGCAGAACACCGGGATCAAGGGGCCGGCCTCGAGATCGGGTAT
>DDZY01000102.1 GCA_002346525.1 Proteobacteria bacterium UBA2996
CGTCTCAGTCATCGCGGAAGCCGTAACTCAGGCTGATCGAGATCAGTAGCCCTGGGCGGCAAGATCGCTCAGAAGCGCCTTCGCCAGATCCAGAATCTCCCTATCCGGGGAGATATCCAATAACTCTTCGAGCACGTCTCGCGCCTCTTGATATCGCCGCAGTTCGAAATAACTGGAACCCAGTCTCAGCCGCGCTGCCTCGCCCAATGCGCTACCGGGAAAGGAGTCGAGCAAAGTCGTCATCGCTGTCACGGCATCATTAAATCCGTGATCTAGGTAGCGTGACTCACCCAACCAATACCATCCCTGGTCGGCGAGCAGACTGAAAGGATACTCCCGGAGAAACGTTACAAAACCCTGAGCGGCATCGAGATAACGCGCCTGCCGGAACGCTTCCACCGCGGCGTCGTAAGCTTCCTGCTCTGCGGGCTCGATTGAACTCGGCGATGATGCCTCCCGCTTTTGCGGCGACACAACAGACAGTGTGGTGACCCGGTGCGTACTTCCCAAGCCAGTCCCGACCTCTACCGATTCGACTTTGTGAAGCGGCTGAGATGCAGGGTCTAAATCTTTGTTTTGGCTATTTAATTCCTGAGCGTATACAGAGCCAGACAGAAAGAGGAAGAGTAAACCGAGAGTCCCAGTCTGAACCACTGGTGACCCGCGCCAGGACAGGAAGTGACCGCATCTCACGACCAGTCGAACTGACGAAGCCGCGACACGCGCTTGGAGAGACGCAACAGGTCGACTAGTAGAGAATTTCGACGCGGCGGTTAAGAGACCAGGCGCTCTCATCCTGGCCCATCGAGATCGGCCGCTCTTCACCATACGAGATGGTACGGATGGCATCCGGCGCAACACCCATCGCCTGGAAAATTTCACTCACTGCGTTTGCACGGCGCTCCCCCAAAGCGAGGTTGTATTCACGGGTGCCGCGCTCGTCAGCATGTCCCTCAAGGACAACAGCCATACCGGGGTTATTGGAAAGATATTGCGCGTGCGCTTCGACAACCCGCTGCGCTTCAGGTGTCAGGTTGGAACTGTCGAAATCAAAATACACAACCCGCTGTCCCAGCGGATCGTCCATGTTGGCATCGTCCTGGTCGATCGTGATGATCTCGCCCGCAGTCGCGTCATCGGAACCCACTGCTGAGGCGGATGCGTCGGTACTGACTTCTACCCCGCTGCCGCCGATAGTGGCATCCTCCACTTCAACGGTCCCGCCTTTTTTCTTTGAAGCAGCACAGCCGGCAAGCGTCGCGCCAAGAAAGAGCACCATTAAAATCGTCCAGAATCTTCGCATTGTCAGTCTCCTGTATTCAGGCCGGAAAAAGCTCTGCCAGCTTTCTCGCACTCCTTCATTAATTTTTCAGTCTTTCGACTCTTATTTCTTACTGCCAATCATTTTTATTTTTACACCTATTACTACTGAGACTACTGCTTGTACCGCGAGCGCCTCTTTCACTGGGTTGATTCTCAGCCCTTGAGTCAGCCAATCAATCAACTCGTCAGCGGCTTGCAGCCCAGGCGGGTTCCCGAACATCTCCGTCAGTCAGTTTCAGGACCTGCCTAACCCGACCGTCTGCGGATACTGCTGCGAGCACTCCCTCGCTTCCCATTCGGGTCGCATAGAGGATCATCGCGCCATTGGGCGAGAAAGTCGGCGACTCGTCAAGTGTACCGTCTGTCAGTACGTCGGTTCTACCACTCTCCGGATAGAATACACCAATCTGATAGCCAGCGCCTTGCCCGCGGTTGGTGACCAGGACAAGCCGCTTGCCTGTGGGACCGTACGATGCTTCCGCATTCTCCTTGCCCTCCCGGGTCAACCGTTCCGCCTGACCCCCATTTCGGCTCACTCGGTAGATGTGAGGTCGCCCGTTTCGGTCAGACGTGAAAACCAGGTATCTTCCATCCGGAGACCAGGCCGGCTCAGTGTCAATCCCCGGGTGTTGGGTTATCCGGCGAATCTCTCCAGACGAGACGCCAAGCACATAGATGTCCGTATTTCCCTTGGTGGACACTGTCAGCGCAAGCGATTTTCCGTCTGGTGACCATGCGGGTGCACTCGCCGAACCATCAAAGCGGGCAACGGGGCGGCGGCTACCGGTGCTGAGATCCTGCAGCCAGACATTCGCTCCAGAGCGGTTATCTGAAAACGAGACATAGGCCAGCCACTGGCCGTTGGGAGACCAGGCGGGAGATAACACCGGCAAGTTGATTGTCTTGAGAATCTGCTGAGCGTTGTGGCCGTCTGAATCTGCAATCATCAGCTGGTAAATCCGATCATTCTCATCACTGATATTCATGGTCACGTAAGCAATTCGGGTGTCGAACGCGCCTTTGATCCCGGTCATCTCATAAAAAATGCGGTCGCTGATCTGGTGAGCCACCTGTCTCAGCTGAGCAGCGCTTGCGGTGTAACGCAAAGCCACCTTCACCCGCTCCCGATAGACATCCAGCAACTGAAAACTGACTTCGAACTTGTCCGGCCCCTTCTCGGTAATCCGGCCGACCACCAGCGCTTCCGCCTTGATCAAGCGCCAGTCCTTGTAACGCACCTCGGAGATCTCACTCGGCCGGCTCAAAAAGTCCGCGGGCGGCAGCAGTTCAAATCGTCCAGAGCGATGCAGATCCGCAGCAATGATGCCGCGCAGATTTGCCGGCGGATCACCTGTGCCCTGCCAACGAAAAGGCACCGCAGCAATCGGAATCCCTGACTTCTCACCTTGAGTGATCTCGATCGTCAGCGCTCCTGCTGCTGTCCCGGGTTGGATCAATACCATGGCAGCGGCAAAGATCAGCACCACCGCATGTTGAAAACCTTTCATTGAGGTCGCTCTGCTCGGGGTCATGTTGGGCTCATCATTCGGGTTTAAAAACAAAATTGAATTCCTTTAAATATTCGTAAAAACGCGCCTCTCCCGGAAAGGGAAGCGGGGATGCCTTGAAAATAGCATTTTCTGCCGATTCATCCAAACGCGCGTTGCCGCTGGGCCGGGTCATTCTCACTGAAAGCACATTTCCCTGCCGATCAACTTTGACGAGAAACGTGACACTGAGGCCGGAAAAGTCTCCAGGCTCGCTCCAATTCTTGCTGACCTGCTCCT
>DDZY01000033.1 GCA_002346525.1 Proteobacteria bacterium UBA2996
ATTGATCCCGAGGAATGTATCGACTGCAGTCTCTGTGAGCCAGAGTGTCCGGTAAATGCGATTTATGCGGAAGAAGACCTTCCCGAGGAACAGCAGGAGTTTATGGCACTTAACGCCGAACTGTCACAGCAATGGCCGGTCATTACTGAGATGAAACCGCCTCCCGACGATGCGGAGGACTGGAAGGAAGTCTCCGGCAAGCTGGAGCATCTGGAGCGCTGATCCAGGCACCCTGCGTCCTTGCTGACCTCGATACTGATTCCGCTAGACACTCACTCCGAGGACGCGGAACAACAGCTGAAGCACCAGATTGGTGCCAAGCCCGGCGAGGACATCGTCCAGTACGATGCCCAACCCCCCTTTGATCTGGCGATCTGCGGTTGAAATGGGCGGGGGTTTAACAATATCCAGAATCCGAAATACGCAAAAGCCAACGACTAACGCCAGTCCACTTGGCGGCACCAGGGCAAACGCCACCAGCACACCGGCAATCTCGTCTATCACAATACGCGGATCATCAGCAACGCCAAGACTTTCCGCGCTGCGCCCGGCAATCCAAACGGCAGACAGAATGATGACAGCCGTCAGAGCAAGGTAAATCCCGTTCCCCCCCTGCCAGAACACCCAAACGAGTAACAGGCCAGGCAGCGTTCCGAAAGTACCCGGCGCAAACGGAATACGACCCAGTCCTAAACCCTGCCCCAAGAGCAGTATGATCTGATCAGAACGGCGCCTGGCCTTCATGATATTTATCTGGGCCAAACGTGCTGGTAGCCCGGCGACACGGTATCCAGATTTATCTCGCTACCGTGAATGGAGCAGCCGCCGTGCTCTGTGATCCGACCAATCCAAAACAAGTCCTGATCAAGCCGATGTCCTGTCGCCAGTATCTCCTGATGCCTTTTTTCCGGAGCAGTAAAGCAAAGCTCGTAATCGTCGCCACCTCCGAGCGCAAGTTCTAGCGCCCCCTGGTACCCCAGCAGTGCAACGGCTTGTTTGAACAAAGGCAATTTGTCTGCCTCGATCTCGGCACCAAGATTCCCGCTTGCTTTCAGTATATGACCCAAATCGGCCAGCAGCCCGTCGGAAACATCGATAGCGCTATGCGCAATTGAACCAAGGGCTGCCCCCAACGCAGTCCGCGGCTGCGGCCAGCACAAAGCGCGGTGAAGAGCTGAATCCGCATACGCTTCAGTTGAAGACAGTGCCGCGGCTGCGCCTCCAATCGGTCCGCTCAGATATACAAAATCACCCGGCCTCGCCCCGGCTCGTCGAAGGACTCCTTCGGCCTCAACTTCACCACCGACTGTCACAGAAACGGCTAACGGCCCAGTGGTTGTGTCCCCTCCGATCAGAGCCACTTCGTGCCGGCCAGCCAACTCAAAGAATCCATGGGCAAAACCATTCAGCCAGTTCTGATTCATCTCAGAAAGGGTAAGGCTTAAAGTCGCCCAACGCGGCACTGCCCCCATTGCTGCGATGTCGCTCAAGTTCACCGCGAGGGCGCGATGCCCGATTGAGTCGGCGGGTTGCGACTCAAGAAAATGCACGTCCGCAACCAGTGTATCCATGACGACGACAGCCTGTTTGCCGGCTGTCACGTTGATGACGGCGCCATCATCTCCAATACCGATGGCGACCTGTGAGGTAGATTCTTCCGGACCATGGAAGATCTGATCAATCAGCTCAAACTCGTCCATGGGGCGATTAAAGGCTAGACGTCTCTGGGCTCACCAGCCAGACGATCCAGAACCCCGTTCACGAATTTGAAACTGTCAGTCGCGCCAAAAAGATGTGCTATCTCTATAGCCTCATTGATGGCAACGCCGTTAGGAATATCTGGACGAAACAGGATCTCGTAAGCACCGATCAGCAGGATCGCGTGCTCCACCGGATCCAGTTGACTTAAGGGGCGCTCAATCATCCCATGGAGCCTTTGTTCAAGAGCATCCCGCTTTTCCGGTACTGCCGCGATCAAGTGCCTAAAGTAGGAAATATCCGAATCTCTCAGCCCATCATCACTGATGAAGGCAGATTCTATTTCTGCGGTGGGCTGTCCCGTCATCATCCACTGATATAGAGCCTGAGCAGCGCAGCGACGAGCAAGATGGCGGCTGACCGAGGCCAATTCAGTCAGCTCGAGAACCGGGAAGATACTCAAGCACCTCCAAACCAAAGCCGGAGAGCGCATGGGTCCGAAGCGGAGTCCCCAGGACCCGGACTTTGCCAGCGCCGAGGTCAGACAGGATCTGACTGCCTGCACCGAGCATACGCAATTCACGCTCTTTCCCATCGGTCGCCGACTCGCCGCGGACCCGGCGGTCCAACTGCGCGGCATCTTCCGAGTAAGTCAAAAGGACCAACACCCCGGAAGGCTCCTGTGCGATTCTTTCCAGTGCTGAGTCCACACTCCAGCTTTGTGCCTCGCGCGCTTCAGCAAGCATGTCAAAAGCGCCGCGATGTGTGTGAACACGAACCACAGCAGGCGTCTGAGGCTCAATCGTCCCGCGCACAAGCGCCATGTGAACCTGCTGGAGCTCTCCATCCTCATAGATCACTGCCCGAAAGTCGCCATGCCGGGTACTGACAATATTCTCGGAAATTCGCCAAACAGTCGGTTCGGTGCGCATACGATAACGGATAAGGTCTGCAATGGTGCCCAGCTTCAAGCCATGCGCACGACCGAATTCAAGCAAATCAGGAAGCCGGGCCATGGTGCCATCCGGATTCAGGATCTCACAGATTACGCTGGCTGGCTCAATCCCTGCCAGACGCGCTAGATCCACTCCCGCTTCAGTGTGCCCTGCCCGGGTCAGCACTCCTCCGGGTTGCGCCATGATGGGGAAAACGTGCCCGGGACTCACGATGTCCTCCCCGGTCGCATTCTCACTGACCGCAGTCCGAATGGTATGGGCACGGTCGGCGGCAGAGATACCGGTACTGACCCCATCTGCGGCCTCGATTGATACCGTAAAGTTGGTCGAATAACGCGCATTATTGTCGTTGACCATTAAGGGCAGCTTCAGATGACGGCAGCGCTCTTCTGTCAGGGTCAGGCAGATCAGGCCCCGGCCCTGGGCCGCCATGAAATTGATGTCCTCAGCCGTCACAAACCCTGCGCCGATGACAAGATCGCCCTCATTCTCCCGATCCTCATCATCGACAAGGATAACCATCTTGCCGTCCCGATAATCCTGAAGCACTTCTTCGATCGGGCTGACACCATGGTTGTTGTCGGTCTCGCTCATTCTTAAACCTTATTCCTGTCGCACACGGCTAACTGTCAGGACTCCTATCCTCGTGAAAGCCTAACTCGGGCGCCTTCCCCTCTTTCTTCAACTGCATTCCTGCATACGTTTCAGATAACGGGCCACCATGTCTACTTCGAGATGAACACTGTCTTCTGTTGTCAGCCGCCCAAGTGTTGTGACGCTGAGAGTATGAGGTACGAGGTTTACATCAAACATCACTGCAGCTTGTGAATCCGTGACCCCATTTACCGTCAGACTGACACCGTCGAGGGTGACAGAGCCCTTTTCCGCGATAAAGTCCGCCACCTTACGCGATCCGGAAAACCGCATTCGGGTTGACCGGGCTGAGGCCTCCGACTCTATCAGGGTGGCCCATCCATCAACATGTCCACTAACCAGATGCCCCCCGAACCGATCCTGGGCACTCATCGCCAACTCCAGGTTGACACCGTCACCAGGCTGCCAGCTTCCGATCAGCGTCCTTGAGAGCGTCTCTTTTGACACATCAAAAGAGAGACAACCCGATTCAATGCTCACGGCGGTCAGGCAAACGCCTGCCACAGCAATACTGTCACCGAGTTCTACAAGCTTCGTATCGAGGGCGTTCGGCCGGATTCCGATCACAAGATCGCCTTCGCGAGACGCTAGAGATTCAATCGTCCCAACGTCCTGTACGATTCCGGTAAACATTACTTACCCTCGCGCGACGGAATATAAATGAGTCGCAAGTCCCGCCCAATTCTGGAAACGTCCTTCAACTCAAACTCGACGCGATCGTCGATAGACCGAATACCGCGCATGACGAACATACCTCTGCCGCCAGAGCCGAGCATATCGGGCGACTGGTATACCCAGATTTCATCCACCAAGCCGCGGGAAACAAAAGCTCCCGCCACACCCGCTCCCGCTTCGACCAACACCTCATTACAGGAGCGCGCTGCGAGAATATTCAGCACCCCAGCAACATCGACCCGACCATCTTCTCCAGCAAGGCATAACTGTTCCGTTCTCGCATCAAATCCGTAGCCTTCATCGTTTTCACGGCTCGTGATAACGAGCACATCTCCGGGTTCGGAAAAAAGACGGGCATCCGGATCCAGTTGACTGTTCCCGTCCAGCACTACGCGCAGGGGCTGCACCACATCCTCATCAACCCGCGCATTGAGACGGGGGTCATCCTCCCTGACAGTACCGATCCCGGTCACAATAGCGCAGCTTCTTGCTCTCAGCGCGTGCACCTCTGCCCGCGCGGCCTCTCCCGTAATCCATTGGCTGCTACCGTCATTTGCGGCAGTTCTACCGTCCATCGTAGCCGCCACCTTGAGCCTGACGAGAGGACGTCCACTTGCCATCCTCTTGCAAAAGCCTGCATTCAGTTCAACTGCTCCACAGTCTTTCTCGGAGATTTCTGCCTCAATACCAGCCGAACGAAGCATCTCGATGCCCCGGCCTGCAACTTGCGGGTTCGGATCAATCATTGCCGCGACAACCCGCTTGACCCCGGCATCTACCAGCGCTTCGGCACAAGGTCCTGTGCGTCCGGTGTGTGCACACGGCTCAAGACTGACAAATATCTCACTTCCCTTCGCCCGCTCACCAGCGGCAGAAAGAGCGTGAATCTCCGCATGAGATTCCCCCGCCCGCTCATGCCACCCCTCGCCGACAATCTCGTCACCCTGGACAACGACGCAGCCCACTCGGGGGTTGGGCTTCGTCGTATAAAGGCCATTTTTAGCAAGATCGACCGCTCGGGCGATAAAACGATGATCTCGGTCTGACTCGACGGGCATGCTCATTTCTTACGGCCTGATTTGGGTTCCACCAGAAGTGACAACTGGGTGACGTTGGTCGGGGCGGCTCGATCCTTTCGCAGTCGGTCGATCTCTTTACTGAAAGCCGCCACATCCTCAAAACTGCGGTAAACGGACGCATAACGCACATAGGCGATTTCATCGATCTGAGGAAGGAGGCTCATCACAATCTCTCCGATCGCAGCGGATCGCACCTCTGGCTCGCCGGTTAACTGGATCTCGCGACTGACGTCGTTGATCAGGGCATCCACCTGATCAAGCCCTACAGGCCGCTTCTCCAAAGCACGAAGCAATCCCCGGCGAAGTTTTTCTTCATCCCAGGCCTCCCGCCGGCCATCACTCTTGACGACTCTCGGCTGTTCACGCTCAAAACGTTCAAACGTCGTAAAGCGATGACTGCACGCCTGGCACTCCCTACGCCGTCGCACAGTCTCACCGGCGTTGCCCAACCGTGAGTCAATCACACGGGTATCGTCGCTGGAACAGGCGGGGCAACGCATAGCAGGCCTTTCAGGCGCCGCAACAGGCCTAAGGAGCCGGGTCGCCCTCCGCTTCCGCACCTTCCTTGGCCACAGGGAGCATATCCTCACGGGAGATGCCTAAGACCAAGACGGCGGGGCTGGCGACAAAAATTGAAGAATAGGTTCCGATCAACACGCCAATCAGCAGTGCGATGGCGAACCCTTTAATGATCTCGCCACCGGCCAGCAGCAGAGTCAATACAACCAGCAGGGTGGTCACGGAAGTCAGCACGGTACGCGGCAACGTTTCGTTAACTGAGCGATTCATGATCTCAAGGACTGAGCCTTTACGCATCTTCCGGAAGTTATCCCGGATGCGGTCGAACACGACGATTGTGTCGTTTAATGAATAGCCAATCACCGCCAGAACGGCTGCGAGAACCGGCAATGAAAACTCGATCGCGAGAACAGAAAAAATGCCCAGCGTGATCAGGACATCATGCACTAGGGCAATAACGGCTCCCACCGCGAAACGCCATTCAAACCTGAACGCGACGTAGATGAGGATACCAATCAACGCATACAGCATCGCGAGTCCACCCTTCTCTGTCAATTCGCCACCCACCTGAGGACCAACAAACTCGACGCGGCGCATCTGGATCTGACAATCCCTAACACCTCCCCCGGTTGCGGTACATTGCTGTAACCCGCCCTGTGCGCCCTCAGTTAAGGTTTCCCCGACGGCGATCCTCAGAGCACTGACGACATCGCTACTCTGTTCAGATGCCGCTTTATCGGCACTCACCGGCAACCGAACCAGAATATCCCTCGAGGTGCCGAAGTACTGGACGATGGCATCATCAATTCCGGCTTCTTTTAGCGTTGATCGAATCACAACCGGATCGGCCGACTGTAAATACTCGAGTTCCACCAGAGTGCCGCCGGTGAAATCGATTCCAAAATTCAGGCCTCGAACGCCGAGCGAGCCAATACTTGCTACCAGAAGCACAGCGGACAACATCCATGCGCCCCGGCGCTTACCGAGAAAATCAAACTGGGTGACTTGCTTAAAAATCCGCATTGCTTGAGCCGTTAGATTGCCAGGGACTTAACGCGCTTGCCGCCATACAGGTAGTTCACCAAGGCGCGGGTCACCACGATCGCCGTAAACATTGACGTGATAATCCCAATACTGAGGGTGACAGCAAATCCCTTGATGGGGCCGGTTCCAAAGTTAAACAGCACGATGGCGGCGATCAAGGTAGTGATGTTCGCATCGACAATGGTCGAAAGTGCCCGCTGATACCCGGTATGGATGCTTGCCTGAGGCGTCGAACCATTTTGAATCTCCTCCCTGATGCGTTCGAAAATAAGGACGTTCGCGTCCACCGCCATCCCCACCGTGAGTACGATGCCCGCAACGCCCGGAAGCGTGAGGGTGGCCTGCAGCATGGAAAGGACTGCGACGATCAGAACGAGGTTGAGCGCGAGGGCAACATTGGCAAATACGCCAAAGACCCGGTAATAGATCATCATAAAAATCAGCACAAGAATGAAGCCGACCATGACCGATCTGAATCCCTGGTCGATATTGGCCTGACCCAGGCTTGGGCCCACGGTCCTCTCCTCAATAATCTCCACCGGGGCTGCGAGCGATCCCGCCCGCAACATCAGTGCGAGATCACGGGCCTCATCTACGCTATCCAGACCTTCGATCTGGAATCGCTTGCCTAATTGATCTCGAATGACGGGCGCAGTGATGACTTCCTCAATGCGTTGCTGGGTGCGCATGACACGGCCTTGATCGTCTTTCATCGGCAGCCCATCCGCATCGGTGCGAATGGTTGACCGATTCTCGATATACAACACGGCCATCCGTTTGCCGATGTTCTTGCCGGTCACCTTCTGATTAATTCGTGCCCCAATCGCATCCAGAGTAATACTCACGATCGGACCACCACTCTGTGTGTCTATGCTTGCCGCCGCATCAACAATATTCTCTCCAGAATAGATCACGCGCTTCTCGAGCAGAATCGGTCGATCATCCCGGAACCGGTAAATCTTTGATCCTGGCGGCACCTTGCCGCCCAGAGCCGCCTCAAGACTATGTTCTTCATCGACCATCATCATCTCAAGCGTAGCGGTCCGCCCGAGGATACGTTTGGCGCGAGCGGTGTCCTGAACCCCCGGCAACTGCACGACGATCCGACGATCCCCTTGCCGCTGAACCACGGGCTCTGCCACGCCGAGTTCGTCGACGCGGTTACGTAAGGCGGTCACGTTCTGCTCGAGTGCAAACTTGAACAGCTGGTCAATTTCTGTTTCCGCCAGTTTCGCGCTGAGGTCTTCATCTGAGCCTGTACCTTCCGCGTTCACCACCAATCCAGGCAGTTCTTTGCGGATCGTTTTCAGCGCTTCCTCTGCTGTATCGGCAGAGCGAAGCGTAATCTTGATGCCGCCAGCGCCGTCGCGGGCAATACCACGATATCGGATCTTGGCCTCTCGCAGTGTCGACCGAAGATCTGCGACATACCGATCCTCCGCGCGCCTCTGCGCAGTCGCCATATCCACCTCTAGCAGGAAATGCACTCCTCCCCGAAGATCCAGACCAAGATACATCGGCAGAGCCCCGGCGTTTGAGAGCCATTGGGGCGCTGCGGGCAGAAGCGTCAGCGCGATGGTATACCCGGTCGGCAGGCGTGCCTCCAGCATGTCTCTCGCCTGCAGTTGCGCATCGGTCGTGCCGAAACGGATCCGGATACCCGAGTCGTCTAGCGATACAGAGTCATACGCAAGGCCGACCTCGTCCAATACGGCCTGGACCTCTTGGAACTGTTCTGCGCCAAGACTGCCGCCCCGCGCCCCGCGCAGTTGAATGCCGGGATCGTCGCCGAAAATATTGGGCAGCGCATAGAACGCACCTGGCACGATAACGACCGCGATGATCAGCCATTTCCACCACGGCGTGTGATTGCGCATCGACTTAATAGGTACCTTTTGGCATGACTTGGGAGACCGCTTGTCGTTGAACCTTAACAGTGAGCCCGCTGGAGATTTCCAGGGAAATAAAGTTGTCATCGACGTCAGTCACTTTTCCCAGAAGACCGCCATTGGTAACCACTTCCTCCCCTTTGGATAGCGCCGCAACCATCTCTTTATGCTGTTTGGTACGCTTTTGCTGGGGACGGATCAGTAGGAAATAAAACAGCACAAAAATGACAACCAACGGCAGGAGGCTGAACAGGCTGCCGCCTGCTTCTCCCCCAGCCTGTGCAAAGGCGTCGGAAATCAGAAAATCCATTCTGCTACCTCACGAATCAGGACGTGGAAAGGCGCGCGATTATACGACATCATCGGTTTCACCGCCGAAAACCGCCATAAATTCATCCGCAAAGGCGTGGAAACGCTGACTGGCGATCGCCTCCCGAATATCGGCCATCAGTGTCTGAAAAAAGACGAGATTGTGCAGGGTGCACAGCCGCGGACCGAGCAACTCGCCAGTCACATGCAGATGACGCAGATAGGCACGACTGAATTGTCTGCATGCCGGGCACGGGCAGTCAGGATCGACCGGTTGCGTGTCCTTCCGGTTGACCGCATTCTTCAAACGGACGATACCCTGCCGGGTATACAACCACCCGTTACGCGCATTTCGGGTCGGCAGCACACAGTCAAACATATCAATACCCGCCGCAACACCTGCAATCAAATCCTCGGGCTTCCCTACCCCCATCAAATATCTCGGCTTGTCGGCCGGCATTGCGGTCGTTACAGCCTCTAGGATCCGCAGCATATCTTCCTTGGGTTCTCCAACCGACAAGCCCCCTAAAGCATAACCCTCAAAACCAATCGACTGCAGGCGGTCAAGGGCCTCGAGCCGAAGCGGTTCATGCATGCCGCCTTGGGCAATCCCGAAAAGGGCTTGTCCGGCTGCCAATGGATAACGCCGGCATCGCTCCGCCCAACGCAGTGAGAGCTCCATGGACTGACGCGCCTCATCCATGGTTGCGGGATAAGTCGTGCACTCATCAAAGCACATGACAATGTCTGATCCCAAAGCCTGTTGCACCTCTATTGAGGTTTCCGGATCAAGAAACACCGTAGCTCCATCTACCGGTGAGCGAAAAGTCACCCCCTCTTCCCGAATGTCCTTTTTGTTGGCAAGACTCCAGACCTGGAATCCACCTGAGTCAGTCAGGATCGGGCCGCTCCACCCCATAAAGTCGTGAAGGCTGCCGTGCAAGTTAATGATTTCAATGCCTGGTCTCAGCATCAGGTGAAAGGTGTTCCCTAAAATAATCTGGGCACCCGTCCCGGCCACCTCCTGTGGACTCACCGAGCGAACGGAACCCACCGTCCCAACCGGCATGAACACCGGGGTATCGATCACACCTCGGGAGTTCTCTATTTGACCTCGGCGTGCTTTCCCGTCGGTCTGGAATACTGTGTATTTCACTGCACGCGCCTTGATTCGAGCAGCATCGCATCCCCATAACTAAAAAAGCGGTAGCGGCGGTCGACCGCATGTTTATAGACCTCACGAATCCGTTCGACGCCCGAAAAAGCGCTCACCAGAACGATCAGGGTAGACCGGGGCAGATGAAAATTTGTGATCAACATGTCCACGACACTAAACCGAAAACCCGGACGAATGAAGAGCTTCGTGAGCCCCCGCATAGGCGCCAAATCTCCGCTCTGAGCGGCTGACTCCAGCGCCCGAACGACTGTCGTACCAACGGCAACCACGCGCCCTCCGCGATTCCGCGTCTGGCGTACGGCCTCCACTAAGTCGTCATCGACCACGATCATTTCTGCATGCATCTCGTGTTGATCCAGGATTTCGGATTTCATAGGGGAAAAGGTCCCCGCCCCGACGTGCAAAGTGAGTTTCGCAAGCTGCACCCCTTTCGCAGCAAGATGCTCAAAAAGTCGTTCATCAAAGTGCAGGCCGGCCGTAGGCGCGGCAACAGCGCCCGGGTGTCGTGCATAAACTGTCTGATACCTTTCGCTATCTATGCCCTCCACCGGGCGCCCGATGTAGGGGGGTAACGGCGTCTCACCTTCCCGATACAGCAATTCCTCGAACCGCTCCCCGGGCTTACACGCCACAATAAAAAACATACCGTCCCTGCCCAGCACTCGAAGAGGCGTGCCTCCTCCGATGGTAAGTTCTGTCCCGGCACCCGGAGGCTTGCTTGCCCTGAGCTGAACCAGCGCGGTGCTCTCATCCAGGAAGCGTTCCACCAGCAATTCCACTTTTCCGCCGGTTAGGGTTTTCTGACCATGCAAACGCGCAGGCAAGACCTTGGTCTCATTTACGACCAACAAGTCGTCCGAGCGAAGCCGCGCATCAAGATCAGAGAACACGCTATCGATCAACGGACCGTTATCCGGCGGAACAATCAACAACCGACTCTCCGCGCGCTCGGACAGGGGCGTCTGGGCAATCAGTTCCTCCGGCAAGTCGTAATCAAACTCGGTGGTGTACTTCATGGAATGGAAAAATGTCGAAGGGCATCACCGGCCCACTCAAACCCCGGATTCTATCGGGTCAGGCCTATAAGTAGGGATCATTCGAGAAGACCCTTCTCCCTCCGAAACCTGCTATTGACAGGGTTTATCGCTTCTTTCATAATGTTTGTATTACAAACCGGTTTGTGTCGAGGAACCTCATGTCGCCAGAAGAACTGAATGTCCGCAAAGCCATTGCTGACGTTGAACTCATCCGTCGGGTTCTCGATCAAGCGGAACAAAACGAGACGCCAGCACAAACCATGGGGCTATTCGGCGTTACCCTGACGGCAAACCTGATCCTTCAGGGACTTGCGCTCGGTGTGTCTGCCCTTTTGCTAGTTATTGAACTGCTGAGCCGAGGACGTTTGACTGAAATGCTGATGCTGGGCGCGACCTTCCCGGATATCCGACTGGTCGGTATCGGACTCATGGCGGGCATTCTGATTGGCCTCGTTATCCTGCTGTATTTTGTAATCTGGCGGGCTGCTCGCAACAGCGGCGAAGAGTTAAACGCTTATATCATTCGCAACTTCCGCTACGCCCGGCTTCTGTCGTACCTGTCCGACCTATTACTGAAGTTCGCGGCTGTCGCCCTTGTCATGCTCGCCGGGCGACCGGAGTGGATTCCTCCCTTGTTACTCGCTTTTACAGGTGACTATCTGGTGCAGGGTCGGCTCTTTACGTTGCCGACCAGACTGGCAGTCCTGCTCGGCGCGCTCTGTATTGCTGCCGGGCTCTACCAGTTTCTGGCTGAGATTCAGACACTGCTGCCGCCGTTGATTGTCTTCACGACGGTCGCAATGATTTCAATAGGACGATTGATTCGACTGCATCGCCGGCAGGTCAACGCACCGGTTTAACGAAAAAGGTGTCATGGCTTCAAGCGAGCTTCTCAATGTTCATCCGGCGTTATTCGATCGGGTTCGCCTGGCAATCATGGCGCACCTGTCACTTGCCAAGGGCGCAGTCGACTTCAACACCTTGCTCACAGAGCTTGAACTCACGCGAGGCAATCTATCGACACATATGAAAAAACTCGAAGACGACGGTCTGGTCAAGATAAGAAAGGCCTTCATCGGCAGAAAAACCCGAACAACCTATCACTGTACAGGTAAGGGAAAGAACGCGGTTCAGACGTATCTTTCCGCAGTGGAGACGGTTCTTAAGTCCTCGTTATAAGCAAACGTAACCGGAGAACACAAAAATTCAATGAAATATCCACCCGGGGGTGGGTTAGCGGTGCACGGTGGCACCGAGACGGCGGGGGCAACCCCCGGGTGCTCCTCCAGTGCCCCCGCCGAACCACCGATTCGCAGGGGAAGTGTTGAGCGAAAAACTTAAGCGGTGTGCGGCGGCATCGTTACGATGGAAGCCTTCCCTTTTGTCTCCTTCCTTCAACTTCCATTGGCCCGCCGCTTCCTTTTCTTGACGAGCCCCTGGGGTGGAGCGACCCCAGGGACTTGCCTGCTCCTCTAGCTGGGCGGCTGATACACATCCAAAACGGCTTTTGCTTTCTTCATGCCCTCTACGGCTGTGGGCATATCGAGAAGCTTGGTGGTTTTACCCCCCTCGATAGCACCGGTTGCAGACACCGCCAGAGCGACACCCGCCATGGAAGCATCATCGGGCATATCAGCCACCACGACCAGGTCGTCGCTTCCAAAAGCCATCCAGGCTCCGATCATGGTGCCCCCATTGGCTTCAATTGCTGCTTTGGCCGGTCCAGTACGATCCTGCGGATTGCCAACCAGAGTCTTGATTGCGGCGCCGGAATAAGACGCCTGATAAAGATAGCACGGCATAACACTCTCCTCCTTGATTACCGCGGCTGGCCCAATGTCAGCCGCAACAGAAAAGCTTAAATACTACAGGTAAATGTTCCAGATCGCCGACCTTGTGAGTTCTTCACATCGTCGCAAGCATTCCACCGTCGACCACCAATACGGTCCCTGTCACATACGACACAGAATCCGACGCCAAAAACACCGCAGGTCCCACAAGCGCTGCCGCATCCGAAACGGCTCCTTCGGTAGAAGCGGCGTCTAACGGATTCTGCTGAATCGATACCGCGTAGTCCTCCGACTTATCAAAGCTGGTATCTGCTCTTATGATACCGCCCATTGTTCGAGAACAAAAAACAACTCATGTTTGGGTTTATTGAGCTCCACAGCCTTAAGCGAAGGCTCTGCAATTCAGGCCAAGAAATCGCGAGAACCAATCGACTGTGCTAAAAAAAGAAGCGGACTTCATTATTGTGGGCGCCGGCTCAGCAGGCTGTGTTCTGGCAGACAAGCTAAGCGCCGACGGCAAGCACCAGGTCATCCTCCTCGAGGCAGGTCCGTCGGACAACCGCTTCTGGATTCGCACACCGATCGGCTACGGCATCACCTACACCGACCCGAAGGTGAACTGGTGCTACTCCGCGGAGCCCGATCCGGCGATCGCAAACCGTCAACTCTTTTGGCCTCGCGGCAAAGTGCTGGGGGGCTCCAGCTCCATCAACGCCATGGTCTATCACCGAGGGCAGGCGGGAGACTATGAAGATTGGGAAGGAGCCGGCAATCCAGGATGGGGTTACAGCAACGTCGCACAGGTATACGAGAGTTTCGAGGAATTCTCTACGACGTCTCGCGCGCGGCGAACCACAAGCTCCCGGACACGGTCAGGAAATCGGTTAACGATCCACGATGCGTCGGCAAACTATCACTCACTGAAGCACGACTTCGCCGAGGCATTTCTACAAGCAGGCCTGAATTGTCCTGACGACTTATGCCTTGAAGGCGAAGGGGTCGGCCCCTATCTGATCACGACCCGCGCGGGGAAAAGATGCTCTTCAGCCACCGCATTTCTGCATCCGGCCTCTGATCGATCGAACCTCGAAATTTTGACCAATACGACGGTAACCAAAATCGATATCGAGGGGGGCGCGGCAATTGGCGTCACAGGTTTATTGGGTAATCAGTTCATCGGAATAAGGGCAAGAAAGGAAGTCTTGCTTTGCGCAGGAGCAGTCAACTCACCCCAACTGCTGCAACTGTCCGGGATCGGACCCGGTGAACTCCTTCAGGCGCATGGAGTTGGATCGGTTTTGGAGCATCCGCATGTCGGGCGCCACCTTCAGGACCATCTAGGGATCAGTTACTTCTACCGGGCGAACTGCCCCACACTAAACCGCACGCTTCGCAGCTGGCCGGGCCGGATCGGCGCCGGAATCCAGTACCTGCTCAGCCGATCGGGACCCTTATCCCTCAGCGTTAACCAGCTCGGGGGGCTGGCCCGATCCCGAACCGGCATCGAGACAAGCGATACCCAGTTGTACTGCAATCCGGTTAGCTACCAGCCTACCGAGGGGGAAACCCGAAAACTGACTCTGCCGGATCCCTACCCCGGATTCATCATGGGCTTTAATCCCTGCCGGCCGACCAGTGAAGGGTCCATCAAGATTTGTTCATCTGATCCTCATACTCCACCGCGGATCTCCACAAATTATCTGGCGACGCAACAAGACCTTGACGGCGTCGTCTCTATGGCACGTCTGGTGGGTCGAATTCAGGATACAAAGGCGATTCGGTCCATCCTTGCCGAGCCGCCTGACCTTGATCTGACGAGTATGGCGGAGGACGACATCCTGAACGATTTCCGGCAACGCTCAACCACGGTTTACCATCCCTGTGGAACCTGCCGCATGGGAGCGGACATTGAGAATGCAGTGGTCAATGCCGATCTTCAGGTCTTCGGGATACAAAGTCTTCGTGTCGTAGACGCATCGATCTTTCCCAATATTACCTCTGCCAACACCAACGCCCCCACCATCATGGTGGCTCACGAGGCTGCTCGGCGTATTTTGAAACATCTGGACTCCTGACTCGTCTTTGTTCCCATGTTCTGGAAGAGCGCAAAGCGGTTCATGATCTTCTGGTCCTTTGTCCTGCTCGCAGCCTATTTGGTTTATATCTATCCGCTGCATCGACTGACCGCATGGTTGGGCTATCCCACCCTGTTGAACGTTCCGGCGATCGTGGGACTTTGGTTTGCCGTCACCGCAATCCTATGGCTCTCCTTTAGAAGCTCCAGCCGTGCACTGGAAGTCGTTCTTTACAACTGGATGGGCATCGGATTTGTATTCTTTACACCCTGCCTGCTCTATGAAGTATTACGACTCGGCGTCCCGCTGAATGATCGCTGGGCTGCCCTCTTGATTCTCGTAATCGGAATCGGTCTCGTTGTCTTTGCATTCGCGAATGCGCAGCGCCTGTACTGCAAGCAACTTCGCTTTAGCGATCCCCGGTTTACCCGGAAAACCCGTCTTGTCCAGATCAGCGACGTACATATCGGATCTCGGTCCGCCGGGTTTCTCGAGCGAGTGGTAAAAACCATCAATGACAAGGATCCGGATTTCGTCCTCATCACAGGAGACTTTCTGGACGCAAAACGGGTGGAGCCAAAAGATATCGCCTCACTCAAGAATCTAAAGGCACCGATCTATTTCTCGATCGGCAACCATGAACGCTACGCCGGACTGAAACGGGTCATCCCCATGCTTGAAAACGCGGGTTGCATACTTTTACGAACCCAGGCGGTGAGTTTCGGGGAAGTGCAATTGATTGGGATCGACGACGCCGAAGATCGGTACCAGGTCGAAAACGAACTCGCCAAAATTGACCTGAACCCTGAATGCTTCAAAGTGCTTATTTACCACCGGCCGCTGGGATGGGAGGCAGCGGTCGACTCAGGGATTAACCTGATGCTCTGTGGACACACTCACAACGGCCAGATTTTCCCTTTCAACTGGCTGGTGCGCCAGCAGTTCCAGAAAGTCCGCGGACTGCATACCCGGGACAACTGCCATCTCTATGTCTCACCTGGAACCGGCACCTGGGGCCCCGCGATGCGGCTTGGCTCACGCAACGAGATCACCTGCATTGATCTTCACTGTTGAGAGGTATTCACCCTGATTCCCAATCAATCCGCAATCTCGAGCCGCATCAGCCTCCGATTAGAATCATCGCCCAGCCTTTACCTCTCAATAGCAACTGTTTCACTAAATTCTTAAGTCGCGGTTCCCGTTTCCATGCGCCAAACATCCTACGTCGGTATCTGTATCGTTGTTTTTGTCTCAGCTGGGGCCTGGGGTCTTTATTGGCTGCCTCAGCGGCTGCTCCTTGATTTGGGTATGACGGGGGGATGGGGCACCGTTGGACAATATCTGATCTCGTTTATCGTCCTGATCCCGGTGGCGATATGGCGCATTTCCAAAGGACAGAAAATCGGCTTACAGCACTGGCTCTGCGGTTTGCTATTGGGAAGCGGAGCCATCTTTTACGCCAACTCCTTCCTGGTAACAGAGGTGATCCGGGCGCTGGTCTTTTTCTATCTTGCACCTCTTTGGGCGAGTCTGATTGAAGCCGTCTTTTTGAAGCGTCGACTGAAATGGTCGCGCGTGGTGACCGTAACTTTGGCACTGGCGGGCGTCTGGGTGGCTGTTGGTTTGGAAGTCGGCATTCCTCTCCCCATTTATTTAGGCGATTGGTTCGGTCTGATTGCGGGGGTGCTCATTACTGCCGGCGCCGCCCGTACGGAGATCGAGCAGCCCGAGGGAATCTTTCCCCTGCTGTTCATGGTGATCATCTTTGGCCTATTTGCAACAGTCGCTCAATATCCGCTCCTGGTTGATGCGCTTGGCGCAATGCCGTCAATCCAGAATGTCATGTCCAGCCTTCCTCTGCTGCTGGGCATCTCCCTGTTTTTTGTCTTGCCGACGACAGCAATTATTTTTTGGTCGCCCTCAAGAATTGGTACCGGGGTTTTTGGTATCCTGATCCTCTCGGAACTGGTGGTCGGCGTGATTAGCGCGGCCTTGCTCACCGATGAGCCGTTTGGCTGGCCCCAGATTGTGGGCACTGCGCTGATTCTTGCTGCCGGTGTACTGGAAGTAATTGCCAGCAATCGGCCGACATTACCGAGAGCGCTCACACCAAATTGAGTTCAGTTTGGCGTTGGTCCGGTGTCGACGGTCTCGACGCGCCAATCGGTCTGCCCCACCGCCAACACTTCGCTAACCAACACTTAAGATCACTGAACGCCAGCCGAATGGGGCGCAGTGTCTCTGACGATCGGCAAGTTTGGGATTCGTACATAAAGCCTCCTTTCTTTGTGGTTGCGCGCGAAGGCATCTTGCCGGCTTCGGGGGCTCACACGATGAGTTCCCCTTGAGAAAATGATGTTCGACGCGGTAAACCGCTCCTTTTGGGTGTAACTTGCTTGAAAAGAGCTGGAACGAATCTATCCAAAACGGATCGGTTCGCGCCAGATAAAGCGTCTCGAGAGACCGGGCGAGGTCTGCGAAAGATACGCCATCTAATCGCGCCAAAGTAAGGTGCGGGCGAAATCTACGCAGTTCGATCTTGATTCCGAGCGCTCGGCAATGCTTGGAGACTTTTTTCTGCAGCGTTAGCAACTCAGGACTTGCACAGACATCCGCCCAAAGAATCCGAGGTGCCTTTTTACCTCCAAAGAAATCAACGCTCTGAAATCTCAATTCAAACGGAGCGAACTCAAGACCCTCGAGCGAATCACAAACCTCACGATAAACATTCATCGGTTGCTCACCCAGAAAAGCGAGCGTCACGTGCATCTGGTCAGGCTCGACCCAACGCGCACCCCTTAAAGACAATCGCCAACCCATGAGCTGGTCTTTTACCGAATCCGGAATATTGATTGCCACGAACAACCTCAAAGTATCAGACCTCCTTTCGCAGCGGAATCAGTCACTAGCCAACCTCCACAATGTTAAAATCATCCCTTTCAAAGACCGTCAGGCCGAATCCTGAAATTTCCGTGAGGATTGTTTTCGTCGGTTCTGACCTAAATGCCGAGGTGGCGAAACTGGTAGACGCGCCAGACTCAAAATCTGGTGGTGGCAACACCGTGTCGGTTCGAGTCCGACCCTCGGTACCAGATA
>DDZY01000163.1:0-2472 GCA_002346525.1 Proteobacteria bacterium UBA2996
CAAGGCGCTTGGCCTCCTAGCGGCATTGCCGGGATTACCCTAGCGGCGATCGTGATAGCCGCGCTTCGTCTGTCGGCGGTGGTCATCGCCCGCACTGCCCGAGCCGGGGAGGACAGGCGGTATACAGCGATCCGTTCAGGCTGGGGCCCAGGATTTGGGATGAAAAGCCTGCCGGGTATATTCTTGCTGCAGGGCGTGATGGGTTTTGTTGCAGCGATCCCGCTGGCGATTGTCATGACCCGGTCAGGCGGCTTGCTGTGGCCGGATATCCTGATGATCGGCTTGTGGCTGTCAGGATTTGTCATCCAGGCGGTTGCGGACCACCAGTTGGCCAAGTTTTCAAAGGGAGATGACGGTACCGGGGTGCTGAAGACCGGCCTGTGGCGATACAGTCGTCACCCAAACTATTTCGGGGAGTTATGCATGGTGTGGTCGGTTTTCGGCCTGGCCCTCATCGGCGGCGGGGGATGGACGGTTTTTGCACCCTTGCTGATGACCTGGTCCATTCTCAGATTTACGGGTGTTTCCCGAATGGAGCACGAAATGCCGTCGCGGCGGCCGGATTATCCAGCCTACGCCAGAGTCACCAGCGCGCTGATTCCCTGGCCGCCGCGCCGCTGAAGGTGTCCGTTCACACTGTTATCACGGTCAAACCCCAGAATTTAATGATCATTTCAATTGGATACTGAAATTATGGAAGTCCAAACCAAAGGGAGCGTACTGCTCGTCGAGGACCATCAGGACATTGCGGAACTTGTCTACGATTACATGGAGGATGTCGGTTACGAGCTCGATTACGCGCCAGACGGAGAAGTCGGCATCAATCTTGTGGCGCAGAACGACTACGACGCGATCATTCTAGACCTCATGTTGCCGCGCCGAGACGGCCTGTCCATGTGCCGTGAGTTGCGCGAAAAAATGGGGAAGACGACACCCGTATTGATGCTCACCGCACGGGATACGTTGGAGGACAAACTCAAGGGGTTTGAGTTTGGAGCCGACGACTATCTTGTAAAGCCTTTTGAGATTGAAGAGCTCGAGGCGAGAGTTCGCGTTCTGATCCGGAGAGGTCATTCGGCCCCGTCAGTAGAGAATACCCTGCGCGTCGGCGGGATCGAGTTTAATCAGAAGTCGCTGGTCGTGAAGCGCGACGAGCAGGAGCTTATCCTGTCTCCCATCGGCTACAAGCTGCTCAAGATTCTGATGGAGCGCTCACCGGGAGTGGTATCAAGACAGGATGTGGAGCGGGAGATCTGGGGCGACATGCTGCCCGATAGTGATACCCTTCGCAGTCATATGTACAACTTGCGCAAAGTCATCGATAAGCCCTTCGATAAGTCCTATCTGCAGACTCTGCCGGGAATCGGCTACCGACTATGTGACCCGGATGCCGCCCATTAGAACGGGTGCCGTCCGGCGTTTTTCCCGGACGATCACATTCCACCTCCTGTTGGTGGCCTTTGCCGCCGTCCTCGGCACCTGGGGTGCAGGTTGGATCATGGAAGAGCTTCTGGTTCGTCAGGCCCTTGACACAGAAGCCGAGTATTTCTGGAAGCATCGCCAAAAAAACACGTCTTTTCCGCTGCCTGATACCCGCAATCTAACCGCCTATTTTTCGAATGCTGCGGATACGCCAGAGGCATTGCGGGATCTCGCACCCGGCTTTCACGACGTGATGGGGCATCACCATTCCTACAATGTGCTGGTATCGGAACGCGAAGGGGAACGGCTCATTCTCGTCTTCGAGGGCGAACAGGTTCGGGCCCTCGCTTTGTGGTTTGGCCTCGTACCGTTGGCGCTGGTGCTTATTGTGGTCTATGCGTCGCTTTTTCTGGTCTATCGTGTTTACCGCAGTTCGGTTTCGCCCGTCGTCAGGCTTGCTGATCAGGTCGAGTCACTCCAACTGGAGTCATCACAGCATCCCGATTTTGACGTCAGTGATTTGCCCGACGGAACGGATCGGGAGATCGTGGTGTTGGGAGATGCGCTCAAGGATCTGGTCGAGCGGGTGAATGCCTTTGTGGCACGTGAGCGTGAGTTCACCCGCGACGTGAGTCACGAACTCCGCAGTCCGTTAACGGTTATGCGTGTCGCCTGTGATCTTGCCCTCAAGGACAATGCACTGTCAGAGCGGGCGAGAAAATCCGTGACTAAGATTCAGCGGGCGGCGGTCCAGATGACCAATCTCGTTGAAGCCTTCCTGCTGTTGGCGCGCGAGCCAGATCGCGATATCGAAGCCAACATGGTGTGTATTAATGACCTCTTGGCCGAGGAGGTGGATCGGGCCTCTATCCTGTTGGAGGATCGGTCTGTCAATCTGAGAACGGATTTCTTTAACCGGCTGTTGGTTCGAGCCCCGGAGCGTGTCGTCTCGGTTCTCATCAGTAATTTGTTGCGTAATGCCTGTACTTATACCGATGAAGGCTCTGTGCTGGTCTCGATCAAAGACAAAGAGGTCACGATCTCCGATAC
>DDZY01000163.1:2791-16854 GCA_002346525.1 Proteobacteria bacterium UBA2996
GGAATCGGCATGTCGAAGCAGGATCAGGATCATGCTTTTCATGCCTTCAGTCGCGGCAGTCAGGCCCGCCCCGGGGGGCACGGCGTCGGACTGAATATCGTGGGCAAACTCTCAGACCGGTTCGGTTGGCCTGTCACGCTGCGTAGTACTCCGGGTAAGGGGACCACCGCTCTGGTGGATTTTCCCGACGCCATAACGGAAGATCTTTAAGGAAAATATCTTGGAAACCTCTCTTGGAAAGTCGACCACCGCGCCGTCCCGCTGGCGAGTGTTTGTCTACTGGCTCAGCAATGACGATCGCTACCTTGAGCGCAGTGGCTCCCATTCGCCTCGTGCGATCGATCCCTGGCGCCTTGTGCCGTTTGCCGGGATGCATCTTGGCTGTATGGGCGTGCTTTGGACGGGGACTAGTGGCTTCGCCGTCGCGCTGGCGGTCGTGATGTATCTCGCCCGGATGTTTTTCATTACGGCGTTTTATCACCGATATTTTTCGCACCGTGCCTTCGAAAGCAGCCGACCGGCGCGATTTCTTTTCGCGGTGTTGGGGTGTACTGCGGGTCAGCGCGGACCGCTGTGGTGGGCAAGTCATCACCGACAACATCATATTCATTCTGATACAGAGTTGGATCCGCACTCCCCGCAGACCGACACGTTTTGGTTCAGTCATCTGCTGTGGTTCCTGACTCGAGATGCGTTTTCCATCCGCTGGGCGCAGATAGGAGATCTGCGCAAGGTCCGGGAGCTTGTCTGGCTCGAGCGGGTAGACTGGTTGCCGTTGGTGGCTTTCGCCGTGCTTTGTTTTTATCTGGGGGAATGGGCAGCAACCGCTTATCCCGAGTGGCAGACCAGCGGGTGGCAGGCGCTGGTATGGGGTTTCTTCATATCCACCACTGTGCTCTATCACGCCACTTACACCATTAACTCACTGGCACACCGGTTTGGCAAACGACGTTTTGATACGCCGGATCACAGTCGCAACAACGCCCTGCTCGCGCTCCTGACCTTGGGCGAAGGCTGGCACAACAATCACCATCGTTTCCCGGGCGCCGCCAGACAGGGTTTCTACTGGTGGGAAATCGACCTGTCTTATCTGGGGCTTCGAATGCTACAGATAGTGGGCCTCATCTGGAATCTTCGGCCTGTACCGAACAAGATCATCGAGGCGGGCCGGAGCCAGCGGTGAATATCGCGGTTGTCGGGGCCGGTGTCTCTGGCCTGGTGTGTGCCCTTGGGTTGAGCCGGCATCACAGCGTGACTGTTTTTGAGACCGCGAACCGTCCAGGCGGTCATGCTCATACGGTCGACGCGCATGATGGCAGTTCCAGCATCGCGATCGACACCGGTTTCATCGTCTTCAATTTTGCACATTACCCGTTACTAAGCGCGCTGTTCGATTCGCTCGGTGTCATGTCGCAGCCATCTGATATGAGTTTCAGTGTGCGCTGCGATGTGACCGGTTTTGAATTCAGCGGATCCAATTTAAATACCTTTTTCGCTCAGCGGAGTAACCTGCTGCGCCCCGTGGGTTGGCGGCTACTCAAGGATATTTTGCGTTTCAACCGTGATGGGAAAAAGAGCCTCGAAGTGGGGCTTGAGGACCAGATTACGGTGGGCGATTTTGCTAAGCAGTACGGCTATAGTGATGTCCTGCTTGATCGGTATCTGCTGCCATTGGGAGGCGCGCTCTGGTCGTGCGATACGCGTACGTTTCGGAATTTCCCGATGCGCTTTGTTTTGGAATTTCTCAGAAACCACGCGATGCTGCAGATTGGCAGCCGTCCGGTCTGGCGTACCGTGACAGGCGGTTCGCGACACTACGTGGAGCGGATCGTGCAAACACTCGGTTCGCGACTGTGTTTGAATCGTCCGGTGGCGCAGGTTCTGCGCTCGGGCCAGAGCGTTAAGCTCCTCTTTGACGAGGGAGACAGTCAGGTTTTTGATGAGGTTGTCCTTGCCACTCACGCGGATACCAGTCTTGCCCTCTTGGCAGAGGCGGAGGAAGAGGAAAGAGAACTGCTTGGCACCTTCCCATATCAGGACAACGAGGTTTGCCTGCATACCGATACCAGCGTGTTGCCGAGAACCCGGCGCGCGTGGGCGAGCTGGAATTACCGAATCAAAGAAGATGTGCGCTCCGGTACGTGTGTGACCTACAACATGAACAAATTGCAGGCGCTTGAAAGCCGTCAGACCTTCTGTGTGTCGCTGAATCAGCGCAAAGACCTTCGTCCGGATTCGATCTTGCACAAAGAGATTGTCCGCCATCCACTGTTTGTTCCCGGCCGCGACGAGGCCCAGGCCCGTCACGCCCAAATGATCCGCCGCCGCGGGCTCAGTTACTGCGGCGCTTACTGGGGCTTTGGTTTTCACGAGGACGGTGTGCGCAGCGCAGCGCTGGTTTGTGATGCCTTTGGTGTCGAGCGACCGTTTTGAACAGCCGGCTTTATATCGGCAGGGTATGGCACCAGCGAAAGCGTCCTCGCCCGCATGAATTCTGTTATCGCCTTTTCATGGTGTATGTGGATCTTGATGAATTACCGACACTCTTTGATCCGTACTGGCTCTGGTCAGCAACGCGACCCGCATTAGCGTGGTTCCGTCGATCGGATCACCTGGGTGATCGAAAGCATTCGCTGAAAGCCTCGGTAGTCGCGCTGGTCGAACGCGAGGGAGGTCGCCCGCCCCAAGGCCCGATCACGCTGCTGACGCATCTTCGATACTTCGGCTATTGCATGAACCCGGTCAGTTTTTATTTCTGCTGGGATGAATCGGGCAGGCGGGTTGAGTACGTTGTTGCTGAGGTCAACAACACTCCCTGGGGGGAGCAGCACTGTTATGTGATGCATTACTCCGAAGGCGTCACGCCCGGGGACAAGGTGTTTGAATTTGAAAAAGCCTTTCATGTATCCCCTTTCATGCGGATGGAGCAGCGATACCGGTGGCAGTTTTCACAGCCCGATGACCGGCTTCGCGTCAAAATGCAGTCGTTCGAGAGCAGCAATGAAATGTTCTCTGCGGTGCTTGATCTGCGCGCCAGTGAGCTGAATGCCCGATCCCTGAGGCAGGTTCTGGTGCGTTTTCCCTTAATGACCTTGCGGGTGGTTAGCGCTATTTACTGGCAGGCCCTGCGTCTTTGGATGAAGCGCGTGCCCTTTGTCCCGCACCCTGACGCCACCTAGGTGCGCGGCAGCCTGACTCACTCTCAGGCAGTAAAAATGAAGATAGCGGGAACTAACCGAAATAGAAGCAGGAAGAGGATGAGGAGAGAGGATTGAACGAAAACGTAGCCGTATCCCCGGTACCCGGTCAGGGATCACAGTCAACTTGGTTTGAAAGGAGATGCCGCGCGGCACTGATCAACCGCCTGACTGATCTCAAGGGGACGCTCGTCATAAAGGATGGTGAGGAAACGCTGACGTTGGGCAGTGGTGAAGGTGTGCCGGCGCATCTGACGGTCCGCAGTCCTGACTTTTATTCCGACCTCGTTCTTCGCGGCAGCCTGGGGGCGGCTCAAGGCTGGATGGCAGGTAACTGGGACAGCGAAGACCTTTCCCGATTGATTGCGCTATTTGCCCGCAATCCCGATCTGACCGATGGCTTCGATCAGGGTTGGGCGCGGTTCGCCGCCCGCGGGGCGTCCCTTTTTCATCGTCGGCGCCGCAATTCCCTGGCCGGCAGCCGGCGGAACATCGCTGAACACTACGATTTGGGGAATGAACTTTTTGCGCTTTTTCTTGATCCGGCCATGAACTATTCCAGCGCGGTTTTTTATCAGCCCAGCGACTCTCTGGAGCAGGCGGCCCAAAACAAGCTGGAGCGAATCTGCGCCAAATTGGCCCTGTCAGATAAGACTCATGTGCTGGAAGTCGGGTGTGGTTGGGGCGGTTTCGCCATCCACGCGGCACGTGAGTATGGATGCCGGGTGACTGGAATCACCATTTCTCAGGAGCAGCATGATTTCGCGCGGGCGGCAGTCGCCGAGGCAGGCTTGAGCGATAGGGTTGAAATCCTGCTGAGCGATTACCGAAATCATCAGGGGGCGTACGATCGGGTGGTGTCGATTGAGATGATTGAAGCCGTCGGCAACGAGTTTCTGGGCGACTATTTCGCCAAGATCATGTCTTTGCTGCGTCGAGATGGTGCTGCGCTGATACAGGCGATCACTATGCCCGATCAACGCTACGAGCAGTATCTGAAGGGGTGTGATTTCATTCAGCGCTACATCTTCCCCGGCAGTTGCGTGCCGTCGTTAGGGGCGATGAGCCGGGCCTACTCGAGCCGAACCGACTGCAAACTCGTTCACCTTGAGGACATCGGATCCCATTACGCCAAAACGCTTCGGCTATGGCACGACCGCTTTAATGGCCAGCGCGCGGCCATCCGGTCTTTGGGGTATCCGGAGCAATTTGTCCGTTTATGGCAGTACTACTTCTCCTATTGCGAAGCGGGTTTTGCTGAGCGTTACCTGTCTGATGTTCAGATGGTGCTCGCACGACCGGACTGGCGCGGCAGCGTCTCCTGCGCGGCATTACCCCCGTGGTGACCATGCGTCCCCACCAGTGGGTCAATTTCGCTGCGTTTCAGCTCGCCTGGATCGCCGCCGTGTGGGGCGCTTCTGTTGGTCTATCGTGGCTCGGGCCTGTCGCGGTGGCGGGGTGGGTCAGCGCCTTTGCACTTTGGCAGAACCGTGCCCGGGCAGACGTTCCACTCTGGCTGGGCGTGGGTGTGCTCGGCGGAGTCACCGATTCCATACTGGTATGGTCCGGCGCTATGGCGTTCCCCGAGTCCGCGGGACCGGGATTTCCGACCACGCTCTGGATGATAGCGTTATGGATCAATTTTGCGGCAGCGCTCAGGCACTGCATGGGCTGGCTTTGCGAGCGCTTTGCATTGGCGACCGTGTTCGGTGCGATCGGGGGTCCGCTGGCCTATCTGGCAGGAGACAAACTCGGTGCGCTTGAGATTCATGTGCTGCCGGCGGTTGTGATCGCATGGATTGTGGTGATGCCGTGTTTGCTGGCGATCGAAATGAAGACCCGTCCACGGCGCCTGTCGGCATCAGGAGAATTAGGAGAAACGGAAAGGGTAAGCACATCAGGAGAGAGAACATGAGCGCTTTTTTAACCGGACCCGCATTAAAGGCGGTAGAGCGGGGATGGGTTCCGGATTCGATCGTCCGCAGCGGGATCCGTTCGCTCTGCCGACAGCGGATGCGCGAGATCCAGATCCCTAAAGCGCAGCAAAGCCGGCACCTCGAGGAATTCGTTCGCAGCATGGGCGAGGCGCCGGTTGCCCCGCTTGTGCATAAGGCGAACGAGCAGCACTATGAGGTGCCCGCAGAGTTCTTTCAGCAGATTTTGGGCGCTCATTTGAAATACAGCTCAGCCTTTTGGGATGGGGTTGATACGCTGGACGAAGCTGAAGCACAGGCATTGGCTTTGTCTTGTGATCACGCGGATCTCAAAGATGGACAGGAAGTATTGGAGCTGGGCTGTGGTTGGGGTTCGTTGACGTTGTGGATGGCAAAAACGTATCCCGCATCGACTGTCACGGCCGTTTCCAACTCCCATTCACAGAGATTGTTCATCGAGCAGCGCGCCATCGAAGCGGGTCTTGGCAACGTGCGGGTCATCACCGCGGACGTCAATCATTTCTCGATCGATCAGTGTTTTGATCGCATTGTGTCGGTCGAGATGTTTGAGCATCTGCGTAACTACGCCAGTATCTTCGACAGGGTAGCCGGGTGGCTGAAATCGGACGGGCGTTTTTTTATGCACATCTTTTGTCACCACAGCACGCCTTATCTTTTCGAGGACCGTGACAACACAGATTGGATGAGTCGTTATTTTTTTTCGGGCGGGATGATGCCGAGCGCAGACCTCCCTTTGGAATTTCAGGATTCTCTGTGCTTTGAGAACCGATGGGACTGGAGCGGCGTTGAATATCAGAAAACGGCAGAGGCTTGGCTGGATAAATTAGATGCAGCGCATGATGATGTCTTTGCCATTTTTGCTGATACCTATGGAACGACCAACGCAAAGATGTGGGTGAACCGCTGGAGAATATTTTTTATGGCGTGTGCCGAGTTATTCGGGATGCGTGGAGGAGATGAGTGGCGGGTTAGCCATTTCCTTTTCAATAAACGTTGAGGGCTTTCAGTGAAACGATTTTTTGGCCGCAAGAGCGCGTGGATATCAGTATTGTTGGCGGCGGTTGGCTCAACCGCGTGTTCATTTAATTCGATGGCCGTTGAGCCTCTCAGCCCGGTCGAGTATGTAGACCTGGAGCGCTTTATGGGCCGTTGGTATGTGATCTCCTCGACCCCCACCTTTATCGACAAAGAAAGTTATAACGCGATCGAGGAATATACGCTCGCTGAAGACGGCAGGATTAAAACCAAATTTTCATTTTTTGACGGCGGCTTCGATGGCGAGCTCAAAACCTACCATCCCAAAGGTTTTGTCAGGCCGGATGGATCCAATGCCGTTTGGGGAATGCAGTTTATTTGGCCGATCAAGGCGGACTATCAGATTGTGTATCTGGATGAGAACTACCGTCGCGCGATTATCGCCCGGGAAAAGCGCGATCTTGTCTGGCTCATGGCAAGAGAGCCCAGCATTCCCGACGAAGAATATCAGGCGCTCTTAGCGCGAATCGTCGCGCTGGGCTATGACGCGGAAGACCTGCGTCTCACGCCTCAGCAGTGGGATTGACGGAATAGGCGACGCAGTCCGGCCGCGTCGCACTGTTTCCAGTTAAATCTGTTCTCGGCCATGACATCTTCGGTAGAGCGTGCCGGCCGTCGTCTTTTTTTGGTCCTGCCGGGCCAGTGCTTTCCTATGCAGTTCGTCAAACCCTGGCTGCATTGTGACTTTCTGCTTTCCGAATGGGGGCCAAACCTGCTGGAGGATCAGCATCACCAGCTGAAACTGGTGATGCTGATCCGCTCATTGCGCGCTTATGCAGATGAGTTGCGCAAGGCCGGTGCCAACGTCATCTACCACTCTCTTGAGGATGAGCGGTGCGGGACGTTTTCCGATCAGCTCAGCCGTGCCGTCAAGACCGCCTCTTGCTCAGAGCTCGTGTATTTTGAGATTGAGGATCGCTCATGCGCTACCGTGGTATCCGATCTCGCAACGTCGTTAAGCCTGAGGCAAAAAGCACTTTCCAGTCCGATGTTTTTGTGTTCACGGGAAAGTTTTGCCGATTACCTCAAACAGGAGCGTCGGCCGCGGATGGCAAGTTTCTACCGACAACAGAGAAGAGAACTTGGCCTGCTGTTGAACCAAGACGGAAAACCGCTGGGCGGTAAGTGGAGCCTGGACGCTGAGAATCGCAAGGCCTTGCCAAAGTCGCTCGTGCCGCCGGCTCCTAACTTTTCGCGCCCGGACAAGACAACGCGTGATGTGATGATGTTTGTGAAGTCGCGTTTTTCGGCAGCGCCCGGCGATGCTGGTGATTTTTCTTATCCCGCAACGCGCCGACAGGCGGAGCAGTGGCTGACCGAATTCATGGTTGAGCGTCTCGAACTGTTTGGCGACTATGAGGATGCACTCACGACCCGATCAGAAGTGGTGTACCACTCTCTGGTCTCCCCCCTTTTGAATGTTGGCCTGTTGACACCGGCGGACGTTATCCGTCGGGTCATTCGGCGTCACCAACAAAGCGCTATCCCCCTCAATTCTCTTGAGGGATTCATACGGCAGGTGATTGGATGGCGTGAATTTATCCGCGGGATTTATCATCATTTTGGCAAAGAGCAGGCCTCGGCAAACTTTTTTGGTCACGGTTCGCAATTGACCGATCACTGGTATGAGGGAACGACCGGCATAGCGCCTCTGGACTATGTAATCAAGAAGACGCAGCGATGGGGTTGGGCGCATCATATCGAACGGCTGATGGTAGTCGCTAATCTGATGAACCTGTGTCGCATCCATCCACAATCGGCGTACCGCTGGTTTATGGAGATGTACGTCGACTCGGCACACTGGGTGATGGGCCCGAACGTATTCGGCATGGGGCTGTTTAGTGACGGCGGAATTTTTGCAACCAAGCCCTATCTCTGTGGTTCCAGTTACCTCATCAAGATGGGGGATTTCGGCCGGGGCGACTGGTGTGATACGGTCGACGGCCTGTACTGGCGGTTTGTCCAGGACCATGCCGAGGTCTTGTCGCGCAACCATCGCACCGCGATGATGCCTCGGAATCTTGATCGGCTGTCGGGCGCACGACGCGAGAAGATCTTTCCTGCTGCGGAAGCGTTTCTCGCGGCCAAGACACGCCCGCTTTTGTCCTGAAATCAATTGCTGCGGTTTCACGCGACCCTCACGTTGACGCGACGGATTGATCACGTTGTGGAGCGTATCTTGAGTTTGGAACAATCAATCAAACTGGAAAAAGAGATATGGAAATTGTGATTTTGGCGACAGGCATAGTTTGTGCAGCAGTCTTTATTCATACCTTCCTAACCCTGGAATCCCATGCCAACCAGCCCGCACGCATACCGGCCCGAATTGATCGCGGAAGGTAGAGCCGGTGCCACACCGAAGGTCATGCGGTGCGATCATCGATCGATAGAGTAGACTACCCCCATCGTGTTGATCAGTTTTCTTGGGTGTTGCGCCATGACTTTTCGGACCTTTATTTTTTTGATGCTGTCGTTCTGTGCGGCAGCGGCGTGGGCGGACGGCGTGCCGCAGGCGATTCAGGACAAAGCCGCGGAACTGATTCCCGACCGGTTGCCGGACTCGGTGGGCCCGACGCCGGTAGCCGGTCTATATGAAGTCACCTTCGGGACACAGGTGGTCTACCTGTTTGGAGATGGACAGCATCTTTTGAGCGGCGACCTGATTGACCTTGATGCCGGTGCCAACCTCACTGAAGACGCCAGGAAGTCGGGTCGCAAGTCGGTGATCGATAGCCTCGACGAGGCCGGCATGGTGGTTTTCTCCCCGACAGACACCATTAGTACCATCACCGTGTTTACCGATACGGAGTGTGGCTATTGCGTGCGTTTACATCAGGAGATCAACCAGCTGCTGGTCGCCGGTGTCGAGGTACGCTATCTCGGCTATCCCCGGGCGGGAGTAGGGTCTTCGTCCTTTGATACGCTGGTATCGGTGTGGTGTTCGGACGACCCCCAGCAGGCAATGACCGACGCAAAAGCAGGCAGAGCCATAGAACCACGCAGCTGTAAAACCGACATCGCGAGACACATGGAGGCAGCGCAGGGTGTAGGCGTTCGCGGCACGCCAACGATTGTGCTGGAGGATGGCAAGACCATTCCCGGATATGTCCCGGCTGGGGAATTGATTCCGATGGCACTTGCGGCGGCTTCCGCCATCAACTGAGCGCTCGTCATGAGGTACCGCGCACTCCTCATGCGTGCGGCCATTGCCCTTTTGGCTGTCGCATCTCTATCGCGTGTCAGCGCAGCCGACAGCGCATCGACAGCATTGACGCCGGTACCTTCAGAGCATGCTTCGCCGCCCACGCTCCTTCTGAAGAACCTCAACGGTGATCGGCAATCACTTGCGGATTTTTCCGGAAAAGTACTGCTGGTGAATTTTTGGGCAACCTGGTGTCCACCTTGCGTGAAGGAGTTGCCCTTGATGCAGGCGCTGCGGCGACAACTTGCCGATGAGCCCTTTGAAGTGATCGCGGTTAACGTGGGCGAAGGCCCGGTCGACGTCAGAAATTTCCTCAACCGACTCGATGCGGGGCTGGACTATCCGATACTGCTCGATGAAAACATGGTGACGGCAAAAAGATGGAAAGTAAGGGCATTGCCGACGACCTATATCATCGACCCTAAGGGCCGAGCCCGTTATCTCGCGATGGGAGAGCGGGATTTTGGTGCTCCCGATGTGGTGGCATTGCTCCGATCGCTTGCTCTGCCGGACTCGTAAGGCAGTGACAGCCCCGTTGAGGGTTAAGGTTCGGACCCCGTCCGGTATCAAAGCAAAACCACGTATCGGGGCGTCAGCATGAAGTCACTTCGCTTTTTGACGCCATTGCTGATCTTTCTGGTCGTTGGCGCATTTTTGGCAGTCGGGTTGAAACTCGACCCGCGAGAAGTGCCGTCGCCCCTGATCGACAAACCGGCCCCCCAGTTCGAGTTGCCGCGCCTGCTGCAGATGGAGGGATTAGTGGGCACGAGGGATCTGCGTGGAGAGGTCTGGTTGTTGAATGTCTGGGCATCGTGGTGTGCCGCCTGTCGAGTGGAGCATCCGTTGTTTAACGATCTGGCTGGAAAAAAGATCGTCAGGATCGTGGGACTCAACTACAAGGACGCATCGGCCGATGCCCGAAGATGGTTACGCGAGTTTGGAAATCCCTATGACGTGATTGCGGTAGACCTGGAGGGAACCGTCGGAATCGATTGGGGCGTTTACGGCGTGCCCGAGACATTTGTCATCGATCGTGAAGGAATCATCCGGTATAAACACATCGGCCCCGTTGACCGCAACGTACTGAGTGACGTGATTTTGCCTTTGGTGAGCGATCTGAGAGGCTAGCTGAATGCGCCAAGGTGCGCATCGCTCGCGCAGTTTTTGGTGTGCTAAATTGGCCGGGCGCTGTTTAATGCAACCAGAACCTATCAAAGAACACTAAGCGGCCATGCGGGCCCACACCGCTAACAGAGCAAAGGAAGCAGATTATGTACATCGATTTTGGCGATATGACACCCCAGCAGGTGTACATCACCATGACCCAGACGGTGATTCCCCGGCCAATCGCCTGGGTGCTGTCGGAGAATCCAGATGGGTCGCTTAATCTTGCGCCTTACTCCTATTTCAACGCGGTCTCGAGCGATCCTGCGCTGGTGATGATTTCGGCCGGTGTGAAGCCCGATGGCGGGATCAAGGATACCCGTGACAATATTCGCGACCGCCGGGATTTCGTCATTCACATTACCAGTCTGGATCAACTGGATAACATGAACGCCTCTTCGGCTAGTTTCGACCCCGGTGTATCGGAGGTCGATCAACTGGGGCTTTCGACAGTGCCGATTGAGGGATCCCGCCTGCCGCGCCTCGCCGATACACGGGTCGCCTTTGCCTGCAGCCTTTACGACATCCACTATATCGGGGAGGGCCCCCAGTCACTTATTCTCGGAGAAGTCCACGGTTTGTTCGTGGACGACAGCGCTGTAGGAGAAGATGCCAAAGGCCGGCGTAAAATCCTTGCCGATAAGATCAACCCAGTCGGCAGACTGGGTGCCAGTGAATATGTCAGCTTTGGTGAACTATTGACCCGTCAGCGTCCTGACTGATCTTCGCTGCGGCGCGGCCGATAACTACGGATGATGCGACGTCATCTTTGCGGAGCAAGGACGGCTGTCTGCGTGTTTTAGGATCCTGAGTGTGAGGGTTTTGCGGGCGTTGAAAAGAGCAACGAAGACAACTGCATCATACCTTGCGGATCAAAGCAGGCTAGGCTCAAAGAGCGCTGAAAAACGTTTGTCGCCGTTCAATTCATGAGGCTAAATATCTGATTGGAAAGCGGATCGCACTTCACCATGCTGCCTGGACGACGGACTGTCTTTTGCACAAACAGTCGGTAACGGGCGAAGAGGTGGCCGATTCAGGCCTATTTTTCTCAGGGGCTAGCCTGTATGGGCCTAACTGTCTGAAAAGTAGGCAATATTTTACTGCCTAAAAAATAGGCAATCAGGCGCACAGGCCTTTTGCCAGTTGGTGAGAACTCCTGAGCGACAACTTGTGCACAAAGTTATCCACAGCTTCTGTGGGCAACCCGCAAACCCTTTGGTGCGTCAATCATTTATGACCCAATACTTGTGTGCGACGGAAAGTGTAATGTGTAAATCATCTGGCAGCATCGGTTCCTTTTTCTCATGAGTGCTAAACGAATTGTGCAGGTGGCATTACCGGTTAGGCTGCGCCGCCTATTCGATTACCGCGTCGATCATCTGAATCAGGTTCCCCATGTGGGTGCGCGGGTATTGGTGCCGCTGCAAAAGCGCAAAGTCGTTGGGATCGTTTGCGCAAGTCGTGAAAACAGTGAGCTGCCGTTTTCGAAACTTAAGCCCGTGAGCCGCGTTCTTGACGATAAACCGCTATTGCCAAAAGAGTTGTTCAGGCTGCTGCTCTGGGCCGCGGCCTATTACCATCACCCGGTTGGCGATGTGTTGCAGACGGCTTTGCCGGTTCGACTTCGGCGGGATTGTCCGTCGGAACCCAAGCCACTTTATCTCTGGCGTATCAGCGATGCCGGTCGGGAGCGCCTTGATACGATTCCAGTGCGATACGCGGCCCAGCGGCAGGTGCTGGAATTGCTCGTAAGCGCCCAAGAGAGCGCTCTGGCAGGCAAAAGCCTGTCATCAACCCTCCCCAACGCGGCGACGGTGCTGGCGCGCCTTGAGGGGCAGGGTTTTGTGGAGAAGGTCACGGTGGACCTGCCGGGGTCGCCTCCTGAGACCGAGGCGGCCGCGGCACTGAATCCGGCACAGCAGGCAGCGAGTGCCGCTCTGCAGGGGGCGGAGGGCAGCTACACACCTTTCCTGTTGGACGGGGTGACCGGCAGCGGCAAAACAGAGGTATATCTGGATTGCGCTTGCCGAATCATTTCCCGCGGACGTCAGGCATTGGTACTGGTGCCCGAGATTGCGCTGACGCCACAGCTCATCGCACGCTTTGAAGGACGCTTGGGGAGTTCCCTAGCGGTGCTGCACTCGGGTTTAACGGATACCGAGCGCCACCGGGCCTGGTGGCGTGCCCGGCAGGGGAGCGCAGCGGTGGTGCTGGGGACCCGGTCGGCGGTATTTGCACCCATGGCCCGGCCCGGCGTCATTATTGTGGATGAAGAGCACGACCTGTCCTACAAGCAGCGGGAGGGATTTCGCTACCACGCAAGGGATATCGCGGTAAAAAGGGCGCAGTTGGCTGATATTCCGGTGGTGCTGGGTTCTGCGACACCCTCGCTCGAAAGCATGGCCAATGTGGCAAACGGACGTTACCGGCATTTGAAGCTTGAATCGCGGGCAGGCTCCTCCAGGTTACCGAAAGTCGAGATTCTCGACCTGAATCGCCTGGCTCTCAACGATGGGCTGTCAGCGCCGGTAGTCGGTGCAATTAAGGACTGTCTCTCGCGAGGGGAGCAAAGCCTGGTTTTCGTCAATCGTCGTGGCTTTGCCCCGGTCATGGTCTGCACCGAGTGCGGTTGGCAGGCGCGTTGCCCCCGTTGTGACGCCAGGCAGACACTGCACCGGCGCACCGGCCGGGTTATCTGTCACCATTGCGGGAGCCAGGTCTCGGCGCCGTCTACGTGTCCGGAATGCCAAAAAGAGACTTTGTTCCCTGTGGGTGAGGGAACCCAGCGGGTGGAAGAGGCGCTGGTCCGGATTTTCCCCGAGGCGGACGTGATGCGGATAGATAGTGATGTCGCCGGGCCGTCGGACGAGATAGCCAAAGCGCTTCAAGCGGTCCGGGATCGCAAGGTCGACATTCTGGTGGGCACCCAGATGCTGTCAAAGGGGCACGATTTTGCCGGTGTCACCCTGGTCTGTGTGTTATCTGCCGATCAAGGTCTGTACAGCCTGGACTTTCGGGGCTCAGAAAGACTGTTTCAGCAGCTCTGCCAGGTATCCGGGCGAGCTGGCAGACGCGAGCGCCGCGGAGTAGTCCTGGTTCAGACGGCACATCCTGAGGACCTTACGTTTGCCCGGCTGCGTCAGCACGATCTTGCGGGATTTGCAAAAGAGGCCCTGAGTGAGCGAAAGACCGCAGGATACCCACCGTATGTCCGTTTTGCCCTGATGCGGGCAGAGTCGACCCAAAGCGGCGCTCCGATCCGCTTTCTTCGCTCCGCTGCGCTTGCAGGCGAAAACCTGGCTTCGCGCAGCGCGGTAGAGATCATGACGCCCGTGCCTTCGCCGATGGAGCGCCGCGCCGGGCGTTTCCGGGCGCAGCTGCTGGTGAGAAGCGCGGATGAGCGCCGGTTTCACCGCTTTCTTGAAGATTGGGTGCAGGGGATTGAGGCTTCACGCGAGGCAGCACGGGTCCGCTGGTCTCTGGATGTCGATCCCCAGGAGATGTACTGAT
>DDZY01000163.1:17252-18469 GCA_002346525.1 Proteobacteria bacterium UBA2996
GTTTCGTTTTTTCGGATCCCTTCTGTGTCCCAGTTAGATCTCTCCGGAGTGCTTTGCCAAACCGAGCAGGCTTTTACGCTTCCTCCCGCTTGCTACGTTGATGAGGGCATTCTGGCTTTTGAGCAGGAGCGCCTTTTTGCCGGTGGTTGGGTCAGTGCGGGCCGAACCAGCGATCTGTCGCAGTCGGGGGACTACCTGGCATTTTCGGTCGCGGATACCCCGCTCATCGCGGTTCGGGGTGAGGATGGCGGTCTTCGCGTTCTCGCCAACACCTGCCGTCACCGGGGCATGCAACTGGTGGAACCGGGCAGAGGCCAATGCCGCCAGTTCGTCTGCCCGTTTCACGGCTGGTGCTACAAGTTGGACGGCAGTCTTTTTGCGGCGCCCAGGATGGACGGCGCCGAGGGTTTTGAGTCAGCCGATTTCGGTCTGGTGCAGGTCCGCAGCGAAGAGCGGGCCGGTTTTCTGTTCGTCAACGTGGATGGCCAGGCACCCTCTCTGGACGACTGGTTGGGTGACTTCGAGACCCTGCACGAACCCTGGCGGCTCGGTTCGCTGGTGACGGCGAGTCAGCGGGAGTTCACGGTCGAGTGCAACTGGAAACTTTTCATTGAGGTATTTAACGAGTACTACCATCTGCGCAAAGTCCATCCGCACACGCTGTCAACGCTCTATGCCACGCCCGATCCGGTGGATAAAACGGATGGGGCGTTTGTCAGCCAATTTGGCGAACATGCCAGGCGCGGTAGTGTAGGCGTGCTGGAGGAAGCCGGCAGCGGCCTTGAGGCCCTTCCCGGATTATCGGGCCGGCTGGCGGACGGCACCCGCTACACCTGGGCCTATCCCGGCCTGACGTTTGCCGCCTCGCGTGATGCAGTCTGGGTGCTGGAGGCGGCCCCGGTGACTGTGTCCAACACCATAGTGCGACTGACCTTGCTGTTCGACGAGGCCAGCCTGTCGGCACCGGACTTCCGGCAGATTCTTGAGCGCTACGAAAACCGGATGGCGATCGGCATGGATGAAGATATTGTGGTCCTCGAGGCGCAGCAGCTGGGCCTTCACTCCCGTCTCGCACGCCCGGGACGGATTTGTCCAGAGCTCGAGCCCAGTATCCACGTTTTCCACCGCTGGTACGCCGGTCAGTTGATCGGCGCGGGGTTGGCAGCCGGTTGAGCCCTGCCGGCATTCAGGGACGGTGTGCGCTCGCGAGATAGTCT
>DDZY01000158.1:0-4221 GCA_002346525.1 Proteobacteria bacterium UBA2996
CGGGCAGGTCACGTTTATTCGCGCATTACCAACCCGACGACGGCGGTGCTTGAAGAACGCATTGCAGCACTGGAGGGCGGTATCGGCGCCATTGCCACGGCAAGCGGCCAGGCTGCCTGTCACCTCGCCATTGCCACACTACTCGGCACAGGTGAGCACATCGTGGCGTCGCGCTCACTTTACGGCGGCACCCATAACCTCCTTGAGTACACGTTGCCGCGCTTTGGCATCACGACCACTTTTGTCGACCCACGTGATCCCGATGCCTTCGCCGCGGCAATCACGCCACAGACGCGGCTGCTTTTCGGCGAGACCTTGGGCAATCCGGGTCTTGAAGTGCTGAATATCCCCGCGATCAGCGAGGTGGCGCATGCACAGGGAGTGCCGCTGATGATCGATTCCACCTTTACAACGCCCTATCTCTGTCAGCCCTTCTCTCTTGGTGCGGACATCATTTTTCATTCCGCAACGAAATTCTTGAGCGGCCATGGCGTCATCATCGGCGGCCTGGTCGTGGATAGCGGCACCTTCGACTGGACCGGTTCCGGAAAGTTTCCCACGCTGACCGAACCTTACGCCGGCTTTCACAATATGAACTTCGTCGAGGAATTCGGGCCTGCCGCCTTCATAACCCGGGCCCGCAAGGAGGGCGCCCGGGACTTTGGAGCCTGCATGAGTCCGACCACGGCTTTCCAGGTCCTGCAGGGCATGGAGACTCTGCCGCTGCGGATGCAGCGGCACGTCTCCAACACCCGCGCGATTGTTGCGTTTCTCTCCGACCATGATGCTGTGGAGTGGGTCAGTTACCCGGAGCGCGAGGACCATCCTGACCACGAGCTTGCGAAACAGCTGCTGCCCAAAGGATGCGGTGCGGTTTTCAGCTTCAGTATCAAAGGCGGGCGCGAAGCAGGTCAGCGTTTTATCAGCCGGGTCGAGTTGCTGTCTCATCTTGCCAATGTCGGAGACGCCAAATCACTGGTCATTCACCCTGCCAGCACGACACATCATCGGATGGACGCCGATGCTCTGGCGGCGGCCGGCATCTCTGAAGGCCTGATTCGGCTGTCTGTCGGACTAGAAGATCCCGATGACCTCATTGAAGATCTTGACCGGGCGCTACGCGCCTCCCAGAAAGGCTAACTCAGATGGAACTCAATACGCCCCAAGGGACGCTTTTTGCCTACACCGGTGCACGCGATCATCAGGAAGGACAGCAGGCGGTCGTCTTTA
Organism: Proteobacteria bacterium UBA2996; assembly: GCA_002346525.1. Taxonomy (GTDB): domain Bacteria; phylum Pseudomonadota; class Gammaproteobacteria; order Arenicellales; family UBA868; genus UBA868. Next base: position 1,231 of record DDZY01000158.1, read on the forward strand.
TCCACGGTACCGGCATGGATCACACGGTGTGGGTGCTCCCTTCGCGGTACTTTGCACGGCACGGCTACAACGTCATGGCTCTCGATCTGCCCGCCCACGGACGCTCAACAGGGCGGCCCGCGCCCACGATAAACGCGATGGCAGATGCGGTCACGGAAGCCATGGCCGCGGCGGGAATAGAAAGCGCCGCGTTGGTGGGGCACTCCATGGGATCCTTGGTGGCTTTGAGTGCGGCAGCACGACACCCGGACCGGACTCGCTCACTCGCGCTGATCGGCTCCACAGCCCCCATGGGTGTTCATCCTGACATGATGCAGTACGCCTCGGAAAATGACCACGGGGTTATTGATATGCTGACCTACTGGGGCTACAGCAAGGCGGCCCAGTTGGGCGGCAATGAAAATCCAGGAATGTGGATGGCGGGCGGGACTTTGCGATTGCTGGAAAAGGCCAAAGACGACATCATTCATATTGATCTTGATGCCTGCCAGAAATATGACCAGGGACTTGCCCACGCGGCTGCGCTGCAATGTCCGACCCTATTTATCCTGGGTGAACGCGACATCATGACACCGCCTCGCTCTGCGCAGAAACTGATTGGTGCCGTGCCAAATGCCCGGGTCTGCTTACTCGATGGCTCGGGTCATTCCCTGATGATGGAACGGCCCAATGGGGTACTTGATGCCTTGATCAACATCGTCTAAACCAGAAACCAGTCCGAGATCACAGACCATGAGCGCTTTTCTGATTGCAGATGTCAGTCCCGCCGACATGCAGGCCTATCGGGACAGCGGTTACATTGAGGCGGTACCGAAGATCGCTGCTGAATATGGCGGTGTCTACCGTGCCAGGGGTGGAAAGACCGAAGTGCTTGAGGGTAAATGGCAGCCCAAGCGACTCGTCATCATCGAGTTCCCCAGTTGGGATCAACTCCAGGCGTTTTACCATTGCGAGGCCTATGCGCCCTTTCGAGACATCCGTCAGCGACTCACGGAATCCCACATCGTCGCCCTGGACGGAATAGACCCCCTGCAGACCTGATTCTTCTCCCGGCATCTCGGGGTAATCCCTGCTGTCCTATTGGCCGACCTGGGTCTCAAGATGAGAGAAGGCACTCGGCGGCACGTGAGTCTCCTCACTAGAGTCTGGCGTTGTCCACACCAGCTGCAGGGCAGAGGTTCCCTTCTTCTGGTAGTAGTTGATCCACAGCTCATACCAGCCCGGAACATCAATCACCACAGGGATCGGTGCAGACCATCGGTTGGGGTGGATCTCGGGATCCACCCAGATCTGACGACCGCCTATCTTGGCCTTGACGCCATCGTTTGACTCGATCCGAAACACATACGTACCGGCCGCCTCAAAATGGATCAGTCCCCGTATGTGGGCAGCGACCAGCATGGCCTGGGTTGAGGTCAGTACGTTTCCATCGATCGTCCGGTGCGCGATATTCTCAAGCGGCTTACCGATGACCGGATTGCGCAGGACTTCAATGTCGTCAACATGCACCTGGCGACCGTAGGAATAGGTCACTGCAAGACCGGGGCGGCGTTCACCCGCCTCTGGCTGGGGCGTCCAGGGCGTGGCTCCGGTTACCGGATCAACGGGCGATAGCGCAAAAACTGGGCCCGTGCCAAACGCCGCAATGACGGCCAGAATAACGGTCCGACGCCGAAGTTGCTGTCGAGCACGTTTCGGGATCCCCTTTAAGATCTTGATGCCGTTCATCGTGTTTTCCTCTTTCTGGTCACCGGCACATCACCCGCTTGTCGTAGTCTCAGGACTTTCCCTTAAGGCGGGAAAATTTAGTCACCGGATCATTTTAGCGCGTTGGACGAAGCAACTCTTTGCCCGAGCGCAAAAAAAGCCCCGCCGAATGGCGGGGCTTTTGATCGGCTCTTAGGCAAAAGCCAGGCGGGATTACATCATGCCGCCCATACCGCCCATACCGCCCATGTCACCACCCGGCATCGGCATAGCCGGCTTGTCTTCCGGCAGTTCTGCCACCATCGCTTCGGTCGTCACCATCATACCGGCGATCGACGCAGCGTGCTGCAGAGCCACCCGGGTGACCTTAGTGGGATCAAGAATACCCATACTGATCATGTCACCGTACTCTCCGGAGCCGGCGTTGTAACCATGGTTGCCATCCTGACCCAGGACGTTGTTAAGGACCACGGATCCCTCTTCGCCGGCGTTGGCGACGATTTGGCGCAGAGGCTCTTCAATCGCCCGCTGTACGATCTGGATACCGACATCCTGATCGTGGTTCGCGCCTTTCACGTCGCCGACAGCAGCGATACAGCGCACCAGGGCGACGCCGCCGCCGGGCACAACACCCTCTTCCACTGCGGCTCGGGTAGCATGCAGCGCATCTTCGACACGGGCCTTTTTCTCTTTCATCTCGACTTCGGTTGCGGCACCAACCTTGATAACCGCCACACCGCCGGCCAACTTGGCAACACGTTCCTGCATCTTTTCCTTGTCGTAATCAGAGGTGGCTTCCTCGATCTGCACACGGATCTGGTTCACCCGAGCTTCGATGTCGCTCGCAGAGCCTGCTCCATCAATAACGGTGGTGTTTTCCTTGCTGATCTGCACACGCTTGGCGGATCCGAGATCTTCGAGCGTCGCGCCCTCAAGACTCATGCCAACTTCCTCGGAGATCACTTGGCCACCAGTCAGAATCGCAAGGTCCTGCAACATGGCTTTACGACGATCGCCGAATCCAGGGGCTTTCACCGCACAAACCTTGACGATGCCACGAATGTTGTTGACCACCAGAGTCGCCAGCGCTTCGCCTTCGATATCCTCAGCAATCACGAGCAGTGGACGACCTGCTTTAGCCGTCGCCTCAAGCACCGGCAGCATGTCGCGGATGTTCGAGATTTTTTTGTCGTGGATCAGGATCAGCGGATTTTCCAGATCTGCCTGCATGGCGTCCTGATCATTAATGAAGTAGGGCGACAGGTAACCGCGGTCAAACTGCAT
>DDZY01000158.1:4541-4795 GCA_002346525.1 Proteobacteria bacterium UBA2996
CCTTCAACGACATCCAGTTCGTTTTCGAGGCTCTTGCCTTCCTCGACCGTGATGACACCCTCTTTGCCGACCTTTTCCATCGCTTCGGCAATGATTCCGCCCACGGACTCGTCCGCATTGGCGGACACGGTTCCGACCTGGGCAATTTCCTTGTGATCTGAACAGGGCTTGGAAATCCCCGCCAACTGTTCGACAGCAGCCTTCACAGCCTTGTCGATACCCCGTTTGAGATCCATCGGGTTCATGCCGGCGGC
>DDZY01000158.1:5173-7018 GCA_002346525.1 Proteobacteria bacterium UBA2996
CCGTCACCGGCCACATCAGAGGTCTTGGAAGCGACTTCCTTGACCATCTGGGCACCCATGTTCTCGAATTTATCCTTGAGCTCGATCTCTTTTGCGACAGAGACGCCGTCCTTGGTCACCGTCGGCGCACCAAAAGACTTGTCGAGCACGACGTTGCGGCCCTTAGGCCCCAGCGTAACTTTTACGGCATCCGCAAGCACATTAACGCCGCGCATTTTGGCCGCGCGAGCGGACTCACCGAATTTGACTTCTTTAGCTGACATGATTTCGTTCCTTTAAAAAATTATGCGTGTAGGTGAGGCGCAAACTTTTGCTGACCTCAGCCCTCAATGACGCCCATGATGTCGTCTTCACGCATCACCAGGACTTCTTCACCTTCTACTTTGACCTCGGTGCCGGAATACTTTCCAAAAAGCACTTTGTCACCGACATTGACGTCGGGGGTCATACGCTCGCCATTGTCCTGGCGCTTGCCGTTACCGACAGCCAGCACCTCGCCCGTCATGGGCTTTTCGGTTGCTGAATCAGGAATGACGATTCCGCCGGCGCTGGTGCGCTCTTCGTCGAGGCGTCGCACCACAATACGGTCGTGCAGCGGTCGAATATTCATCTACTTTATCTCCTAAGGATTTGAGTAATTGAGGGATTTTGTGAGGCCAAAACAGGTTAGCACTCGATCTATTTGAGTGCTAATAATAGGGCTTATATTATGAAAGTCAAGACGTGCGGGGAAAATCAGTCGTCAATGCGTCGAAATTCCCCCTCGACAACGCCCGAATCGCGCTTGCCCTGCGTGCTATTTTCCGAAACCACAGCCCGCCCGGCGAGCCAACGCCTGATCAAGACCTGGCGCAGCGGTGGCGTCAGGAGGGCAAACCCGACCGCGTCTGTAAAAAATCCCGGTGTCAGGAGCAAAGCTCCGGCAACGAGCAGGGCCAACCCTTCCATTATCGTTAATGCGGGCAACTCCCCGGACTGGGTTGCCGAGCGAAAGCGAGCCAACGCTGCAAGCCCTTGCCGGCGCACGAGCGCAGCGCCGAGCGCCGCCGTTCCGACAACCCCCACGACCGTCCACGCGGCCCCAATGAGACTGCCTATCTTAATGAGGAGGTAGATCTCCAGCAGCGGGACCAGTAAAAATGTCAGAAATAGCAACGGCATTGATCAGAAATAAGCCAAGACGGCCGACACAGAACGCATTCTACCGAATGTCCCAGGCACCTTTCCGATTGCGCGGCTGCCTTGTTCTCCACAATGGCTTTGGCCGAACGTGCGAAAATGGGATCCTCAATACCCAATTTTCTCCTCTGTAAGCAGCTTTTGCCCCGACCGACCATGAAACACCCGTATCGCTCGTCTCGCGCCTCGGATCGGCTTCAATCGTCGCTGGCACGGCTCGTGGCGCTGTGCATGCTCCTGAGTGGTACCGCGGGCACTACTCTTAAGGCCCAAGACAGCGAAGACCTGCTTGAGCCAGACAGAGCGTTTGCCTTTTCGACGCAAGTGATCTCGCCCGAGAAGATCGCGGTGACCTGGGATATCGCGCCGGGGTACTACATGTATCTCGACAAATTCAGTTTTGATAGTGATTCCCCGGGCATAGCGATATCAGACGTGAAGTACCCCGCTGCGCGAACCAAGCAGGACGAATTTTTCGGTGATGTACAAATACTCGAGCACTCGGCCCGTATCGTTCTAAGCCTCGCCCGCGACGGGTCAGATTCAGGAGCATTACAACTGACGGCACATGGGCAGGGCTGCAACGAACCGATAGGCGTCTGCTACGCACCCATCGTCCATACGGTGGCGCTCACCCTGACCGGGATGAGCGCCGGCAAGAGCCGT
>DDZY01000158.1:7393-8016 GCA_002346525.1 Proteobacteria bacterium UBA2996
ACCGGAATTTCTAGCCGCTGAAGAGGCCTTTCGCCTTGAAGTCAGGTCTGATGGGCGCGACAGGCTGCATGCGCGGTTCTCCGTTGCCCCAGGCTATTACCTGTATCGGGACAAACTCCGTTTTGAGACGCTGTCCGGAGCCGCTCTGGTGGAGCACCCGCTTCCTCAAGGTGTGCGCAAACAGGATCCCTATTTCGGCGAAGTCAATATTTTTCCGGCTGACTTTACGGCCGAACTGCCGATTGTCGCCGACGCTGATGCCAACGAGGTGACGCTCGTTGCCCATTTCCAGGGCTGCGCGGAGCAGGGTATCTGTTACCCTCCGGCAAAGAAAACCCTGGCGATCACGCTTCCCAAAATCATCAGCGATGCGGTGGCCAGTGAGGGCTCATCCCTGCCGGCTTCCGATGAAGAAAATAGCTCGAGAGAAAAGGAAGCGGTGTCGACCCAGGCTCTGATCGGCTATCTGGGTGCCGCGTTTGGTACCGGGCTGCTGCTCAGTTTCACACCCTGCGTGCTGCCGCTCATTCCCATCTTGCTCGGGACGATTGTGGGCCAGTCAGGCACGGGCCGGGGCAGGGCAACAGGACTCTCGATGGTCTATGTACTCGGAACTGTTGCGA
>DDZY01000158.1:8408-13355 GCA_002346525.1 Proteobacteria bacterium UBA2996
ATCTGGGCCATTGGGGCTATTGCTGCCGTCCTCAGCCTGATGGCGCTGTCCATGTTCGGCCTCTATGAGATTCAGGTGCCGTCGGCACTTCAGTCCCGACTTGCAGCGGGCAGTCAGGGGTTTGGCGGCTCCATCTGGATGGTCTTCATTCTGGGGGCCGCATCCGCACTCATCGTGGGCGCCTGTGTTTCTCCTCTTCTCATCTCCGTTCTCAGTATCGCGATCCTCAACGCAGACCCGTGGATCGGTGCCGCGCTGATGTCATCGATGGCGCTCGGCATGGGTGTCATTCTGATCGTCGCCGGTGCAGGAGCCACCTGGCTGATTCCGCGCAGCGGGGCCTGGATGGAACGGGTAAAGCAGTCATTTGGCGTGATGCTGCTGGGCGTCGCTATCTACCTATTGGGTGCCATCCCTGCCGTGCCGGTCCTCCTGTTATGGGCGGCACTCTTCATCATCACCGGGGTCTACCTGGGAGCGGGCCGTAGCCTCTCCTCCAACGCTTCAGGATGGACGGTGTTTTTCAAAGGTCTCGGTACCGTGCTGCTGATCTGGGGGGTGCTGGCGATGATCGGCGGTTTCAGCGGTAACCGCAGCATCATGGCGCCGGTTTCTGTGAGCAGTCTCATCGGAACCGCGGCCAAACCGGGTCAAACCGCTTCAGCAAAATTTGAAAAAGTGGATTCGCTTCAGGCGCTGGACAAGGCGATTGCACAAGCCGGCAACTCCGGCAAAAAAGTGATGCTCGACTTTTATGCGGACTGGTGTACCGACTGTCTACGAATGGAAACAACCACGTTTCAGGATCCCGGTGTCATCGCGGCCCTTGGGGCCTATCGCGTACTGAAGGTAGATGTGACCGATCCGGACGATCCGGAAGGGGCTGCGATCAAAAAGCGTTATGGCGTCTTCGGTCCTCCGGCAATCCTCTTCTTTGATGCCGACGGCCGGGAATATGAGGCACAGCGGCGCTACGGTTTCGTCAGTGCCGATGCGCTTGTTGCGGTTCTGAATACCCTGGAATAAGTCCCGTGGCGGCGCCTCTCAAGCTGGTCGCCTGGCTGCTTGGCGGGGCAGCCGCAGCATCGATAGGATTCTTCTCGGCCGGCGTTCTGGTGTCTGAACAGCAACCCGCTCCCCAGACCCTGAAGACCCTGGCTCCGTTTTCGTTGCAGACCAGCAGCGGCGATGTCTTCTCCTCCGACCAACTGGCCGGCCGAAATATCTTGATTAACTTCTGGGCGACCTGGTGTGAGCCCTGCCGCAAAGAAATCCCGCTCCTTGCCGCAACTCAGGCCCTGCATCGAGAGTCACTCGCGATAGTCGGTATTGCGGTCGATGAACTTGAGCCTGTCATACGCTTTGAGGACGAAGTGGGTATTAACTATGTCTCCTTGGTCAGCAAGAATGAAGCGCTTACCCTGATGGCACGCTACGGCAACTCCGGACAACTGCCATTCACATTGGTGTTCGACAGGGCAGGGCGGCTGCGCTATACGAAAACGGGAGAGGTCCGGAGCCAAGACATAGCTTCATGGCTTTCCGAACTACCATAGGCTTTGAACCAAAATAGGGCGTCCGCGCTTTTTCGGATATGAAAATAACGGTAATTGCATCGAAATGGGATAGAAATGTATTGATCTGGACATAAAATCCCTAAAATGCGAGAATCACCGGAGATAGATTCAATTGCGCAATGTCCGATATTCTGCTCATTCACGGCCCTAATCTGAACCTCCTCGGTACGCGGGAGCCCGGTGTTTATGGTGCGTGCACCCTTGAGGAAATCAATCACACGGCAGCTGAACAGTGCACCTCGGCAGGCGCCGGACTTGAGACACTGCAATCCAATAGTGAGGCCGAACTCGTCGACCGCGTCCAGCTGGCGGGCACAGACGGCACCCGGTTCATCGTCATCAACCCGGCGGCATTCACGCATACCAGTGTCGCGCTACGGGATGCTTTTGCCGCAGTCGGGCTGCCGTTCATTGAGGTTCATCTTTCCAATGTGCATACCCGCGAGCCCTTCCGCCATAAGTCTTTCTTCTCCGACCTCGCGCAGGCCGTCATATGTGGGCTGGGGCCGCGAGGCTATACGGCAGCACTAGACGCCGCCCTGACACAACTGGGCTTCGGGGATAACGACAACTGACAAGAACACCATGGATATTCGCAAAATCAAGAAGCTCATTGAAATGCTCGAGGAGTCTCAGTTAAGCGAGATCGAGATCACCGAGGGTGAGGAATCCATTCGCTTGAGTCGAGGTTCACCCTCGGCCAGCGCCCCCGTACTGACCCAGCCGATTACTCCCATCAGTGCGCCCCTCGAAGCGGTGTCTGCGCACGTGCCCGAACCGGTGACTCCCGCTCCCGCCCCCGAAGTCGGGCAGACGCATGACACCGCAGGCGCGGTGTGTTCGCCCATGGTGGGCACCTTTTACGCTTCACCGAACCCGGATTCCAAACCCTACGTCGAGCTTGGAAGCCGCGTTAGCGTGGGCGATACCCTATGCATGATTGAAGCGATGAAGATCTTCAATCAGGTAGACGCCGAAGCAAGCGGAGTCGTCAAAAAGATTCTGAAAAGCAGCGGTGATCCGGTGGAGTATGGGGAAACGCTGTTTGTAATTGAGGAAGACGGCGGCTGACGCTTTCCCGATGATCGATAAACTTGTGATTGCGAACCGCGGCGAAATCGCGCTGCGGATTCTGAGAGCCTGTGGAGAGTTGGGCATTCGTACGGTAGCGCTGCATTCGGAGGCGGACGCGGATACCAAGTACGTACGGCTCGCATCGGAGTCGGTCTGCATTGGCCCCGCAGCAGCCGCGGGCAGTTATCTCAACATCCCCGCCGTTATTGCGGCTGCAGAAGTCACGGATGCAACCGCGATTCACCCCGGCTACGGGTTTCTTGCCGAGAATGCCGACTTCGCAGAGCGCGTGGAGCAAAGCGGCTTCATATTCATTGGTCCGGCAGCCGAAACAATTCGCCTCATGGGCGACAAGATCTCGGCCATTGACGCCATGTTGAAAGCGGGCGTGCCCTGTGTCCCCGGCTCTAATGGCCCATTGCCCAATGATGCTGACGAGATCATGCGTATGGCGTCCGATATTGGATATCCGATCATCATCAAGGCCACCGCCGGCGGGGGTGGAAAGGGGATGCGCGTGGTTCATACAGAAGCCGCACTCCTGAACGCCTGGCAACTCACTCGCAGCGAAGCGCAGGCAGCCTTTGGCAACGACACCGTATACATGGAGCGCTATCTCGAAAAGCCCCGGCACGTGGAGTTCCAGGTGCTTGCAGACACGCAAGGCGAGGTGGTGATACTGGGCGATCGTGACTGCTCCATGCAGCGCCGTCACCAGAAAGTGCTGGAAGAAGCACCCGCCCCGGGTATCACGGATACATTGCGCGCCGAAATGGGCGAACGCTGTGCCAATGCCTGTCGACAGATCGGATACCGGGGCGCGGGCACCTTTGAATTCCTGTATGAAAATGGAGAGTTCTTCTTTATCGAAATGAACACCCGTCTTCAAGTGGAGCATCCGATTACGGAAGCGATCACCGGAATTGACATCGTACGCGAACAGATCAAAATCGCCGCCGGCGAGCCCTTGAGTGTCACGCAAAGCGATATCCGCCTGCAGGGGCACGCAGTAGAGTGCCGAATCAACGCGGAAAACGCGACGACATTCATGCCGTCACCGGGAACCATCACCCGATATCACCAGCCGGGCGGCCCCGGGGTGCGGGTGGATTCTCACATCTTTAACAATTATCGGGTGCCCCCCTACTACGACTCGCTGATTGCGAAGGTCATCACCCATGGTGAGGATCGGGAACAGGCGCTGCAGCGAATGAGCGGCGCGCTGCGCGAGATGGTCGTGGACGGGATTGATACCAACATCCCGCTTCAGCAGCAAATCGTTGATGACGCCGCTTTTCGGCGGCAACCTCTGGATATCCATTACCTCGAACGTCAACTTTCCAGTTGACCGGCGGCAACGCTGAACCGCAATGACAGCAGGCGAAGGCCAGAGCCATTGGTGGCGCATCTCGATCACCGTCGCTCTGGAATCCGCCGACCGGATCGAAGAAACGCTCGAGGTACTCGGCGCCCTGGCCATCACTCGGATGGATGCCGGAGACTCCCCACAATTTGACGCTGCCCTGCCTGACAAACCCCGTTGGGCGTTGCAGTCTGTATCAGGGCTGTTCACCCCGGACACAGACATGGCGAGCGTTGAGGCACACCTTAGGGCCGTGGCGGGAAGCAGTTCTGCAACGGTGGTCGATGCTGTAGCCGACCAGGACTGGGAACTCTCCGGACGTGCATCCTTCGCCCCGGTCCAGATCAGCGATCGACTCTGGATATGTCCCCCTTGGGATCTGGTGCCGGATACCCCAAATCAGATTCGGATCACGATAACGCCGGGACTCGCTTTTGGCACAGGCACGCACGCCACCACGCAACTTTGCCTGCAGCAGATCGAATGCCAGGCCCTAAAGGGGCTCAAGGTACTGGATTGGGGTTGCGGATCCGGTGTGCTGGCGATTTCAGCATTGCGCCTCGGCGCAGGATCCGCAACGGGGGTCGACCTGGATCCCAAAGCCATGGCAGCCAGCCGCGAAAACGCTTTGCTCAACGGTGTGTCTGACAGCCTTGGCCTATGCAGGCCGGATGAGCTGGGTGACGGTGAGCGGTATGACCTTGTCGTGGCCAACATTCTGGCCGGTACGATCATGGACCTCGCTCCCACCCTAGAACGATACCTCAAGCCCCAAGGTGTTCTGATTCTGAGCGGCATTCTCGCCACCCAGGCCGACCGGGTGCGAGCCTGTTTTGCACAGTACAATCTCATCTCGTCGCACCGCGAAGAATGGGCCTGTCTTTACGGGTCGCGTATCGCAAGTTGAGTTCTACTGATGGCCACTGTCGCACC
>DDZY01000058.1:0-11202 GCA_002346525.1 Proteobacteria bacterium UBA2996
CGCCGCTTCAATGAGTGCCGGATACTCCTTGGGATCAATGTGCCGCACGATCTGCACGGCAGTGGCCGGACAGATCGCCAGCTCACTCGCGATATCGGCCGCACTCTCCCCGCTTGTCAAAAGAAAAGTCTCAAGACCGGGCGGCGCTTCGCGGGCAATCCGCCCGGCCGCCTTTGCACCGATGACCCCGGGCCCTGAAGGCATCTCACCCACCAGCCCGACCGCGCTTGCACCATGACTTGCCGCGAGGTGCGCTTCTTCAACAGACGCCATGCAGCAAATCTTTACGTGCACCGGATTCATAGTCATTACTGGGTGGCTTCGTCCAATACGCTCGGCAGCAAATTGTTGAGATCCCCCACCAGCACCGCGTCAGCAATGTCATCCATCGCGGTGGGCTCTCCATTAACAATCACGATCCTGGCGCCGGCTTCTTTCGCGATGGGCACCAGTCCCGCGACAGGATACACCGACAGCGTGGAACCCACGGCCAGCAGCAGATCACAGTGTCGGGCCGCCGCCTCTGCCCGGGCCAGATCATGCGCCACCAGCGACTGGCCGAAGGAAATGGTCGCCGACTTCAGGATGCCGCCACAATCGGGGCACTCGGGATCCTGCTCGCCTGCAGCCAGACGCTCCAGGACTATCTGCATCGGCACGCGATAGGCGCACACCAAACAGGCAACCTCCCGAATCGTGCCGTGGATCTCGATGATCCGGTCAGGCGAGCTGCCCGCCAACTGATGCAGGCCATCAATATTCTGGGTCACCAGCGTATCCAGGCGCCCTGTCTCTTCAAAGCGGGCCAGGACCTTGTGCCCGAAACCGGGTTGCGCCTGCCAAACCGGCGAATCGCGTCGCGACAACCAAGCTTTTTTTCGGATATTGGGATCCGACAGGTAGTAACGGATATCCGAGAGTTTTTCGGCGTCGGGGTCGCGGGTCCAGACGCCCTGCGGCCCCCGGAAATCAGGAATACCGGACGCTGTCGACAATCCCGCACCCGTCAGAACGAGGATACGCTGTGCTGCGCTAAGCCAGCCTTGGGCAACTTCCAGCCGGTGTGTCGGAATATCGGATTCGGTCATGGTCTGTATCAGGGAGCATAAAAAAACCGGGGCAAGCCCCGGTTTTTCTTTCGAGGACACAAGCATTATGACTTGGGCAACAGGACCTCGTCGATGACATGAATGACGCCGTTGCTGGCTTTGATATCGACCGCCACTACTTTGGCGGAACCGATCATCACTTCGTCATACTCCTTCTCGACATTGAGCGTGTTGCCGCCGACGGTTTTAACAAAGTTATCGCCGTTTCTGATCTGGGATGACATCACATTCTTAGGCACCACGTGGTAGGTCAGGATAGCTTTGAGCTGATCGATGTTCTCAGGCTTCAGCAAGGTCTCTACCGTGCCTGCCGGCAATGCAGCAAAAGCGGCGTCTGTCGGGGCGAACACCGTAAAGGGTCCGTGACCGCTCAGCACATCTTGCAGACCCGCGGCCTCGACGGCAGCGATCAGCGTGGAGAAGTTGCCGTCAGCGGCAGCTTTGTCAACGACGGTGTAACCATCGCCATGGCTATGGTCACCCCCGCCGCAGGAGCCCGCGGTGGCAGTCTGCGCAACAGAGATGGCAAAAACAGCCGTCAGGGCCGTCAGGAATGTTTTGAATTTCATATTTATTTCTCGAAATTTTGTTAAGTTGGAGATCGCATGATGCCCTCTCTCACGTGAGCAGATCGTTGATTAAAAATGAAATTTTCGTGATGGCGCGCTCATGGCGACCGTCTGTTAAAGTGGGCTTTCCACCATAAAAAGGAGGTTAACCATGTATTTTCGCGTTACGACTTATGGTTTTGATGCAGCCCGATTTGACGAGTTTATGGCAATGGCTGACACATTCCGCGACGAACTCAACGCCATTGACGGTCTTGAATCCGTTCACTCCTGCGTCGTCGGTGAAGGCCAGGGCATGATCGTCTCGCGCTATGCGAGCGAAGCTGCTGCTGAAGCTGCGCAGCCACAGATTCAGGCCATTATGGGACGTATAGCGCCCATGATGACCTCAATGCCGGAAGTCAAAGCCGGCGAGGTGGTCTGGGAACTTTAGTCCCACGACGACCACCCCTGAAACCCCTGCCGGATGAAACGCATCTTCCGGCAAAACAAGGAGGCAAGTTATGTATTACCGGGTCACGACCTACGGATTTGATAGTTCACGAATGGAAGAGGCAACTGCTGCGATGGATGCCTGTCGCGATGAGTTAGGATCAATCGAAGGCCTGCAGGCGGTTCATGACTGCCTGGTCGGTGATGGCGAGGGCATGGTGATCTCACGCTGGGACAGCGAAGCCGCGGCAGAAGCGGCAGCACCGCAGATCCAGGCCATTCTGGGAAGTATGGCTGTCTTCATGACCTCCATGCCGGAAGTCAGGGCTGGAGAAGTTGTCTGGGAACTGTAAATGGGAGCAGGCGCTCACATCACGCTCCGTTGACGCGGTGCGGCGCATAATGCGCTTGTTGTATCCTCCTCCTAAATATTGACCCCGGCGCTTTTCCGGGGTCTTTTTTTATCTAAAAGATCCCGCCGTCCAGGCCCGCCGCCATCGCCATGCCCAGTGTATGGCAATCTTCCACGAAGTCCTCTTGCCATTCGCCATGACAGATCATCGGCTCCTGCACGGCCCGCCAGCCAAGACCGGATGTGATGGATTCAACCCCACGGCGTGTGCCCGTGCCGTCAAGCTTGGCCCGGATGTATAACGCATAGGGCAAGCCGCCGGTATCGTCGAGACAGGGGTAATAGACGCGGTCAAAAAAATCCTTGAGCGCCCCGCTCATATATCCGAGGTTCTCAGTGGTGCCGAGAACAAGCGCTTTCGCCGCAAGGACGTCATCCGCGTCTGTATCAAACGGTGTTTTCGTCACGACCTTGACGCTGCCTGCCTTGGCAGCTAACGCACCTGCCTCGACAGCGTCACGCAGTCTTTGGGTATTGGCAGACGGTACATGGCCGACGATCAGCAGGGTTCTCGAATCGTTCATCGGAACATTGTCGGCGCGCCCTCTCGCTCCGACAAGGGGCAGGCGTGGCCAGGACCCGTCCGCGAGATTCAAAAGAAAGTCCCGGGAAGGCCCGGGACTCAATTACCGAGGAGGAAGGAGGATTTACATCTAGACTTTCATGTTAGCAAAACAGGGCTGCAATTTCACCCTTGAAGAAGGAAATTTCCTTTTATTTTTAATAATTTCCGTTGATCTGGACTAAGCCGACACACATCAAATGGTTACCACCAAAACCTCTAATCCACTTCAATTATGTGGGCTTTTCCCCGTTCAGATTTTCAACCGATCGCGCGCTGCATTACCTTCTACCCATCAAAAAAAGAGATAGGAACTCGTCTTATTTAGGCTCAGGGCCATCATCGCCGTGCGGTAACTCGGCCACGACGGTAATCTGCCCGCGGGCTGCCAGGACGCGTAATCAGTTGACGCCCGATCATCATCAGAAATATTCCTGTGCCCGGTAGGTTGCAGGCAGGCCTTTTTCTTCAAACTCATCGCTCGGGCAGACTAGCGCCTCGATGCCGAGGCTTTTGAGCTTGAGTGCCAGATGGCGTGCGCTCAACGAATCCAACACGTGGGTGCAAGCCCGCCACTCGAAAATGCCTGCGTATTCCCGGCTGGTCTGTTTTTGGATTATGGGCCGGATACCTTAAGGCCGGACACGCCTCTCGCTTAAAATACGCTCATCCTTTTAATTGGTAGTCCGACTCGCAACCCGCTTATGGATTGGCACTGGATAAGCCCCGCCCTCGGCGATGTCGGCTGGATCGCGCTCGCCTTTGTGCTCGGCCTTGCTGCCCGTCTTGTAAACCTGCCGCCGCTGGTGGGCTTTTTGATCGCCGGCTTCTTGCTCAATGCCTCGGGTGTGACGGGCGGCGACACACTCGAGAAGATCTCCGAGATTGGCGTCACGCTGCTGCTCTTTACAGTGGGTCTCAAGCTCGAAGTGAAGACGCTGATCCGACCCCATGTCTGGGCCACCAGCAGCCTGCACATGGTAGCGGTGGTGGTGATCTTTGGGCTCGTGGTCTTCGGACTCGCCACCCTCAATCTACCGCTTTTCTCCGGGATGACCTGGCAACATGCTGGGTTGCTTGCGTTTGCCCTCAGCTTCTCAAGTACCGTCTTCGCGGTAAAAGTGCTGGAGGAAAAAGCACAGATCAAGTCACACTTTGGCCGCGTCGCGATCGGCATTCTGGTGATCCAGGATTTGGCAGCAGTGATTTTTCTCGCGGCCTCAGCGGGCAAGACGCCTTCTGTATGGGCGCTCACCCTGTTGACGCTGATACCCCTGCGGCATGTGCTCTATCGTCTGCTGGATCGCGTCGGACACGGCGAACTGCTTGTACTCTTCGGGCTCGTGCTGGCGCTTGGCAGCGCAGAACTCTTTGACCTCACCGGCATCAAAGGTGACGTCGGCGCCCTGATGATCGGGGTGCTGATCGCCCGTCACCCCAAAGCCTCCGAGCTTGGCCGAACCATGCTTGGCTTCAAGGATCTATTCCTGGTGGGCTTTTTTCTGTCGGTCGGCATGGCTGGCACCCTCACCCCCGGCGCCGTCCTGATCGGAATCCTGATGGTCCCGCTCGTACTCGCCAAGTCGGCTCTATTCTTCTTCCTGCTGACGCGCTTTGGGCTGCGCGCACGAAATGCCTTGCTTTCCACCCTGACGCTGAGCAACTACAGCGAGTTCGGGCTGATTGTGGCGGCCATCGGCGTTGCCAACGGCTGGCTCGATGTGCAATGGCTGGTAGTGATATCCGTTGCGCTGTCGCTCTCTTATCTTGCGGCAGCGCCCCTCACCTCTCGCGATGAAAAACTGTACCGGCGCGGGCGGAATTTCTGGATTCGTTTTCAGGGCGAAACGCGGCTCGCTGAGGATCCACCGCTTGAGACCGACCACGCGACGATTGCGATCTTTGGAATGGGACGGGTCGGCGCGGGTGCCTATGATGCAATGCGAAAGGAGCACGGGGATACGGTGATCGGGGTGGATTTTGATATCGAACGGGTTCGCTACCACTGCGAGGCCGGTCGCAATGTCGTGCGGGGTACTCCCAGTGACGCTGACTTCTGGGAGCAGTTACGCGGCAAGCATCACTTTGAACTCATCATGCTGGCGCTACCCAACCTGGAGGCCAACCTGAGCGCACTAGAACAACTGCAGGAGATAGGATTCTCCGGACGGATCGCCGCTACCGCACGCTATCCCGACGACGTCGAACCCTTGCAAGAGGCGGGTGCCAACGCTGTTTTCAACATCTATGGCGAGGCCGGCGCGGGTTTTGCCGCTCACACTGAGTGTTTCTTCAAGAATTAGGCACGAGGAGGCAAAAACATCGCACCCGTGTGACGCTTCAGGCAAAAACTGGCGCCACTTCGCGGCAGAAGAGCTTGAGCGAGCTTTTCTGTCTTTCCCGGTCAAGGCCGTAACTGGCGTTGTAGATAAAGTCATCAACACCGATGGCCTTGTACTGCTCGAGTTTGGATAACACCTCATCCGGCGTGCCGAACATCAGATTCTTTTGCAGCTCTTCGCGGTTGAAGCGGTCCTCTCCCGCAATCGATTCGAGGTCCACCTGTTCGGGAAAACCCTCTTTGACATCAGCAATATTCTTGAAGAGATTTTCAAAACGCGCCGTTTTGGAAATAAAGGCATCAAGGTAAGGATCGCCGTCTGAAGGTTTGTTGTAAACCGCGGTCTGCCGCATGGTGGCAAAGACCGGGCGGGGCACACCGGGATTGTCTTTAAGCGCGGTTTCAAAGCGCTCTTTATAGAGCTCGACCTCAGAAAAAGGACGGGCCAGCGCCCAGGACATGATGTTGCAATTGTTCTTCACAGCAAAATCGAACGTGACCGGTGCCCGGGCAGCAATCCAGACCGGCGGCGAAGACGCCTGCACGGGCTTGGGCACTGATGTGATTCGTGAGAAATTCCAGTACTCGCCCTGGTGACTATAGTCCCCTTCCCACAAGGCCCGCACTGCGGGCAGTAACTCCTGGGTATACAAGTGGGCGTCCTGTTGTTTGAGGCCCGGCTTCATCCGGTCCATCTCCCACTGATAAGCCCCAGAACCGAGCCCAAGATCCAGACGCCCGTCGCTGTAAACATCCAGAAGCGCAGCTTGTCCCGCCACCCGCACAGGATGCGCATAAGGCGACACGACGACTGCCGTGCCAAGGCGAATTCGCGAGGTATGTGCAGCAAGCCAGGTGAGAATCTGAAAGGCATCCGGCGCAATGGTCATCTCGATACCGTGATGCTCCGCCGCCCAGACGATATGGAAGCCTGCGTCCTCCGCTATCTGCACCATCTCGGTCACGTGGCGCGCTACTTCTGAATAAGAAGACGACGCATCCATGCGCTCCATATTGATCACCAAATGAAAATTCAATCCGTTTTCTCCAGAAAAAATTCGTTCAGTTTTTCAGCCACAAGTTCCGGTGCCTCGACCAGAAGACTGTGCCGAAGTCCCGACAGAATCTCCATCCTTGATCCGCGAATCCGGGAGTGCATCAATGTGGCCATCCGGGGATTCGACCCCGGATCCTCCTCACCGGTCATGATTAGCGTAGGTGTACTGATCCTATGCAATTCATCGGCGAGATCGCTGGTACTGAAAACCTCATACGCTTGAAGATAGCCCCTTTGGCAGCCCACCTTGCGCATCAAAGCCATGCGCTGTTCAACAACATCCGGGTGTCGCTCCCGAAAGTCCGGTGAGAACCATCGCTCCAAAGCCGCCTCTACGTTCGAGTCGAAATCGCCCGACCGCAGGTTTTCAAGGCGGCGTGCCACTTTTTCTTTTTCTTCAACGGTTCGCCCCGCTACCGCACTCACAATGGCAAGGCGCTCAAGTTTGTCGGGATGATCAATCGCAAAACGCTGCGCCACCAGGCCGCCGAGCGAAAACCCGGCGAGATGTATACGCGACAAGTCATGACGCCGGAGGACTTGGAGCAGATCAGCCACAAAGTCTTCCAGCGTCCAGGGGCCTTCGGGCGAGCCACTCTCGCCGTGACCTCGAAGATCGTATCGGATCACCCTGAAGTGCTCGCGCAACACTTGGGAAACCGGATCCCAGAGTCCGCAAGTGCCGGCAAGGCCGTGGATCAGAAGTACAACGGGCGCCTCAGCGCCGTGCGAACAGGAAATCTCCTCACTGTAGATCACGCTCCCAGTGTCGGCGGTGTCGCGGCGTTGAGCGGCTGTATTCATGCGAATAAGCGAGAGCGCTAGCGCAGCCTGATGACGAAGGCATCCTGCTTTTGGCCTGAGTAATCCACTACCACGTTCTTGAGCCTTGAAAACTCCCGGATCGTGGCAAAGCCGTTGTGTTTACCATAACCACTGTCCTTAAAACCGCCCATGGGAGACATCATGGCCGCACTGCGGAAAGTATTGACCCACACTGTTCCGGAATCGATAGCATCGACACAGCGCATCGCCCGATCAAGATCACGGGTCCAGAGTCCCGCACTTAACCCAAAGCGGGTGTCGTTCGCCTGGGCGATGACTTCGGGCTCGCTGGAAAAGGGAATCACACCGGCGACGGGGCCAAAAATTTCTTCCTGGCAAAAGCGCATGTCGTTGCGGGCATCGGCGAAGAGCGTCGGCGCAAAATAAAAGCCGCCGTCATAGGGGCTGCCCTGCAGGCGCTCTCCCCCACAGGCCAGGCGTGCGCCTTCTTCTTGGGCAGAGCGCACAAGGTCCTCCACTTTTTCCAACTGCTCAAGGTTGGCGAGCGGTCCCATTTGCGTTGCCGGCTCTTCCGGATGGCCGACAACAACATCCAACGCGCTGGCCGTCAGTTGCGCCAATGTTTCTTCATAAATGCTTTCTTCGACAAATATTCGGCTGCCGGCAACGCAGGTCTGTCCGCCTGACGCAAAGATGCCCGCCACGGCACCGTTCACTGCGCGATCAAGGTCTGCATCTGCAAATATGATGTGTGGAGATTTGCCGCCAAGTTCCAGATTCGCCTGGGTCAGGTTATCTCCAACACTGGCGGCAATTCGCCGGCCCGTATCGCTGCCGCCGGTAAACGCGACCTTGGCTATCCCTTTGTGACTCACCAGGCTCTGGCCGGCACCGGCGCCGCCTCCAGTCACCACATTAAAGACCCCATTGGGAAAGCCGGCTTCTTTGATCAATTCGGCGAAGGCAACGGTGCTTGCAGAGGTGTGCTCTGAGGGTTTAACCACAACGGTATTGCCGACAGCGAGACAAGGTGCGAGAGAGACACTCAGGATATTGAGCGGTGAATTGAAGGGCGTAATGATCGCCACCACGCCCAGTGGTTCGTGACGGGTAAAGTTCAGCACCTGGGGTTTGTTGACCGGGATCGTGCTGCCCTCGATCTTGTCCGCCATCCCGGCAAAGTAGCGGTAATAGTCATGCAGGTAGGAGACCTGGGCAGTGGTCTCTCTCAGGATCTTTCCGTTGTCTCGGCACTCAAGCAGCGCCAGTTCGGATGCGTGCTCCTTGATCAGCCCCGCCAGGTTGAAGATCAGCCCCGAGCGCTGGGTCTGCGTGATGTCACCCCAACCAGGCGTTTTCAGCGCGGTCTGCGCAGCGGCAACCGCCTTATCGACCTCGGCCGAGGTGCAATCAGTGATGTGATACCACTCTTGGCCTGTCGCGGGCTCTCGACTTGGCCATTGCGGCCCCGAGCCCGCATCAAGCCATTCTCCATCAATAAAGATGGGTAACCGTTGCCCATGCACTGACTTGATATCAAATTTCATCGTTTACTTCCTGCCAGTTCCAGAGCGTTACTTTAACAATGGCGGCAAGCCAATTGCCGGCGGATGGCTTGGAAGACGGCAAATCATGCTCCCCGTCCAGCGGCACCTGCCAACTGGTGGGCCACAAGCTGTGCATAAAGGCCGCCGTGGGCCAGCAGTTCGTCGTGTGTGCCACTTTCGATAACCTGACCCTGATCAAGCGCGACGATCCTGTCGGCGTCGCGCACGGTGGACAGCCGATGGGCGATCACCAGCGTCGTACGATCAGTCATCAGTGCTTCAAGAGCCCGGCGCACCGCCTGCTCATTCACGGCATCAAGATGGGATGTCGCTTCATCCAGGATCAGCACGGGCGCATCTTTCAAAAACGCCCGGGCAATGGCAACGCGCTGGCGCTGCCCACCCGAAAGCCGCATGCCGCGTTCGCCCACCATGGTCTCAAGCCCTTCAGGAAGACCTGCCACGAGCTCACTGAGCGATGCCCGCTCAAGTGTTGCCGCAAGTTCTGCATGATTCGCGTCAGGTCGGGCAATCAGAATATTGGCGCGCAAGGTGTCATTGAAAAGAAAAGTATCCTGCGCAACAAGCGCAATCTGCCTGCGCAGATCATCCAGGCGGTAATTGCGAAGATCATGCCCGCCGAGCGTAATGGACCCCTGCTGGGGATCCCAGAAACGCATCAGAAGGTGCGCGATGGTCGTCTTACCCGCGCCCGACGGCCCCACGAGGGCAATCGTCTTGCCCGCCTCAGCCTCAAAGGCGGTGGCATCAAGCGCCTGGCGGTTGCCGGTTTCGTATCTGAAATCCACCTGATCAAGCACAATCGGGACACCGCCGCCATGATGGTCGATCGCCACCCCGGGGCCATCGGTTACGGACACGGGCTCATGCTCCACGGCGTAAAGCCGGCGGGTTGAGCCGAGTGTATCGGCGAGCTGGCGGCTCACCTGGGAAATCTCGGAGATCGGCAAAAACGCCGCCATGGCAAGCAGCGTCAGCAAAGGCAGCATCGCGCTCTCGAGTAGCCCTGCGCTGACCAGCATCGCACCGGTCGCAACGACCGCAAGACCGCCAAGACCCGTCGCGACCTCAAGCAGTGCGCTCTGGAAGGTGAGATCGGAAAAGAACGGCAGGCGGATGCGGTGATGATGCTCAGTGCGTTCAGTCAGTTCTGCCCGGCGCGCTTTCACGTAATTAAAGGCGATCACCTCGGCAAGACCCTGCACGCTATCGACGGCGTGGGCGTTTAATTCGCCCAGTGCCTCGCGCGCCCTTGAGCCCATTTCATCCACGCGCTTTCTCAGCATAAAGGGACTGAGTGCCACCACCGCCAAAAACGGCACCAGCACCAGCGCCATGATCCATCCGAAGTAAAACAGCACACCCATCACCAGCGCCGGCACCAGCACTGCCACGAACGCCGGCGCCACGGTGTGCGCAAAGAAATACTCCACGAGCTCAACGTCGTAGGTCGCCATCCCCACCATATCGCCTGTACGTCTTCTAACCATATAAGCCGGCGCCAGCCGGTCGAGTTTTTCAAAAAGCGCGATGCGCATCTCGGCCAGCAACCGAAAAGCCATATCGTGCGCGATCCAGGACTCCAGCCAGTGAAACACCCCGGCGACCGGCGCCATAACTGCGAGCAGAATGAGCAGATCCACAAAAGGCTCGCCGGTTTTCACGGCACGCACCGCCAACGCCCCGACCACACCGATGCCGGTGTACGCCAGCACCCGCGTCACCCCGAAACCAAAAGTCATCGCGAGCCTTCCTTTATAGGGCACGATGTATTTCATGAGTTCGCGCGCGGCAGCAAACCAGCCCAGCCCCTGCGCCTTGACGATGGCATCGGTCGGCGCGAACTGCGCTTCCTCGCTGTAGGTCGGCATCTGCTCGGTCTTGCGTCCACGCGAGAGGTCGACCTCGATCGCACCGCCAGCGCTTTCTTCGGCCTGTGCCGCCATCAGCTGATGGTAGACGCCGTGCCTGGTCATGAGTTCAGCGTGGGTACCTTCTTCGGCGATACCCCCCTCGTTCAGGACCAGAATTCGGTCGGCATCGATGACGCTAGAGAGGCGATGCGCAAAGATCAGCGTGGTGCGCCCGCGCATCAACCGATCGAGCGCCTCCTGGATGATCGATTCGTTCTCGGCATCCACTGCTGACAATGCTTCATCCAGAATCAGGATTGATGCGTCTCTCAAGATCGCCCTGGCGATCGCCACCCGCTGGCGCTGCCCGCCGGAAAGACGGATCCCGCGCTCGCCGATCACCGTGTCGTAACCCTGGGGCAGCAGCGAGACAAACTCATGGGCGTTAGCGGCGCGACAGGCTTCTTCAAGTTCTTCGGCTGTGGCATCGGGCTTGCCGACCCGGAGGTTATC
>DDZY01000058.1:11587-14608 GCA_002346525.1 Proteobacteria bacterium UBA2996
AAATCTTTGAGATCGTGACCGCCGATTTTGACCGTGCCCGCGTCGGGATCATAAAACCGCAACAGCAGCCGCACGATCGATGACTTGCCGGCGCCGCTTGGCCCGACAAAACCCACCCGCTCGCCGGCAGCCACGGCGAAACTCAATCCTTCATGGGTGGTGCGCCGGCCGCCGGGATAGGAAAAGCGCACCCCTTCGAGCGCAACCGTGGGCTCGAGCGCATCCACAACCAACGGCGAAGAAGCTTCGTTGACCATCGGCTTGGCATCCATCAACTGGAAGATGGTCTGTGAGGAAGACTGCGCCAACATGCCGTTGTGCATGAGCGAACGCATATCGCGAAGCGGACGGTACACCTCGACCCCGAGCATCAGCACCATCAGCAGCACGCCAAGACTCATCTCGCCATCAACCACCCGAAAGGCGCCAAAGGCGAGCGTGGCCGCGACCCCGAGGGTAATCCCTGTATCGGTGATGCCGCGGGCAAGCGTGTTTGTCGCGAGGACCCACATCGTGGATTTAAAAAGAGTGTGGGCGGTATCTTTGAGTTTGCGGGCGCGCGCGGTGCTCTGGCCAAAGGCTTTTAAGGTAGCAAGGCCCTGTACCGAATCCAGAAACTCTGCGGCGAAAGCTTTGTAAGCTTCCCCGCGCTCAAGACTGTTCTGGCTGTCCCAGCGATGAACGATCTGCGGCGCGAGCAGCGTGAAGAGCGCCGCTACCAGCATCACCAGTGCAATTGGGACATCAAAGAACGCCACCACCGCAAAAATCAGAAAGGGCGTCAGGATAGAGACGGCGAGCTGCGGCAGATACTGCCCGAAATAAATCTCGAGCTGCTCCACGCCCTCGATCATCGCCACAATGGCATCGCCGGTACGCTCAAGACCAAAATGGGCGGGGCCCAAACGTGTCACCTGATCGAAGACCACCTGGCGCAGGTGCACCTGCACTCGGGCGGCCGTGGTGTGAGCAACCATGGTCCGCAGGTATTCCAGCCAGCCGCGCACCACCATGACGACGCCAACGCCTATAAAAGGAAGCACCAAGTCCTGAACCGGCGCGCCCTCAAAAACCCGGATGATCAGCCAGCCGAGGAGGCCCAGGCGCGCGATGCCAAACAACACGGCGAGCACACCCACCGCCACCGCGCCAAAAATACGAAGCCTGACACCCCGGGTGAATCCCCAGAGCCTTGAATCGAAATACATGCCTTCCCCTGCCGTGAGTCGGGCCATTGTAATGGAGAGCGCTGACGGATTTTCCTCGCAGGCAGTCAGGTAAACTTCTCTTCATGAGCCAGGCAGCAACCCATCAGAAGATCAGCGTAAAGCCCCAGTCGGCGGCGCTTGGCGCGGTGATCGACGGCGTGGATCTCGCCCGGGATTTGAGCGACAGCATACTTGAAGAACTGAAAAGCGCCTTTGGCCGCTATTCAGTGATCTTTTTCCGCAATCAGGATCTGACACCGCAGCAGCATATTGACCTCGCCGAGCGCTGGGGCCACATCAACATCAACCGGTTTTTCAAACCACTAGAGGGCTATCCCAAGATTGCCCAGGTCATAAAAGAGGTCGACCAAAAGGAGAACATCGGGGGTGCCTGGCATACGGATCACTCTTACGATGAGATCCCCGCGATGGGCTCAATGATCTATGCGCGCCAAGTGCCCGAAGTTGGCGGCGACACGCTTTTTTCGAGCATGTATCTTGCCTATGAGGCCCTGTCTGACGGCATGAAAGAGATGCTTGAGGACTTAAAAGCCTGGCACTCAAGCCGTCATGCATTTGGCTATGGGGTTTCTGACTCTGAACATTACCAAGACGGTCGTCTCGCCAACCCGGACCTTGCTACGCAGGATGCCCTGCATCCCGTGGTGATCACCCATCCCATCACGGGCAGAAAAGCGCTCTACGTCAACACGGGTTTCACTGTTCGCTTTGATGGGTGGACGGTTGAAGAATCAAAACCGCTTCTGGATTTTCTTTACGCCCACGGCGCCCGCCAGGAGTTCACCTGCCGCTTTCAGTGGGAGCCGGGCTCCATTGCCTTCTGGGACAACCGGGCCACCTGGCATTACGCCCTCAATGATTATCATGGCGAGCAACGTATCATGCACCGCATCACCCTTGAGGGCGTGCCGCTCAACTGATGCCTTTCCCGGCGGAGCACATCGAGCTCAAAACTTTCACCAGACACCATCATGCTCCCACGCACCTACATCAACCCGCCTGGACACTGGGTCACTGACCCGCCGCTTCCCTACAGCCAGGCGGTGCGCTGCGGTGATCTGCTCTTCACCACGGGGCAGATGGCGCTCGACAACACCTTAAAGGTGATCGCCACGGGTGACCTTAACGGCCAGATCGACGCGGCGATTAAAGATCTGATCGGCGTGCTCGATGCGGGGGGTATGTCACCTTCGGATCTCGTGCAGATGCGAGCCTTTTATGTGGATGAACCCGCTGCAACTTTTGAATCCGTCGCAAACCAGATCGCAAAAGCGCTTGGCCCCCTGGCAGGGCCCGGCCCTGCGCTCACCGTGGCACCCGTACAGGCGATGATGTCGCCGGGGCCGCTTTTTGAGATCGAGGCCATCGCCATGCGCGGCCAAAACGGCGAGACCCTCGCCCGCACAGCCGCCTGGGACCCCAACTGGGCCGGCCCGCCGGCACCTTTCAGCCATGCGATTCGCGTGGGCGAGATGTGCTTCACCAGCGGGGTAACTGCCAGGGGCCACAGCGCGATCGAAGCCCCGGGCGATCTCACTGGTCAGTCGCACGCGGTCTTGCGCCGGATCGATGGTCTGCTCCAACAACTCGGCGCTGACATCAACGACACGGTGAAGACCAATCTTTTCAACGTCGAAGCCGGCATCGCGCAGGACTGGGCAGCGCCCGCCCTGGCGAGAGCAAGTTACTACCGCGAGCCCGGCCCCGCCGCCACCGGGCTCAGCCTGAAATCCCTTCGCCCCGAAGGACTCATGATCATCAATGATGTGGTGGCCATGCGCGGACACGACGG
>DDZY01000204.1 GCA_002346525.1 Proteobacteria bacterium UBA2996
AAGAAGGCTGCTAAGAAGAAAGCGCGACGGCGCTGATTTAACGCCTGATCCGGTTTACCGGTTCAGCACAAAAGGCGACGGTGCAAGCCGTCGCCTTTTTTATTGCCCATCCCCCGGACGGTGCCGGTACCCTCTGACTGCACTCACGGTCGTTTTCCAGTCCGCTGTCCCTCGGACTTCAATTCGGGGAAAGCTCACGTTGACGCTGAAATCCCGGGCGTGGCCAGGTGGAACGACCAGCGTCACCTTCGGGCGCGTGATTCCCAGCACAGGGCAGTTTCCGGCAACACGATCCGACTCGCTCGAACAGTCACGCAGTTCCACTTCCAGGGTTGTTTCCGACAGGGCAGTATCGACAGAACGATTGGCCAAGCGACCAGTGATATCAAAACTGTCGGCATACGATGGGACAACTTCCACTACCCAAAGATCAACATCGGATGCGGATATCCGAGCGGACTGACGTTCCCGCTCTCCCGGGATAATCTGCAAGAGCAGTACTGCACTGCCCAAAAGCACAATCAGAATCGCGAATGCCAAACGCGGGTGGCGAACTGAGATAGCCACCAACGCCAGTGCTACGATTCCCAAAATGATCCAGTGCATAAAATGTGATCCTGCATTGCGCCCGGTGGTATATATATCATTTCAAATATATATCGAACGAGTCGTAGCGATAACACGCAGTCCAGATGCCCATGCGCATGCCCAGCTTAAGTCATAGCGACCAGATCAGTATTGCCGATAAGGCGAGGCAAGCGAGGTCAGTCGTTGGAGAGAACCTGACGCCCGCAGAACGCCGGTCCCTTCGCCAGCAAGCCGGCGATCTTCTGTCGCGCGAAGACGCCGTACTCGTCGCGCATTACTACGTTGACAGTGAGTTGCAAGAGCTCGCTGAAGAAACCGGGGGCTGCGTGGCCGACTCACTGGAGATGGCTCGCTTTGGTCTCTCCCATCCCGCAAGCACGGTGATCGTAGCCGGGGTGCGTTTCATGGGAGAAACGGCCAAGATTTTGAGTCCTGAAAAGCAGGTACTGGTGGTTGAACCGCAAGCGGAGTGCTCTTTGGATCTTGGCTGTCCGCCGGCGGCGTTCGGTGCATTCTGTGATCAGCATCCAGAGCGCACCGTGGTGGTCTATGCAAACACCAGCGCCGAGGTCAAGGCGCGGGCCGACTGGGTGGTGACTTCCTCAATCGCAGTTGATCTTGTGGCTGACCTTGCCGCCAAGGACAAGAAGATGATCTGGGCACCCGACCGCTACCTGGGCGACTACGTAAAAAGGCAGACCGGGGCAGATCTGTTGCTCTGGGACGGCAGCTGCATCGTACACGAGGAATTCAAGGGCGAGGTGCTATCGAACCTCAAGCAGCAGCATCCCCAGGCCAAGGTGCTGGTGCACCCGGAATCTCCGGCTTCGGTGATCGAGCTGGCTGACGTCGTGGGATCCACCAGTCAGTTGATCTTGGCGGCACAGCAGTTGGATTCGTCTTATTTCATCGTGGCAACCGAAGAGGGCATCCTGCACAAGATGCGCCAGAGCGCTCCCAAAAAGACGTTCGTCGCGGCGCCCACAGCAGGCGAGGGCGCTACCTGCATCAGCTGTGCGCACTGCCCGTGGATGAAAATGAATGATCTTCAGCGCCTCATCGCTGTACTGCAATCCAAAGACACAGAGGTGGTCATCGATGAAGAAATACGAATCCGTGCTGCCATGCCCATCCAACGCATGGTTGAGTATGGCCGACAAAGCGCGTAACCGCTCGCAGTCTGATGAAATTTCAGCGAGGACTTCCACCTGAGGCAACGAATCGCACGGGCGTGCTGCTGGTCAACCTTGGAACGCCGGAGGGCCCCAGCGTCTCTGCCGTAAGACGATATCTTGGGGAGTTTCTGCACGATCACCGGGTGGTGGAACTCAGCCGCTGGATTTGGTGTCTGATTCTTCACGGAGTCATCCTGCGCATTCGGCCCAAACGCAGCGCCGCCGCCTACCAGTCGATCTGGCGGGAATCGGGTTCCCCGCTCATGTCGCTGACGCGCAGTCTCACAGAGGGCGTAGAAGCGCGCCTAAAGCAAACTGGCGATGGGGATGTCCGCGTCACCATGGCGATGCGTTATGGTCAACCCTCGGTGGCGCATGCCCTGGAAGACCTTGCCAACAACGGCGTCACCCGCATTGCTGTCTTACCTCTGTATCCGCAGTACTCCTGCAGTACCACAGCGTCCGTTTATGACGCGGTGGGCAACACACTAAAGCTTTGGCGGAACTTGCCTGCGATCCATATTGTCCGGGACTACCATCTCGCCAACGGCTATCTGGACGCGCTGGCAGCCTCTGTTCAAGCCCGCTGGGCCGGACACCAACGGGGCGAGAAACTCATGATTTCTTTTCACGGAACCCCGCAGCGATATGCTGATCAAGGTGACCCCTATCGCCTGCAGTGCGAACAGACCGCTGCGGCTCTCGCTCAACGCCTGGGGTTGACTGACGAACAATGGATCCTCTCATTTCAGTCCCGTTTTGGCCGAGCACCGTGGCTTCAGCCTTATACCGATGAGACACTGCGCTCCCTGGCTCGGCAGGGCACGCGGGCTGTGGACATCATTTGTCCCGGCTTCGCAGTGGACTGCCTGGAAACGCTGGAAGAGATTGCCGAGGAAAATGCCGGGATCTTTCGAGGAGCTGGCGGCGAAAATTTCGCTTACATCCCCTGCCTGAATGATCGCGCGGATCACATCGCCGCACTGTCTGAACTGGTCCGCACCGAACTGCCGAACTGGTTTTCCGGCAAGCCCTCACCGGCAGATAACCCCGGATAACTAACGCACACCTGACCGCAATGCACTGATCACGGGTGCCGTCCGGGGTCGCTGTTCGTGCCAAATCCAGAACGCTTCCGCCGCCTGCTCTACCAGCATGCCGAGGCCATCCACCGCCCGAACCGCGCCGAGCCCCATTGCCCAACGCATAAACGCCGTGGGCTGATCCGCGTAGGCCAAATCATAAGCATGGGTACCGGAATGAAAGACCGACTCCGATAACGCAGGCACCTCGCTGGACAAACTCGCCGCCGTCGCATTGATCACAAGATCAAATGCCCCATCGACGTCATCGAGTCCGCAGGGATGGACGCGATCGGGGGAGTCCATTGACGCCACAAGCTCTCGCGCACGCGATACCGTGCGGTTGGCTACGATCAGGCAGTCGGGCTTGGTTTGCAATAGGGGCTGCACGATCCCGCGCGCTGCACCGCCGGCCCCAATGATGAGAATCCGTGCGTTGGTACACGTGATGCTGAGATTCTCCTGCAGATCACGTACCAGACCGATTCCGTCCGTATTGTCCCCAGCGATATGGTCGTCTCCTGAAAAGGACACCGTATTGACTGCATTCGCAAACTGCGCCCGTTCAGACACCTCATCGGACAGTCGAAAAGCGGCCTCTTTGAACGGCAGTGTGACATTGATGCCCGCCACACCGCCTGCCTGAAGGTTGCGAACCCCCTGCTCAAAAGCGATGGGGTCAAGCGCAATCGCCTCGTAAGACAGCGATACGTTACACTGGCGTGCGAAAGCCTCGTGGATCTGCGGTGATTTACTGTGCATGACAGGATGACCAACCACAGCAAAGCGGCGTTGACGGCTCTTAAAGTCAAAAAGATCACTCATCGGTCTGCCCATTGCGCTAGCGCAGCACCGAGGACTATAGCCGAGTTGTCACGACTACCGCGAACAGACCAACACATCACACCGAGGCATGCTGTGAGGAGATATCGGCTTTCACTCAGAAGACTGCCCATCTGTCGGCAGCCCCTACTGCCATGACGCGTCGTGAATGATCTGACTGCTGACGTAAGACAGCTTGCCGAGACGCGAGCCGCCCGACTAAAGGAACTCGGCCAACAGCGCGGCGCTCTGTCCGGCCAGGAGAGTTATTGGGGTGACTTGGCTAAAGTTTTGGCCGGCAGCGATTTTATTGCACGCGCACTTTCGGGCAATCCATCTTTGTTGGACAAACTTGATGCTGTTCAGAGCCCGGCCAGGCAGGACACGCTACGTCGACAGATTGATGATCTTCATGGGGGTCGTGAGGAGGTCGGGGCAGCACTCCGGCGGGTGAGGCAGGAGAAAATCGTTCGGCTGGGATGGCGCGACCTGGTTGGTGATGCCCCTCTCTCGGAAGTGCTGGAAACCTTATCCACCCTGGCCGATGCGGCCATCGAAGCCGCACTCAGATGTGCCCACGGCGAACTCGTCAGCCGTTTTGGACAACCCATCGGCGAGAATAGCGGCACCCCCGTGCAACTGACCGTTCTTGGACTGGGAAAGCTCGGCGGACGTGAACTCAACATGTCGTCTGACGTTGATCTGGTATTTGCTTACCGGGAAAACGGATCTACCAACGGCGTACGGTCCATCAGCAACCACGAGTTCTTCATCAAGCTCGGTCGGACTCTGATCGATATCCTGCAGACACCAACAGCCGATGGGATCGTCTTCCGGGTAGACATGAGACTTCGCCCCAACGGTGATAGCGGACCCTTGGCATTGTCCTTTGATGCGATCGACCATTACTTCCTGACTCATGGCCGTGAGTGGGAACGCTATGCGCTGATCAAGGCCCGTCCTGTTGCGGGTGACATTGCCTCGGGGCACGAACTGCTTGCGAATCTGAGGCCTTTCGTTTACCGAAAATACCTTGACTTTGGCGCCTTTGAGTCGATCCGGTCCATGAAAACACTGATCGACCGCGAGCTCGCAAAAAAATCGCTCGCCGGTAATGTCAAGCTCGGCCGTGGCGGTATCCGGGAGATTGAATTCATTGTACAAAGTCACCAGCTGATTTACGGGGGCAGGAACACGGCGCTGCGCACGTCTTCCCTGTATGACGCCCTGACAGTTCTGGCAGAGGAAGGCATGCTGGATCAGGGAGACTGCGATAGGTTGCGCAGCCACTATGACTATCTACGCGTACTCGAACACCGCCTCCAGATCATGGATGATGCCCAAACTCATGCGATTCCGGTTGAGCCACTCGCCAGGACGCGTATCGCGCTGGCGATGGGGTATCCGGAAACCGCCGCCTTTGAGGCGGCTATCACCTCTGTCAACGACGACGTCCACAGACTCTTTCGCAGCGTATTCCATCACGAACGCGAGCCCAACGCCTCTGACCACGAATCGCTCTTTGCTGATCTGTGGGATGAAACGCTCGCACCCGAGGATCAGCTGACACAACTCAAGACGCTTGGCTTTAAAGACCCGCAGCAGGTCCAGACGTTGCTGGCCGGCATCCGTCACAGCCGCTTCTATCAGGCTTTTTCGCGCGAAGGTCGTGAAAGACTTGATGCCCTGATGCCTCTGGTTCTGAAAAGCTGCACACAGACCGATCGCCCCGATACCGCCATCAGCCGGGTGTTGTTTGTGATTGAGTCCATCGGCCGACGATCGGCTTACCTGGCACTGCTGAGTGAGAATACCCTGGCGCTGTCGCAACTGATCCGCCTGGTCAGCGCCTCAAACGAGATCAGTCACTGGATCGCAAGTCACCCGGTCATCCTGGATGAACTGATCGATCCCATTACTGCTTATCAGCCGCAGGATGGCGGAGAGATCGGGCAGGAACTGGAGCGCAAACTCCGCTCGCATGACGGGGAAGATCTCGAAGCCGCCATGGAGACGCTGAGGGAATACCGTCAAGCATACAGTCTGCGGATAGCGGCGGCCGATGTAGCAGGACTACTCGAGATTGATACTGCCGCGGCTTCACTCAGCGCTCTGGCTGAAGCGCTGCTGTGTCAAGCACTGGCTGTTGCCGGGCGTACACTCAAGACACCGAAAGCGCCGCAACAGGATGCTGCGCTGGGCATCATTGCTTACGGCAAACTCGGCAGTCGGGAGCTCGGCTACCACTCTGATCTCGATATCGTCTTTATCTACGAACAGCCGGACTCCGAAGATCCCCAAACTGCCGCAGCGCGGCGTTACTACTTCGGTAGGCTGGTCCAGCGACTGGTACACATACTCACTACGCATACGCCGGCAGGAGAGGTCTACTCCATTGACACACGACTGCGGCCCAGCGGAAACGCCGGTACCGTCGTGACCCCGATCAAGGCTTATCACGAGTATCTCTCTACCTCGGCGTGGACCTTTGAGCATCAGGCCTTGGTCCGCGCGAGAATGATTACGGGCAGCGAAGCCTTGCGGCAGCGTTTCGACAAGATTCGTCGCAACGTTCTCTGCCAGCCCCGTGAGGCATCAAAGCTGCAAAAAGCCATGCGGGACATGCGACAGCGGATGCAGCAGCACCATTCGCGCAACGGCGGATCCGGTTTTGACCTTAAACATGACGCCGGGGGTCTCGTCGATATTGAGTTCTTGTGCCA
>DDZY01000147.1:0-7971 GCA_002346525.1 Proteobacteria bacterium UBA2996
AAGGCTCTTGTTTTCGG
This sequence comes from Proteobacteria bacterium UBA2996, assembly GCA_002346525.1. Taxonomy (GTDB): domain Bacteria; phylum Pseudomonadota; class Gammaproteobacteria; order Arenicellales; family UBA868; genus UBA868. The sequence continues at coordinate 18 of DDZY01000147.1, forward strand.
ATGCCAGAGCTGCGGCGGTGACATGGGCTATCATGAAGCCCGATTCCAGCCCCGCGTTTCGCGTCAGAAAGGGTGGCAGTTCACTGATACTGGAATCGACCAACATGGCGATCCGCCGCTCAGACAAACTGCCGGTCTCAGCGATCGCGAGAGCAATATTGTCGGCAACCAATGCCACGGGTTCCGCGTGGAAGTTTCCGCCTGACAGGACATCACCCGTTTTTGGACACAGAATCGGGTTATCGGAAACGGCGTTTGCTTCGCGTAAAAGAATCCGCGCGGTATGATCGAGCTGGTCGAGACAGGCACCCAACACCTGCGGCTGACAGCGAAGGCAGTAAGGATCCTGAACACGATCGCAGTCGGCATGCGACCGGTTGAGTTCGCTGTCGTTGAGCAATGTACGGTAGATGGTTGCCACGCGCGTCTGTCCCGATTGCCCTCGGGCCACGTGAATGCGAGCATCGAAAGGCACATAGCTGCCGAGTGCGGCATCTACTGAGATGGCTCCGATCACTATGGCGCTGGCGAGATTTTGTTCGGCGGAAAATAGACCGCCAATCGCGAGCGCCGCAGAAACCTGCGTGCCGTTTAGTAGTGCAAGTCCTTCCTTGGCCTCCAGGACAAGCGCATTTAATCCTATGGACTGCAATGCCTCTGCTGCCGAAATGCGTTTACCCTGGAAAAATACCTCTCCTTCTCCGATCAGCGCGAGAGACAAGTGGGCAAGCGGCGCGAGATCCCCTGAGGCGCCCACGGACCCTTTTTCCGGGATGAGGGGCAGGATGTCATGCGACACCATCGAAATGAAGTGCTCGATCACCTCCGGACGGACACCAGAATATCCCCGCGCGAGGCTCAAGAGTTTCAGGACCATGATCAGTCGGGTGATCTCGAGACCAAGTGGCTGGCCCACGCCGACAGCATGGGAGCGGATCAGGTTATGTTGCAGCGTGGACAGATCGGCATTATCCACCTGGGTCTTCGCGAGTTTGCCAAAGCCGGTGTTGATGCCATAGGCCGGCGCGCCCCGCTGCACAACCGCCTTAAGGGAGTCGTGACTGTGACGAACCTGCTGCCAGGCGTCTTCAGGAAGCGATACCTCAACAGGCTCGGCCCCAATCTGCCGGAGTTGATCCAGCGTCAGCTGACCCGGAATCAAATTAACTGTTTGCACGATAGTCGGCTCTCTGATTGATATTATGGAAAGCGGATCGGTTAGCTCAGGTCGAGAGCGTTCACCATTTCCCGGTATGCGCGCGATGCGCTCTCCATCGAAGGATGGACGCCATCATGAACAACATGCCTTCCCCCGGCAACCACGTTTTGCACAGGGTTATCGGGCCCTGAAAAAATCCAGGTATCGAGAATCTGATCCGGTGAGCGCCCGGCGAACTCGACGTGATCTGATCCGATTTCAACAAGATCTCCCCGAGCGCCGGGCTGCAGGCCGGCGAGACGATCACCCCCAGCGCGGTTCCCCCCGATCGTTGCGGCGGTGGTTAATGCCCGGCCATTACTGCCGGCTTCGTCCGGCACCAGCACCGTTCGGCGCTGAAGACTAAATCGTTGACTGTATTCAAGCAGGCGAAGCTCCTCTGCCGGGGATGTACAGACCTGACTATCCGAGCCCACGCCCAGAAACCCATTGTTGGCCATCAATTGCGCTGCAGGAAAAATACCATCGCCGAGATTGGCTTCCGTAGTCGGGCAGAGCCCGACGATCGCTCCGCTTTGCGCAAGCAGTTTTTGCTCGTGAGGGTCGACATGGGTGGCATGGATAAGGCACCAACTATCGGTAACGTCACATTGGTCATACAGCCAGGCCACGGGTCTTGCTCCGTTTATTTCAATGCAGTCATTTACTTCACGCATCTGCTCAGCAATATGGATGTGGATCGGGGCTCCTTCGAGCAGTGGTCCCGCCGCCTCGATAGTTGACGACATTACTGTAGGGGCCACAGCGCGAAGGGAGTGAGCCGCGAAACCAAGAGATCTGTCTGGATTCTGTGCGCAAAGCGAATGACAACTCTCGAGCAGCGCCAGATAGTGCTCTGGGCTGTTGAAGAATCGATGCTGGGAGTCTTGTACGGGTTCATCGTTGAAGCCACCGCGGCAGTACAGCACCGGCAAAAGCGTGATAGCAATCCCGGCTTCGGAGGCAGCCTCCAGAAGTTGCGCCGACATCTCACTACGGTCGTCATAGGGTGTGCCATCTGGTTGATGATGCAGGTAGTGAAATTCGGCAACGGAGGTATACCCTTTTTGCAGCATGTCGATATACAGATATCGGGCAATCGTCTGTAGTTGACCCGGATCAAGCCGCGCGTTCGCGCGATACATGAGTTCACGCCAGCCCCAGAAATCATCCTGACCTGCAATTCGATGCTCTGTCAGCCCCGTAATGACTTTCTGATGCGCGTGGGAATGCAAATTGGGTATTCCCGCAATAACCGTACCCTTAAGGCTCAGATCAACATCTGACTTGCTGTCTTCCCGGAGACTTTGTATCCGCCCCGATGGATCGAACTCGATAACGCAGTTATTTTTCCAACCTGAGACGGTCAGAGCGGTTGCACAACGCACAGAGTTGAGTCGAGAGCCTGAAGTACGCATGATTTCCTGTTTGCTTGTTTTGTTTCGGCGCCTATACTGGTGCGCCGTGATGACGTGCGGATGGCAAAGTGAGGGCTGTGCCTGCGTATCCGCGTCTACGCTTGCATAATCCTACTGGGAGAATAAATGACACCGGTCACTCAGACAATAAGTCCGGCGGCGGATCCCTCGGCTGCGGCTGATGGCATGACTGACAAGGCGGTACGGATAAGACCGATTACCCCAGTGTTCGGAGCGTTTATTGACAATCTCCCGTGGACAGTGAAATCGGGCGAGCCGGACCCCGCATTGATTCGAATCATCAAAGAAGCGTTCGATAAATATCTTCTGCTGGTGTTTGAGCCCCAGGAAGCTTCAGCGCAGGCATTGCGGAGTTTTGTTCGCCAGTTCGGACCCCTCTTTGTGCATCACGCCGACGATGGCGTGATTCCGGTCGATGAAGCTCCGGAAGTGCTGCAGATGCTGAAAGAGCCAGAAGGCGATCGGCTCTTCGGTGGGGTCTGTTGGCATGCTGATGTCACGTTTCGAAAGCCCGCCGGCTATCTGTCTGCGCTGCACGCAAAGCAACTTCCGCCTGTTGGGGGTGATACGCTCTTTGCCAGTACGGTGGCCGCCTTCTCCGCACTGAGTTCCGGTATGCAGCAGCTTCTGCGAAAACTTGAGGCCGTGCATAGTTATTCCGGCCCCGATGCGCCGGATCATCCATCAGAAACAGCAGTGCATCCGGTAGTGCGGCGTCATCCTGAGACAGGTGAGGAGGGCATCTATCTCAATCGCATGTTCGCCACACGCTTTGTCGGGATGACAAAAGAAGAAAGTGAGCCGCTGTTGAAGTTCCTGGATGAACACATGACCCGCTGTGAATTTACTGCCCGGATCTCCTGGACTGAGGGTCAGTTGGTGATGTGGGATAACCGGTTTACGCTTCACTACCCCATTAATGATTTCGCGGGTCATCGACGGCTGCTGTACCGCTGTACTGCGATGGAGCGCTAAGTCTCTGGATTACGTGCAAACAAAATACCAAGAAATCACAATTAAAGACGGAAAAGATGAGCCCAAATCTGATCTCCGATGACCTGATTGAGGTTTTCGAAGCCGACGGGGTTGTGGTGCTTCGGGATGTATTCACGCCCTGGGTAGCGGGCGTGCAGCAGGCCATCGAAGAGAATAAGCGTAACCCGAGTTGGCGGGAGCGCACCTATCGGCCCGAAGAAGGTGAGGGCTGCGAATTTTTTCAGGATTACTGCGTTTGGGCAGATTTTTCCGGCTATCGCGCGTTGGTGGTTGAGTCGCCGATGGCAGAGATCGCGGCGCAACTGATGCGCTCGGATACCGCACGCATCTTCCACGATCATGTCCTGGTCAAGGAGCCCGGTAACTCGGTTAAGACACCCTGGCACCATGACCAACCCTATTACATCGTTGATGGCACCCAGTCGGTGAGTTTTTGGGTTCCGGTGGACCCAGTTCCTGCTGACCGCACCGTCGAGTACGTGGTGGGTTCACATAGGTGGGGAGTCGACTTCAAGCCAACCCGATTTGATGGCACGGATCTGTATTCGGCGGATCAAGCCGAGTCAGTACCGGACGTTGAAACGGATCGCGACAGCTTAGACATACGTCGTTGGGCAACGGAGCCAGGCGACGCGATAGCATTCAACTTCAGAACGCTGCATGGTGCTGCCGCAAATCACTCAAGTCAGCGCCGCCGGGTAACCTCAATCCGGTGGGTAGGAGATGATGCCCGGTTTGTTCAAAGACCGGGCAAGACTTCGCCTTTTTTTCCCGGCCTGACCTATGAACACGGGGCACCGTTCGGCGGAGATCAGTTCCCCGTTATTTTCCCAAGAAGTCAAAGCCCGCAGTAGGTGACTGCGACACACTTCGTTTGATTCTGGAGTTCCCATGGAACATCTCACGCTGCACTATTTGAATGCCCGTGACATCGAAGCACTGGCGATGACGGCTGACGAAATCATTCAAGCTCAGGAAGATTCCCTCGCAGCGCAGGGTCGGGGAGAAACGGTTATCGAACCCCGCATGCACCTGCGGCCAGACCCGGCCTTTCGTGGGCATTTCAACGTGCTGCGCGGCTATATCGCACCGATCGGTATTGCAGGAATAAAGGTGGTTGGTGATTTCATCGACAACTACAAACTCGGCTACCCATCAGAGTTTGGTATGCTGACTCTGATGGATGCCCGCACCGGTGTACCTCGAGCCGTTATTGATGCGACTGCGATCACCGACATGCGTACCGGCGCTATGACCGCCGTGGGAGCAAAATATCTCGCGCCTTTAGAGCCAAAGGTGCTTGGTCATATCGGGGCACGCGGCAGTTCCTTCTGGAACGTCAAACTCCTTGATCATCTTTTCGATTTCGAGGAAATTCGCGTTCATTCCCGGCGTCCTGAGAGTCGGGACAGTTTCGGTCAACGTTTGTCAGACGAACTCGGCAAGTCCGTCACTGTGACAGATGATTGGCAAAGTTGTCTCGAGGGTGCCGACGTCATGATCGAGGCTTCGCGGCTTGAAGCACCCGAGCCACTGTTTCGTACGGAATGGGTTCGGCCGGGAGCGCTGGTGATCCCCTACGGCACCCAGAGCACCGTCGAGGACAATTTCACGGACGTCATGGACAAGATTGTGGTGGACCATTGGGAGCAATGCCTGATCGGACCCTTTGGCTGTCTGCGCCGTCACGTTGATGGAGGAAAGGTAACGCGCGAAACGATCCATGGCGAGATTGGATCCATCTGCGCAGGGGAGCTGGCCGGTCGTGAAAATGATAGCGAGACCATCCTGTTCTGGCATCGTGGGTTGTCCACGTCAGATATTGCCTTGGGTTGGGCCATGCTGGAAAAGGCCAAGCATCTTGATATCGGTACGGTACTGGATTACACATGATTACGCTTAAGGCGCCAGAAGACCTTAATTGGGAGGTCATCACGGCGGTGGCGTACGAAGGGGTCCGACTCGATATTGCCCCTGAACTGCTCGCCAGCGTAGAGCGGGGGCGCGAGATATTCAATGAACTGATCGATGCGGGGGCGCCCTGTTACGGCGTCACAACCGGTCTCGGCAGGTTGAGCACCACTGATCTTTCTAAAGAAGCGCGTGATGCGATCTCCCGCAACATCCTGCTCGCCCGGGCAGCGGCGTTTGGGGAGCCACTGCCCCGGCCGGTGGTGCGCGCAATGATGATGGTTCGGTTGGCAAACTTTCTTTCAGGCCAGGATGGGGTCAGCGCCGGACTGTGTCAATTTATTGCCGCGCGACTGAATGACGACTTCGATCCCTTTGTGCCCGCGCTTGGGCATGGATTCGCTGCCGACGGAACACCCAATGCTCACTGTTTCCAGACGCTGATTGGAGAGGGAAGGGTGCTCGACCCAGATGGCGAACCTGTTGCCGCAGCGGTGGCTTTGGCGGCACGCGGGGCGGCTCCGTATTCGCCCGGGTCAAAAGAAGGTCTGGCGCTGATCAACGGGATTACGGCTCTGCCGGCGTATGCGATCTATGCCCATCGGCAGGTCAGTGCCCTGCAGGAATTCGCGACGCTGGCGGCGGCCGTCTCCCTCGAAGCACTGGCTGCCCCCAAGGATGCAGTTCACCCTGCTCTCGCCCGATCAAACGGAGCCGGAGTGGGAAAGGTGATTGAGCGTCTTAACCAACTGCTTAAGGACAGTAGGGTAACGCCGTACAAACTGCAGGCCGCGATCTCTCTGCGGATCATTCCTCAGGTACACGGCGCCCATTTGGATGCACTCGATCAGGTCAGGTCCGGAATCGAGCAGACGCTCAGAACCTTCTCAGGGAATCCCATGCTGGTGGAAGACGATGGCGATGGGCAGGCAAGATTGCTGTCGGTGGGAAGTTTCCATAACCAATTACTGGTCAACTTGATCGAATACCTCGCGATCGCCACATCGCACGTGGTGTGTCTCAGTGAGCGACGTTTGCACCGAATGATGGATGAAAACCAAACGGGCCTTAACCCTCAACTGGCTCCCCGACCAGGATTGGACGCCGGGATGGTGGTGGCCCACAAAGCCTGTATCGATCTTGTGGCGCGTGTCCGTATGGCGGCGCAGCCTCTTTCCTTGATGACGTCCGAGACTTCGGGGGGGCAGGAGGACTATATGTCGATGGCCTTGCCCGTAATTCAACGCCTGCTGGAGATTGTGCGGTACGGGACCGCGATACTGTCTTACGAGGCAATGGCAGGCTGCATTGCTCTGGATCAGCGGAAGGCCCATTATGGAGAGGGGGTGACCCGCTTTCATGACCTGGTGCGAGAGCAGATCGCCCCTTTGGACCAGGATCGGTCTCCCGGCCGGGACTTTGAGGTCATGCATGAACTTGTGCTGCGCGAGTTCTTTCCGGATTTAATCTGAGGTAACTGCACGTGAAACTTTGGGAAAACGCCAAAATGGTCCCCATGGCAGATGCCCTCCCCGGGACGGAGGTCATTGATGACGGGGCGTTGCTGACAGAGGGGGAGAGCATTCTCGCAGTCGGCAGAAGGGAAGAGGTCTTTTCCCATGCCGCGCTTTCGGAAAAAGGCGGGCATTGGGACAAGCAAGTGGAGGAGGTCGTCGATTGCGGCGGCGGCCTGCTATTGCCGGGTCTGATCGACTGCCATACCCACCTGGTCTACGGGGGAGACCGGTCCCGCGAATTCGAGCAGCGTCTTGAGGGTGTCAGTTACCAGGAAATCGCGAGGCAGGGTGGGGGAATCAGATCAACCGTTGCTGCGACCCGACTGACCACCCAACAGGAGCTCGCTTCTTTGGCCCTGGACCGCGCAACTCGCATGTGTGCCAACGGTGTGACAACGCTTGAGGTCAAAAGCGGCTATGGACTCTCCGTTGAGGGCGAGGAGAAAATGCTTTCGGCAGCGCGCTCACTGTCTGAGAGGCTGCCGGTGTCGGTCCATACGACATTCCTGGGAGCGCATGCTATTCCGGAAGAATTTCACGAAAGGAGTGACGATTACATTCAGTTGGTTTGTGAGGAAATGCTGCCTTCTGTTGCAAGACAAGGCCTGGCAGACAGCGTCGATGCCTTCTGCGAAAACATTGCCTTTAGCAGCCAACAGGTCCGCCGGGTTTTTGAAAAAGCGCGCGAGCTGGGCCTGCCAGTCCGTCTTCATGCAGATCAACTGACCAATGGTGGAGGCGCTGCGTTGGCTGCGGAGTTTGGGGCGCTGTCGGCAGATCACCTGGAGTACACCGATGAAGCAGGCGTCACGGCGCTCGCAGAATCAGGTACCATTGCGGTGCTGCTCCCGGGAGCGTTTTACTTTTTGAAAGAAAAACAATGTCCGCCCGTG
>DDZY01000147.1:8344-9140 GCA_002346525.1 Proteobacteria bacterium UBA2996
AGTTCTCCCGTTGATTCACTCCTGCTGGTACTCAACATGGCCTGTGTCATGTTTGGATTAACGCCCCGCGAGGCGGTTGCCGGTGTCACTATTCATGCAGCGAAAGCCCTTGGTTTGTCTGACCGTGGCGTGCTGCAGCCTGGCCGTCGGGCCGATTTTGCGGTCTTTGATGTGGAGACACTGGCACACCTTTGTTATCCGATCGGGGTGGCACCGGCCCGGATGGTGGTCCAGGCGGGCCGCCTGACCCCTGCTCTGCATCAGCGCTCATGAGCAGCACAGTCGATGTGGTGGTTATTGGCGCCGGCGCGGCGGGTCTGGCCGCGGGTCGCGCGCTCGGTGCGAGCGAGCTGACGTCGGTGGTATTGGAAGCGGATGCCCGCGTGGGTGGCCGGGCCCATACCGAGATCATGACCGACGGCGCGCCTTTTGATCTCGGTTGTCACTGGATGCACTCGGCTAGCCTGAATCCGTTTGTCGAAACGGCAGATGCACTTGGTGTGCACTACGAGCGTCGCGAGGGGTATGGCCGTTCCGGCTTTTTCAGACAGGGCGCCTGGGTGGCAGATGGTGAGGTCGCGGCCGCGTTCAGAGCGATGAGTGAGCGCCAAAAAAGCGTCGCGGCTGCCTGGTCCCAGGGTCTGGATCAATCGGTGTTTGATACTGTTGACCGCGATGGGCCATGGACTGAGGTGCTCGATTTTTACGATACGCTGAATACCTCATCGGATGTGGATCAGATCTCGATAGGGGATCTCGTCAGTTACAACGACACCGAAGAGAACTGGCCGGTAGT
>DDZY01000147.1:9528-10245 GCA_002346525.1 Proteobacteria bacterium UBA2996
GCGACTAGCGTGCATTGGGAGGGTCCGGGCGTTCTTGTCGAGACGGCCAAAGGGCAGATTAAAGCGAAGTATGCCGTCATCGCCGTTTCGACCGGCGTGCTGGCCTCCGGAGAGATCCGGTTTGTGCCGGAGTTGCCAACCGAGAAGCAAGATGCCATTTGGGCTCTTCCGCTTGGGAACTACAACCGGATTCGTCTCGAGATAGATCGAGGGGTGTTTCCTGATGATATTGCAGAGCGGGTTGTCGTCGAGCGAACCGGGCATCCACCCATCCAGATCAGTCTGGGTGCGTATGGATTTAACTGTGCTATCGGGATTGTCGCCGGGAGGCACGCGGATTGGCTTGAGCGGGCCGGGACGGAGGCGTCACGAGAGGCCGTGATGGATGCCTTGTGTTATGTGTTCGGGAATGACGTTCGCTCCAAAGTGAAGTCGGATCGCCAGTCTGCCTGGCGAGGAAATCCGTTTGTTAGGGGCGCCTATTCAACCAGCATGCCAGGCCAATTTCATCAGAGATCGGTACTGGCACAACCGTTGGCAGACCGGCTGTTCTTTTGTGGAGAGGCAACGTCAACGGATCATTTCTGTACTTGTCATGGCGCCCGCATGACGGGTGAGCGGGCGATTCGAGAGGTTCAGTCGGTCTTGGGCACCCGCGCGTAATTGCGCTGGTTCCTGTAATGATCGGTAAAGGTGCATGAATTTAGCGGACTGGCG
>DDZY01000034.1 GCA_002346525.1 Proteobacteria bacterium UBA2996
GCCGTCACGATAGTGCCTACGGCATTGTTTCGTATCGTCTCCCGGAGTTGGGTCTGCAGCATCGGAACATGTTTGTATGCAGCCGCATGAAAAACAATCTGGGGCCTATATTGGGAAAAGTGAAACTGCACGGCCTCTGGATCGCAGACGTCCCCCAACAAGCGCCGGAAGCGAACATCAGGAAACTGTTCCTCAAGTTCCAGAGCCAACGAGTACAGGCTGAATTCGTTCTGCTCGAAAAGCGTAATCTCCTCGGGCTCAAGCCGAGCCACCTGCCGGCATAATTCACTCCCAATTGACCCTGCTCCCCCGGTAATCAACACTCGGCGGCCTTTAATCATCTCCGCCATTGCTTGCCAGTCGAGGTTGACAGGATCGCGACCAAGCAGATCGTCCAGCTCTACCGAACGAAGATCTGCGCTGGATGCCGTGCCGTCAAGGATATCCTGAACCTTGGGCAACGTCCTAAACGGCGTCTTTGCCCGCTCACAGTAGTCGACAATCGCACGCATTTCTTCTGCATTCGCGCTCGGGACCGCGATCAGGATCAGTTCAACCCGCAAGAGTCGCGCTAACTGTGGAATCGCCGCACAACGATCTAATACGCGAACACCTTGGATCTCCCGTCCTTTCTTAGTCTGATCGTCGTCGATGAAGCCCACGACGTCATAATGGATCTCCTGATTGCGTCCAAGGTCCTTCAGGAGCATGTCCCCGGCAGCCCCTGCCCCCACAATCAACACACGTTTGCCTTCGCCCTGGCTCACCTGACGGTCACGGAAAAGTCGATAAAGAATCCTGCTTCCTATCAAAAACCCCACGAGGAAAACGCCATGAAGCGGGAAAACGGACCTCGGTACCGCAACAAGTCGGGTCGCAAGAAAGATGGAGAAGGCAACCACCGCGGTCCCAACGACCACGGATTTCAAAATCACCGAAAGGTCGTGTGTAGACGTGAAGCGCCATGCACCCCGATGGACACCGAAAACCACAAAAAACACCAGATGCCAAAAAACGACCAGTGGAAGCACTGCGAAAGCCTGATCCAGGAACACGTCCGGAATCTGGTCAAGGTTGAACCGGAACCAGTACGCCCCCAACCAGGCGACAGATGCAGCAGCCGCATCGTGCGCCAATACCGGCCACCGGCCGAAAAGGTATCGGACCGCGGCTTTCACCCGATCTACCCAGGATCGCTCCATACCAGTGTTAATTCGCTGCCCTTCTAGAGATCTTTGTACTCACGCGAATCGCGAGTCTTGCGTACCCAAGAAGCATAACAAGCGCCACAAGAAAGAACCATAGTCCGTGGCCGGGATTCCAAACCACCAGAGTGGCCAGAACGGCTGCAACGAAGGCCATTGTCCCTATCAGCACAGCGACCTTCCCATGGCCCCAGCCCGCCAGAATCAGTTTTTGATAGAGATGTTCACGGTGTGCCTGGGTAATTCGCTTTCTTTTCAGCAGTCTATGAACCAGCGTAAGAGTCGCATCAAATACAAATACGCCGAGAAGAATCAAGAACGCCTCAATCGGAAGCCCAGATTGACTCACCCCGATCAAGCTCATTACGCCAAACCAGGCGCCCAAAACGAGGCTTCCGACGTCCCCCAGAAAAACCCGCGCGGGGGCCCAGTTGAACCACAAAAAGCCCAGGCATGCCCCAGCGAGCCCTACGTTCAATAGAGCTAGAAACTCTTGACCCGACCCCGCAAACCAGATTGCAAGCGCACCGCTCGCTATAAGACTCTGAACACCTGCAACCCCGTCTGCTCCGTCCATGAAGTTGAACAGATTCATAAGCCAGAAAAGCCCAATAGCGCCTGCAAGAAGAACGACGCCGAACGACCAGTCAAAGGCCTGCCCAAACACCACGATCGATTGATCCCCGATCGATCCAACGGCGAGAAGGGTTGTTAAGGTTAGACCCGCTATCAGACGCAGACCAACACCGAGATTGAATCGATCATCGAGAAACCCCATTACACCAATCCCGGTCAGAGATACGATTGCAAGAAGATCTAGATCGACGTTTTTAGTACCCTGCAGTAGATGCACCATAACGCCCGCTACTGCTACACAACCAAAGATGGCTAAGCCACCACCCCTTGGCACCACGTGGTCATGAAGACCCCTAGAGGAAGGCTCATCCTTGCTCAGGAGGACGCTGTCCGTCCTCAGGAACCACTCCAAGACTAAGCCCGTCGTCACCCCGCTCCCAAGGAGAATAATTAAATAGATTCCACCTGACATTGGTTACGATTTATCTTCTTCGCCGATCTAGTCTATGGGTAAAACCGTCTCAACGACTGGGGTTGGAGTGCAAGCGCCTTGTTGTTCGAAAACAGAAAATCCTTCTCGAGGCGACTCACAAAATCCTTGGGCACTTCATTGAACCAGGGCACCCAGTTCACCAAGGAAAAGAGGAAACGGACACTTCTACGGCTGCACCGCAGTTTGACTCCACCCACACAAGCGGCTGCTTGTGTGCGGTTTACCATTTCCACAAAGGACACAGTTTCGCCCCCACTCAATTCAACTAGGGTCACCGGAGATTTGGTGTTTGCCGGACGGGCCTTTCCTGACTCAGCTAACGCCCGGCTCAACAAGGCCGTTGTCCACTCCGCGATGTCATCGCAATGAATAGGCTGCCTTCGGCCTTCTGCGAATTCGAGATCCAAGCGGATTCTCGAATACCTTGCTATTGCTTTGATTTTATTTATATTTCTATTCCTCACGCCTCCGTAAATAAGTGTCGGCCGCAGAACGATGGTTGCCTGCGAAGCGCCGGACCGGAATCGTGCGAGCCACTCTTCCCCCTGTCGGAGTCTGGAGGCTATACCTGGGGCACGTTCCCCATTCGACTCCATTTTGGTAACCGCACTGGTGGAACTCAAGACGATCCAGGGTGTTCGATTCCCCAGAAACGATCCTAGGAATTTTTCATAAACAGACAGTTCCCAAATTGGACAAAGGCTCACAACGGCAACCGCATTCAAACCCGCGCCGATATAGTTGCGAACCACCATCTCCGGATGAATCGTGCTCGCAAGCGGGGATGTCCTTACTGCGTCGGGATGTCGAGTCACGCTGACCGTGCGGAGGCCACGGGCATTTAGGCGGGCGTTAACCGCATCGCCCACATCACTCCTCGCGCCAAAAACCAGCACCGCTGGTTCCTGTCCAGTCAGCGTTTGCCCAATTTTGATCGCTGAACTATCGATCCGTCGGCTCGGTTGCCATGGATGTTGTTTACGACGGTTGCTTGCGGCAGAAACCAAGAGTCTCCCGATTACAACAAGGAGACTCAATATAAAGGATCTAATGGCGTGGGGTAGGGCCCCCTGAGCACCGAATTTATCCAGATAACGCCGAAGTCCCTGCTCTTTATGTCGTAGCAGCGAGATTTCTGTTGTTACTCCTGACCCTCCTTGATAATGAAAAACGGGTGCGTCGGGAACAAACCCGATGTTCCAACCTTGCTCACGCGCGCGTCTGCAATAGTCAAGATCTTCAAAGTGCAGAAAATATCCTTCATCAAATCCGCCGATTTGCTCATGCACCTGCCGCCGAACCATCATGCACGCGCCTGAAATCGCATCAACATGAACGGACGTTTCAGGAAGCGCTTCGTCGTGTCGATCAAAAGTCGGCAGTATCGGAAACGGACTGATCGATCGAGCCACCTTGCCGCAGGATCGAAGCAATGTCGGATCATAACGCCTGCTTCCTGCTTGCTCGCGCCCTTGAAGGTCGAGCAGCAACGCCCCGCAGAGCCCGCTCTCGGGGTGAGCAGCCAAATACTCTGTCATCTTCCGAAGAGTTCCCTCAGGCAGGAACGCATCGGGGTTTAGGAACAATATAAGGTCATTGGTCGCCTTGGCCGCTCCAATATTCGACGCGGCACCAAAGCCGTAATTTTCGTCTAATTTCACAAAGATCAAACCGCGATGGGGTTTGAGAAAGTCCACGCTAGAATCCGAAGAGGCGTTATCGATAACAATCAGTTCGGAACTCGGCGTTAAACGACGCAGAGAATCGATAGCCGCCTCCAGAAAAGCGCCTGAATTGAAATTTACAATAACTATCGAGATACTGGACACGGAGATATACCCGCGCTACACGGCCCGATCTTCAGTCATCGAGGATTTCCCTCTAGCGTTAGGATTCCCGGCCTCGGTAGGTATGGCGAATTTCGTAGATCGGCTTGTCCTGGGACTCATGATAGGTCCGAGCCTGAAGCTCAGCAAGAAGCCCCACAGTAACAAATTGAAGTCCTACCAGCGTCAGGACAATGCCGGCCAGAACAGCAGGTCGGCCAGCAAGTGCGATCCCGAGAAATATCCGTTCAAAGAAAAGCCAGCCCAGGACACCACCGCCGGCGACGGTACACCCCAGCCCAATACTGCCAAAAAACTGGATCGGCCGCGCAGAATAGCCCATCAGGAACTTCACGGTCAGCAAATCAAGTAGTACTCGGAATGTACGCGATAAGCCGTACTTGGACACGCCGGCGGTTCGTGGATGGTGCCGTACCTTGACTTCACTCATGCGAACACCATACCAACTCGCAATCGCCGGTATGAAACGATGCATTTCTCCATAAAGGCGAAGGTTCTTGGCCACGTCTCTACGCATTGCCTTTAGCGTACAACCATAGTCGTGGAGCTTGACGTCCGTGGTGGTGGAAATCAGCCAGTTAGCTGCGCGCGATGGGAGCAATCGGAGCCACAATCCATCTTTGCGCTCATGCCGCCACCCACAGACAAGATCCATTCCCCGATCTATTTCCCGAAGCAGCATGCCGATATCCCTTGGATCGTTCTGCCGGTCCGCATCCATCGTCACCACGATTTGTCCCTCGGCAGCGCGAAGGCCTGCCGCAAGTGCCGCGGTTTGCCCGAAATTTCGCCGAAACTCAATCACAACGATTGACGGATAGGTTCCTTGCAGCCCTGTCAGCACCTCGAGGGACCGGTCTGTGCTTCCATCATCTATGAAGATGATCTCATAGGATTTCCTGGTTTCTTCGAGAGCCGCCAGAATATCCTTGGTCAGTGGTTCCAGGTTGTCCCCCTCATTAAAAACAGGAAGGATTACTGATACCGCAGTCGTTGCCATGATTTTCTTCTTTTGCTTTTGATAGTAGGGAGCTCGACCGGGTAATTCCCTATGCCTCGCTCCAGGCACGGGCCAAAACTTCTTCCGTATCCAAGCGGAATTGCCGATTGTAATACGGGTCGCCTTGGGATAGGACCTCACTATGCCGATTTCTAAATGCCTCGACTTCTCTTTCAAACCGGGCCTTCTTTTCTGGCGTGTCTTCATAACCGCGACTGACCGATTCGTGGTGATAGGCCTTGGCATACGGGGTAAAGATATTCAACAGTCCCTGGCTTCGCAATCGGAGACAGAAATCCACATCGTTGCAGGCAATCTTGAACACATCCTCGTCAAATCCCTCGACGGCGTTGTATAGCTCGCGCTTCACCATCATCATTGCCCCCGTTACGGCCGATACGTTTTGAATATTGTGGAGCCTGTTCAAATATCCGGGATCTCCGCCGTCCTCGTGCTTATGGGGATGTCCTGCATAGTCGCCGATTCCGATAGCGATCCCCGCATGTTGAATACTATCGTCCGGATAGTAAAGTTTGGCCCCTACAGCGCCAACCTCCGGGCGTTGAGAATGCTCAAGCATCGCCTCGAGCCAATCGCTATTGATGACCTCGATATCGTTATTCATGAGCACCAAATGGACGCCCTCAGAATTCTGCACGCCGAAATTGACAATTTGGGAAAAATTAAAAGGGACGTCTAGTCTCACAAAACGCACATTTTCGGTCTCTGACTCAAATTGCGAAATCAGTTCGTGCGTCAGTGTCTCTACGCTCCCATTGTCCACACCCAGAATTCGGTATTGTGGATAACGAGTATTTTCCAATAACGTACCGATACACTTGCGGAGCATGAGGGGTTGGTCGCGAAACGGTATGACGATCTCTACCGGGGGCTGATCAAGAATTGCTCGACGGACACGAAAAAAATGTGGTCCGTTAGCAGTCAACACTTCCCCCTGAATCCCGCGACGCTCCAACGCTTCTGTAACTGCCTGGCCACCACGGATGTGCGCCGATGGCTTCACCCCCGTATCGAGGCTTGTAGACTGAACCGACTGCCGCCAGTGGTATAGTGGCTCGGAGATGTGAAAAATCCGGTCTGTTTGCTCTGTCACCCGCAAAAGCAGATCAAAGTCCTGCGCCCCGTCGAATTCAGGCCGAAATCCGCCGACCTGATGGATCAGCCCCTTCTTGATAACCAACAAATGCGTAATGTAGTTGTGGCATAGCAACAGATCCGGCGAATAATCCGGCTTCAGATGCGGGAGACCAAAATAGCCGTCGTGCTTTTGCTCTGTCCTATCGCTGAATGTGGTTTCATCGGTATAGACAACGTCAGCGTTATGATCCGTGATCTTCTTAGCCACCTTCTGAAGCGCGCTTGGCGCCAGCATGTCGTCATGATCCATCAGCGCGACATATTCACCGTGCGAGCCGTCAACCGCCATCTGGGTGGCTACTGAGATTCCCGCACTTCGGGTGAGATGAATCTTTGTGACCCGTGGGTCATCCAATTTATCCAGAAATTCCCGCGTGCCTACATTGGTCGAACCGTCATCAACCAAGACTAAGTGCCAATGGGGGTAGGTCTGCCCGCGGACTGAATTAACGGCATCCGCCAACCAGGCCTTCGGCGTGTTGTGAACGGGAATCACTACCGAGATCAAAGGCCCTCCGGCAAGACTCCTATCGCCCGAAACGACTTTTTGTCTTTCAGATGCTGTCAGGTCTCTAAACCGTTCCGTCGGAGGTTGCGGCTTCTGCGAGAGTTGTTCAATCGCGCTAAGGTTCCGCGCCTCGTCCCGTGATTTTCTCCATCCGAAAAGCACTTTACGAAGGACCTCTGCAGCCCTCCAGGCCTTCGAGGACTTTAGAAGTTCGAGTTCCGCGTGTTCAAGACCATGCTTTTTTTCACTTTGCGCAAGTTCCGATTGGAGCTCCAACACACGATCCCGGGCCTCGTCGAGCATTACCTCTTTTCCCCATAGACGGTGAACCAATCTCTCTTCTGCCTCAGGCCCAAAGACCATCTCGGGCCATACAATTTGAAGATCGAAATCGTAAGCAGAATCGGGCGAAGGAACGGCCAGACGGGATTTAATTGAGACTCGTACTCCCCTCGCCTGATCGGAGGGAAGCCTACCGGGGATGTGGGCGAGGGCCTCAACATCAATATCCTTAATATCCCTTACCCCAAAGACGTAAGTACTGTCAGCGCTCGTCATTTTTCCAATACCGATTCGGGGCATGCCCAGCCATGACGGAAAAATTAGATCGAGTGTTTCGGGAATCCCCGGGCAATCACCAAATCGGAATTGGAACCGGCAGCCAGATCTGCTGAAGCTATTGGGAAACGGGATCACAACATGAGGTCTCTCTAAGCCTTCACCTTGCCCGAGCGACCCGACCAATTCAACTACATCCTGATCACCAAACCGACGTTTAAGTAAGCTTGCTATCTCGATGACACCGAACGCTCGTAGTGTCTCACCCCGAAATTTTCTCTCAAAACACCCGACTGCAGTTACGACAGGCCCTGGCGCAATCCCGACTTCCTGACATGCGCCAATTAAAAAGTCATAATGAGTGGCGCCCCACCGTCTAGCTGAAGGTAATCTGTCCAACGCAAGAGCACTTCGACTTAAGAAGTAGATCAGCGCACGACCATACATTGCGTCTACGCTAAGGAGTTCGGCCGGGCAACGCCACTCCTGGTCTATGGGAATGAAGTTGTCGTCATCTACCAGAACATTATCGGGAAGCAGGTCGACCCATACCGTTGTCTGATCCTTTGTAATCGTCTTAAGAAATTCGAGAAACTGTTGCGCTAGATCTTTGAATCGTCCAAAGTCGTTTAGCCGGAGAGCATCCAACCATAACTCATCCAAGGTTGCACCGGTTTGATAGTCTTCCCGATTCAACACGTGCTCAATATCTTTCTGATCCTCCTTCTTCCCGTTAGCTAGATTCTCTATTTCAAGTATGGGTCGCCGCTTAACGGTCGTTTCATCTCGCGGCTTGGATGTTTCCGTCCAATACTGCCGCGCACGCGCGCCAATCGCCTGATGAATAAAATCGACCTTTACCGGGTCGCGTTCTGCTTTGTCGCGACGCCAGAACACCTGGTATTTCGGAACATCCCGCAGAGGAAATTTTCGAGTTTCTTCAAAGATTGACCAGACATGCCTATTGGGAACAGAGCCGGGGAAACGTGGCGCTCCAAGCTCATCGACATAACTGGCGAGATGCTTCCACGCTCCCGCATTTTCAAAAAGAAAGTTTTTCCGAATCAACAGTTTTGGAGCATGAAAATCCGGGAGCGCTAAAATACACTCTCCACACAATGGGTCGCCGTCAGGACTGCTGTCGCGGAGAATCGACGTTAACGAGTGAGGCGACAAGTTGGGCTGAGCCACCATAACTGCTCCGCCTTGCTCTAGCGTGTTCCCTGCAATCCGCGTTAACGCTTCTGGAAGATCGTGTGAATCTTCAGGCTCGGTGCCAACGAAAAGAAGGTCAGGAACCGCACAGTCTGAGTCGATATCGTCTCCGGAATGGATGCAATCTTCCCCGCACAGCAAACGTGCCACTTCCTGATATTCGGCCCTCGGATCGCGGATTCGGACTTGACTTCCTTTGTCCTGAAGATGGCGTGCCATCGCAAGCCCGTTCCAATCCCAAAGAAGTACTGACGGCCGCTCGGGCAACCGCAACAGGTTAGAGACCCCAATTGATTCCAGCCGGAGGTTCGGCAGACCGTCACCCACCGAACCTAGGGATTGAGACTCCTCAGTATCCCACGCCAAATCAGGAAACCGGTTAATAGCCCGACGGAACTCCTCAGGGAGGATGCCGGAATTCAATGGAGTACCAGAATTATTAGAGGCATCACTCATGACTGGGAAAGGCAATCGAGAGACCCAGGTCTGCTACACCGAAGTCGCCCGGCGCTCCGCGGACCGGCATATAGATAAGATCATACCTTCGATCTACGGCGATATTGTCGCGAGTGGGATCATCCTGGGCGATACCGATCGAGAGAAAGTACTCCCCGGGAATGAGAGCGCAAATAAAGTCGAACCGCACGAGGACCTTACAGCCTGCCTCGAGACTTGGCACCTCGATGCTTCTTTCTCGGGTATTCGCTCCAAAAACAGTTCGACCATCAACGGTTTTCATCGTGAATCCGATGATCAGATCCTCGACGTTTTCAGCAAAGAACACGGAGAGATCAAGACCCACTTTTTGTCCCCGT
This sequence comes from Proteobacteria bacterium UBA2996, assembly GCA_002346525.1. GTDB lineage: Bacteria > Pseudomonadota > Gammaproteobacteria > Arenicellales > UBA868 > UBA868. Next base: position 9,376 of record DDZY01000034.1, read on the forward strand.
TCAAATCCGCCTCGGATAGGGCCATTCTCCCCATGGAGAGCGTAGTCAAAGATAGCGACCCGCTGATCGCCCCAGCGATACTCATTCGGATTGTAAAGCGGCCGGGTTGGACAAAGATCCAGTGGCAAATTAGCGCTCACGGCGCTTGGCGCTTTTTCTAAAGATGCGCCAATCTCCCCGCCGATCCCGGCCCTGTCTTCTTTCATAGCTTCTGATGGAGGCGAAGCCGCTGATTCCATCAACTGAGTTTGAGTTGGAACTGAACGCTCCGATCCAAAAAGATCTTCCAAATAATCCTGAATCACAGTTTTGGGCTCGCCTTTCGACCAAATGGCTCCAGACTTCAAATAGATCGCGCGCGAGCAGTGAGCCTGAACAAGCTCCACCGAATGGGTAACAAAGAGTATCGTTTTTCCTGCTTTTTGCATCTCCTGAAAACGCCGAAAACACTTTCGTTGAAATCGAATATCACCCACGGCGAGAGCTTCGTCGACGATCAGAATGTCTGGGTCTGCATTCACAGCGGTCGCAAAAGCAAGTCGGACATACATCCCGCTGGAGTAGGTGCTCACCGGATGCTCAACAAACTCTCCTATCCCCGCAAACTCGACGATATCCTGGAAACGATCCTCAACCTCTTCTCTAGAAATTCCCAACAGGGCTGCATTCAAATAAACATTCTCCCGACCAGAAAATGCGGGATTAAATCCTGCGCCGAGCTCCAACAGCGCAGCCAACCTGCCGCTCACCGCTACTGTGCCCCGAGTTGGCGTGAGCGTGCCGCATACCATTTCAAGCAGGGTGGACTTTCCGGAACCGTTCGGGCCGATAATGCCCACCGTCTCTCCGGGTGCGACATCAAAGCTGACGTCATCCAATGCCGTAAAGACCGAGTGGTAGGTTCGCCTACGCACCGAATACATCTCGCGAATCCGGTCGATCGGCCTGCCGTAAATTCGGTAATCCTTTCCGAGCCCCGTCACGCTGATTGAAGACTCAGAGGACATCGGCAAATCCTCTTCGCGTTTTTTGGAACCAGGCGAGCGAAACCCACGCGACCCCTACTGAAGCAACCCCATACAGGCCTAATCCATTCCAGTTGGGGAGTTCACCCCACAACACGACCGCCCTAAACTGCTCGATGATATAGGTAAGAGGATTAAGGTAGAGCAGATTTTGAAATTCAGCAGGCAACGCGGTCTTAGGGTAAAGGATGGGCGCCATGAAAAAAAGCACCGTGCTGAGCAGGCCCATCATCTGTGCGATATCCTTGAGGTACACCGCCGTCGCCGAAATAAGCCACCCGACGGCGATACAGACGAAGGCAAGAATAAACAACGGAATCGGGAAAAGTGCCGCTGTCCAGGGAATACTCCCCTCGACAAAAAAGAGATACGCCAGAAGGATTCCCGTGCTGATAACACCCTGAAAGAACGCGCTGATCACGGTGACCCAGGGCAACGCCTCCAAGGGGAAGACAACTTTTTTTACGTATTGTGGGTTAGAGACAATCAGGGTTGACGCCTGTGTGAGGCACTCCGCCAGGATGCCGTGTACCAACATACCGGAAAACAGGATAGCTGCAAATTCCGCATTGCCGCCACTCTGCGAAACCCACCGAACCTGGAGGATCGTGCCAAAAACGAATGTATAGACAGCAAGCAACAGAAGCGGCGTTACTAAAGACCATAACAGCCCTAGCACTGTCCCGCGGTATCGCCCCAAAATCGCCCGCTTTGTGAGCTGGCCAATGACAAAGCGGTGTTCGATAAGGCTCCCGGCAATATAGAGCAGATCCGCGCGATAGCGCGTGGTAGTTGATCGCAAAAGCTCTCTCTGCACTGTTCTAATGAGGCCTCACGAGTCGCCCGACTGATACTCCGTCACCAACTCACGAAGATACTTTCCATACGTGCTCTTGCCTAGATTTGAGGCAAGCTCTGCGAGATCTTCGATCCCGATGTAGTCCATGCGAAATGCGATCTCCTCGGGACAACAGATCTTCATTCCCTGGCGCGTTTCGAGCGTCTCGATAAACACCGAAGCCTGCAGCAGAGACTCGTGGGTACCGGTATCAAGCCAGGCGGTCCCCCGTCCCAGCAACTCGACGTTGAGACTGCCTTGCTCGAGATAAACCCGGTTAAGGTCGGTGATTTCCAGTTCACCGCGATCCGACGGTTTTAGCGATCGCGCATAGTCAGCGGCGTTCTGATCGTAAAAATACAGGCCCGTTACCGCATATCGGGAACGCGGTTTCTGCGGTTTTTCTTCAAGGGTTTGCGCCCTGCCCTTCTCGTCGAAGCTCACCACTCCGTAACGCTCGGGATCATTTACAAGATAGGCAAATACAGTCGCTCCGGCCTTTAGCGCGGCGGCACGCCTAACAGCGTCGGATAATTGGTCGCCGTGAAAAATGTTATCTCCGAGAATAAGTGAACAAGGCCCGTTCCCGACAAATTCAGAGCCGATGATCAGCGCCTGTGCGAGGCCGTCCGGAGAAGGTTGAACCGCATAGGCGAGGTTCAGGCCCCATTGCTCTCCGGTTCCCAGCAGCTCCTGAAACCGCGGTATATCTTGCGGCGTAGAAATCAACATGATGTCCCGGATACCCGCCAACATCAGGACGCTAAGCGGGTAGTAGATCATAGGCTTATCGTAGACCGGCAAAAGCTGTTTGGAGACCACCTGTGTTACCGGCGCCAACCGGGTTCCCGCTCCGCCCGCCAGAATCAGCCCTCTCATCTTGGTCCTCCAAGGCCCAAACGTATCGATGACGACTGTTTGCCTCCGACTTCCTCGACCCATTGCTGATTATTCAGGTACCACTCGATTGTGCGTTGAATCCCGGTTTCAAACCGCTCTTGGGGTTGCCACCCTAGCTCATTTTTGATCCGCGAAGCATCGATCGCATATCGGAAATCGTGGCCTGGCCGGTCTTTAACAAAGGTGATCAGATCTGAATATCGTCCTTCCGTACGAGGCGAAATCTCATCCAATTCGCGACAGATCGTCTCCACCACTTCGAGATTCGTTCTCTCGGCGTCGCCCCCGATGTTATAAGTCCGTCCCGATTGACCTCGACTCATGACCATGACGAGCGCCCTGGCGTGGTCATCGACAAAGAGCCAATCGCGAATATTGTCCCCCTTTCCGTAAACAGGAATCGGGTTTCCTGCCATGGCCTGATGGATTACCACGGGGATCAGCTTCTCGGGGTATTGATACGGCCCGTAATTGTTTGAACAGTTGGACACTACGGCATTGATCCCAAACGTTTCCCCCCAGGCACGAACCAAGTGGTCAGAGGCCGCCTTGCTCGCTGAATACGGCGAATTCGGCTGATAGGACGAATCCTCATGAAAGAGACCGGTCGCCCCAAGGGAACCAAAGACCTCATCCGTAGAAATATGATGAAAGCGGATCCTAGCGGCTGGAGCATCCGATTCAGTTGCGCGCCTTTCATCTTCTGCCCGGACCGCTTCAAGAAGATTATAGGTGCCATGGATATTTGTGTTGATGAAGTCGCCTGGACCGTCGATGGACCGATCCACGTGGGACTCCGCGGCCAAATGCATAATTGCATCGGGGTGATAACAATCCAGTAACTCCCGGATCGCGCCCGCGTCACGGATATCGGTTCTCTCATGCCGGTATCCCGGATAGGCCGACTCCTTGGTCAGGGTTGACTCGTTTCCCGCGTAAGTCAGGACATCAACGTTGATAATCGCTGCATATTGATCAGCGATCAATTGACGAATCACAGCCGAGCCGATGAATCCAGCCCCGCCGGTCACCATGACGCAGCACTGATTAGGCTCCGGAAGCATCTGGGCTGGCATCGAGGTAGATGCGGACACAATCAATCCTGGACCCCCCGCTTAAGCGCGGAATACAGACCGCTTGCATATCGGTCTACTCCTTCTTCAACGTCATGGCAGGCATTCGAAAAACCGGCTGCTTTCAGGCGATCAATATTGGCTTCGGTAAAACTCTGGTACTTCCCCTGCAGCGCTTCGGGCATTGGGAAGTAACTTAATAGTCCATCGCGGCAAGCGTCTTCAAGCAACAGGCGGGGCTCACCATCGATTTTTCGGCAGGCGTTGATGACCGCTAAGGCGACATCATTGAAACTTTGGGCCCTTCCTGTACCGACATTGAAGATTCCGCTTTTTTCAGGATTATTAAAGAAAAACAGATTTGCCTCAATAACGTCATCCACGTGGATGAAGTCACGCCTTTGTTCACCCGCTTGATAGCCGCCAGAACCCTCAAACAACCGGACGGAGCCCGTCTCGAAGTATTGATACGTCAGGTGCCAGGCGACAGAGGCCATGTGGCCTTTATGAGCCTCGCGGGGACCATATACGTTGAAATATCTTAGCCCCACAATCTGGGATGAAGGGCTCCGGCCGCCTGCAAACGCGTAGCGATCGAATAGCTTTTTCGAATAGGCATAAGCATTCAATGGATGTTCGTTTTCGATTTCTTCGTCAAACGGGCCGTCGGAACCGTAAACGGATGCCGACGAAGCATAGATCAGGGATACACCCTTCTCGATGCATGCGTCGAGCAGGACCTTCGAATATTCGTAGTTGACCTCCATGACATATCGACCATCGCTCGCCATCGTATCGGAGCAGGCCCCCTGATGAAATACTGCGCTTACATTTCCAGGCAGCCCTGATTCCACGATCCGTTTTCGGAAATCATCCTTATCGAGATAATCCGCAATAGCAAGGTCACTGATATTTTGAATTTTCCCCGCATCCGAGAGATCATCTACCAGAATGATGTCGGCGCGATCCAGCGAGTTCAGCGCCGCAATCAAGTTCGATCCAATAAACCCGGCCCCTCCGGTGACGACGATCATCCTGAATCACTCCCCTTTTCCCGCGGGCATCAAATCCGACTGGCGCACCACACTCGTGCCAAACCTGCCCACGACGGCACTGGCGCCGAGAGTGGCCCACTTGATGCAGTCAGCCCAAGCGAGGCCTGCAGCCATACCCACAGAAATTACCGCAACCACTGTATCGCCTGCTCCACTCACATCAAACACTTCCCGGGCAGTTGCGTCCTGATGGATGATTTCCCCTGATGCGAGAAAGAGCGTCATTCCCTCATCCCCTCGAGTGACCAACAGACCTGTGAGATCCGCTTGATGAACCAGATCCTGCGCCGTGTCTGAGAACCCCGGATGATCGGTTGTAATGCCGGTGGCCAAAGCAAACTCATCACGGTTCGGCGTAACCAAAGTGGCGCCCCGGTAGCGTTCGTAATCGGCTCCTTTGGGATCCACAATAACCGGAGTCTCGCGGTCCTTCGCGACCTGGATCATCTGTTCGATATACGCCAGCCCACCCTTGCCATAGTCTGAAATAACGATCGAGTCAACGTTCTGACTGATCTCCCGGTAATCGTCGACGCTTTGCTCGAGCAACTGGGCCGACGGGCGCGACTCGAAATCCGCCCGAAGGAGTTGCTGGTTTCGGGACACGATCCTGAGTTTCTCAGTGGTACGGCCCTGCGGGTCGATGTGAAAGTGCCGATCCACCCCCGCATTCGCTAACAACTCACTTAAACGACGTCCCGCATCGTCATCGCCAATAAATGACACTAATTCACAGTTGGCCCCAAGAGAAGCGATGTTTGCCGCTACATTGCCGGCGCCTCCCGCACATTCTTTAACCTCTCCGATATTCACAATTGGCACCGGCGCCTCGGGGGATACACGTGTCACATCACCAATCCAATAACGATCGAGCATCGTGTCGCCCACCACCAGGACGCGCTTGGCACGGAGCCGGCTCAAAAAGTCGTCATCCACATTCGACATTTTCCCTACCCTGCGAGAATGGGGCGTCGGCCAATACTGTAGTAATCAAGGCCATGTTCCCTCACCAGTTCCGGATCAAATACATTGCGACCGTCAAAAATAATTGCGCTGCGAAGCGCTTTACGAATACGGGAAAAATCTGGGCTACGAAACGCTTTCCACTCAGTCACGAGAATGAGCGCATCGGCATCGTCCAGCACCCGGTAGCGTTCTGCCTCAAAGGTCACACGGTCATCTTCAGAAAACACCTTCTTCGCTTCGTCGACTGCCACTGGATCAAACGCGCTGACGGTTGCCCCTCGGTTGCAAAGCTCCCTGATGATGACCGCGCTCGGCGCCTCACGCATGTCATCCGTATTGGGCTTGAAAGCTAGACCCCACACTGCAAAATGGCGGCCGTTCAGATTTTCCCCAAATCGTGAAACCACCTTCTCAACAAGGCTGAGTTTCTGACTCTGGTTAACCGCCTCGACCGCGTCCAGAATTTTTGGCTCCCAACCGCTACTCTGCGCCGTTCTCGCGAGAGCCTGGACATCTTTTGGAAAACACGAGCCCCCATAGCCGCAGCCGGGATAGATAAAATGGTAGCCGATGCGCGGATCTGAACCGATCCCCAGCCGGACTGTCTCTATATCGGCCCCGACGCATTCCGAGATATTCGCCAATTCATTCATGAATGAAATCTTCGTTGCCAGCATTGCATTCGCTGCATACTTGGTGAGCTCTGCCGAAGACAGATCCATAAACAGCAATCGGTCATGACTTCGATTGAACGGCGCGTAAAGCTCCCGCATTTTTTGCCTGGGACGCTCATTATCTACGCCAACGACAATTCGGTCGGGCTTGAGAAAATCCTCGATTGCCGCGCCTTCTTTCAGAAATTCGGGGTTGGACACAACGGAGAACTCAAGGTCAACACCTCGTTGATCGAGACGAGACTGAATCTCGGCGCGGACTTTCTCGGCGGTGCCGACCGGAACGGTGGATTTGTTCACAATGACCCGATAATCTGTCAGCGCATCCCCTATGCCCCTTGCGACTGCCAGAACATGTTGCAAATCGGCCGCCCCATCTTCGTCGGGAGGTGTCCCCACAGCAATAAATATGATCTGGCCAAAATCCACTCCCCGAGAAAGATCGCTCGTAAAGTCGAGCCGCCCTTCTGCCGTATTTGTGCTAACCAGGTCTTCCAGTCCGGGCTCATAGATCGGAATTCGACCCTGTCTTAGGCCCTCGATCTTTGACTGATCCGTGTCCATGCACAGTACGTCATTTCCAACATCGGCAAGGCACGCCCCTGAGACGAGACCTACATAACCGCTACCCACGATCGTTACTTTCACTGGGGAAACTCCAAAAATTCAGAGCATTTTTTTGGCAAAAAGAAAGGGCGCCATCTCAGGCACCCTTCTTCGAATCCGAGCTTGAATTCTATCAGTTCTGGTGGGCTTTTCCATCCACCAACAGCGTTTCCTCGTTTTTCTCCAGCACTTTGGGACCGATTCCCGGGACCTGCAACAATTCGTCGACGGTATGGAATGCTCCATTCTCGTCTCGGTAGGTGACAATCGCTCCAGCCAGCACAGGTCCGACCCCGACGATATTCTCTGCCAGACTTTCCGCGTCCGCCTGATTGATATCTACCGGTTCCGCACTGGCCGCCTGACCAAAGGACAAAAACGCTGCGATCAGGGCACCGTACAACGGGTTCAGTTTTAACTGATACATGATCTACTCTCCTTGTAGTTGCTTGTTTCCAGAAAACTATCGCGGATACCGCGATACGGGAAATAGTCGTTTTTTCTGAATGCCGCTTCAAGGTAAATAGTTCACAATGGTTTAGGAGAGCTTGATGGTGGCCAGCCTCGGAGCGGTGGTATCCCAGTGTCGACATCCGGGGCACTGCCAATGCATTGACTTACCCTGAAATCCGCAGAAACGACACTCATAGCCAGGGCGATCCGCCAACAACTTCCCCGCGACGTTGCGCATCAGTTCGTAATCTGAACTGGAGTCACTGTTCAAACGGCTATCCGCACGTATTTCCAGCAGCCGGTTCAAGCCCGATAAACTGCCGTGCTCCTCCACCCACGACTCAAGATGCGCCTCCGCCTCTGTGCTCCGCCCCTCTTGAGAAAGAAAATCTACCAGCAACAACTGCAGGCGCTCATCAGAACTGCTTTCGAGCGCCCGACGCAAAAAGTCGATGTACAAGTCCGATTTGCCCACGCTTTCAGCACTCGTCTGTACTAGCCGCGCGACCTCATTGAGCATCTCCGGATGGTCGGCGCAAAGTCGCGTCCATGTCGTCACCGCCTGACGATGCTTGCCCGAGAGGGCTTCAAGTCTGCCGCGTAAAATGATCGCCCGGGCACAGTTGCGGTTTAACTTCAGGGCGTTAGTCGTTCTATCTTTCGCCGCTGCGTAATCTCCGGCATTAAGTGCACGTTCAGCCAGTTCACACTGATATTGCGCGATCCGGGGCGCCCACACTTCCGTCGTCAACGTATCAAGGTGCCCAGCAGCCGCGATCACCCGCTCCCATTCCCGCTCACTCTCATAGATCTGGACCAGCAGGCGAAGTGAAGCTTCACGGAAGCTTTCGCTCGCACCCAGTTCCAGTAGCAGGTTTTCGGCCCGGTCGAGCAATCCTGCTTTAAAGTAGTCGTTCGCCAACTCGAAGAGCACTTGGCTTTTCTGCTCGGAACTGATTCCCGCGCGTGAGATCAACCCTTGGTGAATCTGCGTTGCCTTCTCGATCTCACCTCGACGCCGAAACAAGGTACCTAGGGCCAATTGAATTTCCAAAGACTCGTCGTATTCTTCAAGCGCCTTGGCTAAGACATCAAGGGCTTCGTCATGCTGATCGTTTGCAAGAAAGTTGATGCTGCGGACATAGCTGTCGGAGATCTCCTTCGGCCCGGAAGCATTGGGCCCGGAGAACCGGCCCCGTTGAGCCGCAACCCATCCCGAAAGACCGGCGAGGGGCAACAAAAGCAAAAGCCAAATTGGGTCCATCATCTCACCGTTTTACGCCAAGCCCCTGCGACGTCGAAGACGCAGCGAGCTTTCGCTTTAATCGGAAAATACGAAACCAAAGCGGGGCGGCCGCTAGCACAAACCCTGTCACCAATGCAGTCAACAACGCGAAAACCAGCGGACCCTGCCAGGTGATATCGAAATAATAGGATACGGATACTTCTTGTGGATTTCGTGCCGCGAACGTGACTCCGGCCACGATTGCAGCAAGCACGATGACTATTGTCAGCAGTTTTTTCAGCATCGACGCGTATCGGGGCGCAGACCTTGCCGGTACCTCAACCGCAGCGTGATCGAACTAGTCTGCCTCGGGCAATTCAGGATCATCCGCCTCATGGCCTGGTCGATCCTGATTTACGCGTTCGCGGAGTAAACGACCGGGTTTGAAGTGGGGCACGTATTTTCCGGGCACACTCACGGCCTCGCCCGTCTTGGGATTTCTTCCAGTTCTGGGCATCCGGTACCTGAGACCGATGCTGCCAAACCCCCGAATCTCAATGCGGTCTCCGGCCACGAGTGCCCGACGCATGTGGTCCAGTACGGCGTTAACAGAAAATTCCACGTCACGGGGCGGAAGGTGCGGCTGCTCTTGTGAAAGCCGCTCGATCAGTTCGGATTTGGTCATGGTCTTCATTCCGTCACGCCGTGCCAATGAAACCGACGCCAGTCTCAGCCGTCCTGTTTGTCGAGCTCCTCTTTGAGTTTGTCACCCAAAGAAGTCATCGCTGACACCTGACCGCTGTACTGCTGAACGGCTTTGTCCTCAATCTCGGCCTCCAGCGCTTTGACAGAAAGCGTGATTCGACGAGTCTTGCGGTCAATACTGGTAATCTTTGCCTCAACCTCTGAGCCGGCATTCAATATCGACCGGGCGTCCTCTACGTAGTCCCGGGAGAGTTCCGTTGCGCGAAGATAGCCTTCTACCCCCTCACCCAGTTCCACCACAGCACCTTTTGCATCAACACTGGAGATGACTCCCTTTACCGACGCTCCCTTGGAGTGGGCGCCGACATAGGCGTTAAAGGGATCGTCCTGAGCCTGCTTAATCCCGAGAGAAATCCGCTCCCGGTCCGGATCTACCGACAATACGACCGCAGTGATCTGATCACCTTTTTTAAAATCCCGGACCGCATCTTCACCCTCTCGTTCCCACGACAGGTCGCTCAGATGAATCAGGCCATCGATACCCCCTTCCAACCCGATGAAGACGCCGAAATCCGTAATGGACTTTATCTCGCCCGTAATTTTGTCGTTGCGCTGATGCGTCGCGGCGAATTCGTCCCACGGGTTACCCGTACACTGCTTCATCCCGAGTGAAATCCTCCGCCGCTCTGAGTCGACCTCCAGCACCATGACTTCGACTTCGTCTCCCAAGTGGCAGACCCTATTGGGGTGAACGTTTTTGTTGGTCCAGTCCATTTCCGAAACATGAACCAAGCCTTCAACCCCTTCCTCAAGCTCAACAAACGCACCGTAATCCGTGATGTTGGTGACTTTGCCAAAAATCCGGGTCTTCTCGGGATACCGACGCGCAATGTCGGCCCACGGATCCTCGCCAAGCTGCTTCATCCCAAGAGAGACGCGGTTTCTCTCCCGGTCAAACTTTAATACCCGAACCGTGACTTCATCCCCCACGTTCAG
>DDZY01000047.1:0-4210 GCA_002346525.1 Proteobacteria bacterium UBA2996
ATAGGCTGACTGTGTTGCCCGGGCGTCAAGCGTGAACATGGGAATCCGTATCCGAGCCGGGACGGCTTGCTCCCATCAGCAGGCCCACCTCTTCAGTGGTGACCTCGCCAGTGGGTCGGGGTGCAGAGAGCCTGCCTTGCGAGATGACTGCTATGCGGTCACTCAGGGCAAAAATTTCGTCAAGGTCCTGGGAGATCACCAGAGCACCCGCCCCGGCGCTGATCATTTGCTGGATCTTCTCGTGAATGGCCGCGGCGGCACCGGCATCGACGCCCCAGGTGGGCTGCGATACAACCAACAGTTGCGGACCCTGCAGGATCTCTCGGCCCACAATGAACTTCTGCAAGTTTCCCCCGGAAAGACTACTGGCCAACGCATCGGTGCCGGTCGCTTTGACATCAAACTTATCCAGAATCTCCTCGGTGTACTGACTGACACCCGGCCAGTCGATGATTCCCCGTCTGACAAAGCCCATACGAAAAGCTGAGGTGAGAAAGCTGTTCTGCACCAGGCTGAGATCTGAAACCGCTGCCTGTCCGACGCGTTCCTCCGGAACAAAAACGGCACCGAGTTGGCGCCGGGCCATGGGCCCCAACCGGCTGGCATCCGTCTCAAGAATCTTGATACTGCCTGCCTGCGGCGCTCCGGTTTCCCCTGAGAGCGTATTCATGAGTTCGGTTTGACCGTTTCCGGCAATGCCGGCGATTCCGAGAATCTCACCCGCATGCACCGAAAAACCCACATCACTGATATCCGTGCCATGTGGTTGGTCAGAGCGGACTGAAAGCCCAGTGACCTTCAGACGCACCTCTGACGTGGCCGGTGCGGAATGGCCTTTGGCGGACTCCACTCGCCGGCCGATCATCTTCTCGGCAAGCGACTGGGCAGTTTCCTCGGCAGGATTACAGTCATCGACCCGCTTACCGCCGCGCAGAATTGTGGCCCGGTCACAAAGCGAGCGCACCTCTTCGAGTTTATGGCTGATGTAAAGGATGGATCGGCCCTCGCCCGCGAGTTTGCGCAGCGTCGCGAAGAGGACGTCCGTTTCCTGAGGTGTGAGGACCGAGGTCGGTTCATCCAGAATCAGGAGACTCGGGTTTTGCAGCAAACAACGGACGATCTCGATACGCTGGCGTTCCCCCATGGAGAGGTCGTAGACATGCCGGTCCGGATGCAGTGTCAGCCCATAGTCATGGGCCGTGGTCTCAAGGCGTTCTCTGAGCTCATCGAGATCCTGCGGCGGCAGTGCCAGCGCGACGTTTTCCAACGTCGTCATCGACTCGAAAAGTGAAAAATGCTGGAAGACCATGCCGATCCCGAGTGATCGGGCACTGGCCGGGTTGTCGATGGTCATCTCCTCGCCGCGCCAAAAAAGTGTTCCCTGATCAGGACGGAGTACACCGTAAATGATCTTGACCAGCGTGCTTTTGCCCGCGCCGTTCTCTCCGAGCAGGGCATGAATCTCCCCGGGGGCAATTTCAAGATCAATGTCGTCGTTTGCAATACAGCCGGGGAATGCCTTGCCGATTCCCTTGAGCTGCAAAAGCGGGTTGTCGTTCATGCCTGATAACCTGTACTGCAAAGATGCGCGCGGGGAGTGACCTCCGTCCTTAGTAGGGGATCTTATCCTCTTTTTTGAGCCAATCTTCCATTAACTGATCGGCTGCTGCGAGAGGATGCCTGACCAGCGGTAGCTGCCTGTCGGGCAACGCTAGGGAGACTTCACGATACAACGCCGCATCGTCAAAGCCGATACGCGCCGCATCGTCGCGGTCACTGGCAAAGAAAATAGTTTCGATACGTGCCCACCAGATCGCACTCAGGCACATCGGACAAGGTTCGCAGCTGGTGTAGATCACGGCACCCTCCAGGCAAAAATTCCCAACGTTTCGGCAGGCATCGCGGATCGCGCTGACCTCGGCATGGGCGGTCGGGTCATGATCGGAAGTGACGCGATTCCACCCGCGGCCGATCACCGCATTCTCACGCACGATCACTGCCCCAAAGGGTCCGCCTGCGCCCGCCAGCATGTGCTCCCGGGCAATTTCCACGGCGAGTTGCAGATAGCCTTCGTGGGTATCCTTAGTGTTATCCATGATGTACTTTGCTAAGTGGTGTTGCGGTGGCGCCGGAAGATTGAGGCTGGTCTTGAACCGTTTTACAGACTTGGAGCACCTCGCTCAGAACGCCAAGCGCAATCACACCGGGCTCCTTGCCGCCAGGGCCGTTTTTGCCGATGGGGCTGGTGAGTCGGGCAAGTTCCAGATCGTGCAGCCCGTCTTTTCTCAAGGCCTTGCGAAAGCGCCGCGATTTACTCTCGCTGCCGATGAGGCCGGTGTACACCAGATCTGGCCGTCTCAAGAGGATACGACAAAGGTCGTAATCCAGCGCGTGACTGTGTGTCATGACCAGCGCGGCCTCATAATTTTGAAGCTGCTGTGCGCCACCGACAGGATCGAAGCGCTCATCAACGAAGAGATTGGCGGCCTCAGGCACTTGCGCACACTGATCCGGCCGCGCATCAAAAACCATTACCCTTATGGGCAACTGTGAGGCGATGGTGCACAAGGCCCGGCCGACGTGGCCTGCGCCAAAGAGTGCGAGCCGCGGACGGTTTTCCTGGAAAGACAGCGTGATGATTCCGGGTGAAAGAGTATCGGCCAGCGTGTCATCAGTATTCACCACGGGCGATACCTCACAGTCAGCGCTGTCAAAAGCGATCCGAACATGACCGGTCAAGGCAAGTTGCTGCTGGGCCTTTACAAGCCATTGCGCCGCGCCGGAGTCAATCGGCTCGAGCAGAACCTGCACGACCCCGCCGCAGCACTGGCGCATGTCGGAGCCAAGCGCGCACTGTACCGGCGCACGGGACCAGCTACCCGCGCCTTCGAGCATGGCTCTTGCCGCCTCGACGAGCGTACGCTCCAGTTCGCCGCCGCCGATGGTGCCAAGGATTGCCCCTTTTGTGAGCAGCATCCAACTGCCGGCGTCCCTGGGGGTTGAGCCACGTTCGTCGGTCACCATCGCAAGCACACCGCGCTGCTGGCGATGGGCGCAGTCAAGTGCCGCATCAATCCAGTCGGCAGGACCTGGCAGGGCGCTGATCATGAGATGGATGAACCCGCGCGTTGTTGTTCATGAATTATTGCGTGCAGCAGCGCTTCCGGAGTAGCGGGCGCATTCAACTCGGGTACAAATCGGTAACCGCTGATACTGGAGACGGCATCCGAAAGTGCCTGGTGGACCGAAATCGCAAGCATCAGAGGAGGCTCCCCCACAGCCTTGGACCGGTGAACGGTCGGCTCACGGTTTCCCCCCCCCGGCCACAGCCCGATATTCATTTTTGCCGGCCTGTCTGAGCAGGTCGGGATTTTGTAGGTCGAAGGCGCGTAGGTTCTGATTTTGCCGCGCTCATCCCACCATAATTCCTCGTTGGTGAGCCAGCCCATGCCCTGGATGAAGGCGCCTTCCACCTGGCCCAGATCAACCGCGGGGTTCAGTGACTTTCCGGCATCGTGCAGGATATCCACGGCGGTGACGCGGCTTTCGCCCGTCAGTGTGTCGACGATGACTTCGCTGACCGCCGCACCATAGGCGAAGTAGTAGAAAGGCCGGCCCCTTGCTTTTTTGCGGTTGTAGTGAATTTTGGGTGTCCGGTAAAAGCCCGTGGCAGACAGCTGGACGCGGGCGAGATAGGCGAGCTCAACGAGTTCGGCAAACGGCAGTTGCTGATCGCCGGCGATCACAGCGCCGTCCGCAAATTGGACACTTTGGGCATCCACATCGAAATGGTGGGCGGCAAAGGAGATCAACCGTCGCTTGAGGGTATTGGCGGCATTCAGCGCAGCCATGGCGTTGAGGTCTGCACCGGACGATGCCGCTGTTGCCGAGGTGTTGGGCACCTTGTCAGTCCGGGTCGCCGAGACCTTGATGCTGTCGACCGGAAGCGCAAGGGCGTGACTCACGACCTGTGCGACCTTGACGAAAAGGCCCTGTCCCATCTCGGTCCCGCCGTGATTGAGATGGACGCTGCCGTCTCGATAGATGTGTAGGAGTGCGCCTGCCTGGTTGAACCACGTGGCCGTGAAGGAAATGCCGAACTTGACCGGCGTGAGCGCAAGGCCTCTCACCATCAGCGGATATGCTGCATTCGTCTCGCGAATCGCGTCGCGCCGTGCCCAGTAATGACTGCTTTGTTCCAGTTCTTCGA
>DDZY01000047.1:4531-15562 GCA_002346525.1 Proteobacteria bacterium UBA2996
AATCTCATCCAGCACGAAGTCGTCAATCTGCATGAAGTAGGGCGTGATGTTGCGGTCAGCACCGCCGTAAAAGTTGCGTTTGCGTACCGTCAGCGGATCAAGACCTGAGGCGCGGGCAACGCCCTCGATAATGCGTTCACTCGCCAGCATGCCCTGGGGGCCGCCAAAACCCCGAAACGCGGTGTTGGAAACCGTGTTGGTGAAGGTCCGCTGAGACCGGATATTCACGGCGGGAAAATAGTAAGCGTTGTCGACATGAAACATGGCACGGTCATTGACGGGGTCAGACAGGTCTAACGCACAGCCGCAGCGCGAGGCGAGATTACAGTCGACCGAAAGGATCTTTCCCTGGTCATCGTGACCCACCTGCCAGTCGATTCTGAAGTCATGCCGTTTGCCGGTCAGACGCATGTCATCGTCGCGATCCAGTCGGCATTTAACGGCCTTGTGGTTACGCGACGCGGCGACCGCAGCGAGCGCCGCCCATTGGCAGGCCTGGCTCTCCTTGCCCCCAAAGCCTCCACCCATGCGCCGAACTTCTACTGTGATTGCGTGGGCCGGTTGGTTCAGAACTTTCGCCAGGTGCTGCTGGATTTCGCTTGGATGCTGGGTAGAGCAGTAAACGAGCATATCGCCGTCTTCCTGAGGCACCGCGAGTGAGATCTGTCCTTCAAGATAAAAGTGATCCTGCCCGCCACAGTACAGGGTACCGGCGGTGGTGTGTGGTGCGGCCTGCATGGCTTCACGCCAATCGCCCCGGGTCATGATCTGTTCGTCACTGATAAAGCGCTTTTGTGAAAGTGCATCATCCACCGTCAGGACAGGCTCGGCCGGGCGCACCGTAACTTGACCGAGTGCGGCGGCAGCACGCGCTGCGCGGTGACTGCTGGCGACGACGGTAAAGACCGGTTCACCGTCAAAGCGGATCTCACCGGACGCAAGCAGCGGTTCATCTCCTCGACCCGACGGGCTGACATCATTCTCGCCCGGGATGTCTGCGGCGCAGAACACATCGATGACCCCCGGGGCGGCGCGGACCGCGTCAAGCTCAACTGCGGTAATGGTGCCAACGGCCGTATCGGCGCCACCGACAGCAAGATGCAGTGTGCCGGCAGGAAGGGGGATGTCATCAATATAAACCGCTTCGCCCGTGGTGTGTTTGAGCGCACTGTCGTGGGCAAGTGCTGCTCCGGGTGACGTGTTGGCCGCGTTACTCATAGGCGACCGCCTGCAGCGCTTCGGCCGCCGGAAAAAGTTGGGGGAGGGTTTGGCCGCCAAGGCTTCGAAGGCAACGCTCCAACAGTCCGTGCGCTGCCAGCCTGCGGTAGGACGCACTGGCCCGCATGTCGGAGATGGGAGCGAAGTCCTGCGCCAGCGCCTCACCTGCAGAGGTCAGCAACGCATCATGAATGGACTGCCCCACCAGAGCCTGTTCACATCGGCTCGCCCGACGCGGGGTCGCGGCCATACCGCCAAAGGCAATACGGGCTGAAGTGATGGTGTCGTTTTCGATCGAAAACCCAAAGGCACCGCAGACGGCACTGATGTCCTGATCAAAGCGCTTGGAGATTTTCCAGCAGTGAAAGTGGGTATGTCCCTTCAGCGGCACGCCCACGCTCGCGACAATTTCATCGGGCGCGATATCCTGTTTGCCGTAATCGATAAAAAACGACTCGAGTGCGATGGTGCGAGTACCGCTTGGGCGCGCAAGATCGACAGAAGCGTCAAGCGCAATCAGGGCCGGAGCGAGATCACCAATCGGCGAGCCGTTGGCGATATTGCCGCCGACTGTCGCCTGCGCCCGGACCTGTCGGGAGCCAAAGCGATGCAGCAGCGGACCCAGATCAGGTGCGAGTTCTGAGAGCGGAGCGATACTTTCAGCAACGGTAACACCTGCGCCAATCCTCAGGGCCTCGTCATCTTTTTCGATAGACCGAAGCGCATCAATCTTGCCAAGATCGATGACACCTTCAAAACGGGTATGGCTTTTGTTTACCCAAAGACCGACGTCCGTTGATCCCGCGATGAGTTGTGCAGTCGGTACCGCCCTTCGGGCCCGCCACAGGTCTTCAAGCGTTTTCGGTAAAACGAATCGGCCATTGGATCCGTGCAGATCAAGATAAGTACCGTCATCCTGCCACTTAAGCAGCGTGCTTTCGGCGTGGGTCTGCAGGGATAAAAAGGCCTGTGGAGCGGGCTTCGTGCAGGCGCTCTTGGCAGCTGAGATGATGGGCCCATAGCCGGTGCAGCGACAGAGGTTTCCTGCAAGGACGTCATTGATGGTGTCCGGGTCGGTGGCGGCTTGGCCCTTGGCACAGGCATCGTGCAGGCCCACAAGGCTCATCACGATCCCGGGGGTACAGAAACCACATTGTGAACCGTGTTCGTGCGTCATCGCCTGCTGTACGGGATGAGGCTCGGGCTCTGCGAGGTGTTCGACCGTGAGGATCTGCGTGCTGTCGACCGACGCCAGCGGAACGATGCAGGCATTCACCGGCTCGTATTGCAATACCCCGTCATGAAGTCTGCCGACCAGCACCGTGCACGCGCCGCAGTCTCCCTCGGCGCAGCCCTCTTTGGTGCCGGTGAGTCGGGCGTCGAGCCGGACAAAGTCCAGCAGCGTCTGGTGCGCATCAAAAGAGGATCGGTAGATCGTCTCGGGGCCAAGCAGGCAGCGGAATTCAGATCTTGCGTTAGCCATGGTCTGGCAAGCCCGGGTCAGCTGCCCCGATACGTGCTGTAGCCATAGGGCGAGACCAGCAGCGGCACATGATAGTGCTCGCCTGGATCCTGGATGCCAAAGCGCAGGACCACCGTATCCAAAAAGGCGGGTGTGCCGAGAGTCACGTCATTTCGGCGAAAGTAATCACCGACTTCAAAGTGCAGCTCGTAGGTGCCGGCCATAAAGGCTTCACCGGCAAGAATCGGGCCGTCATTGCGGCCATCATCGTTGGTGATGCCGCTACAGAGAAGACGGTGCCCGTCCTCCAGCCGATAGAGTGTCCAGGCGATCCCGCTGCCCGGGCAACCGGTCGAAGTGTCCAGTACGTGTGTGGTCAGTTGTCCCATGATCCCCTCCTTGCGAAGCTCTGCTGAACAAGGTGCCGCTTGGTTTTGGCAGTCCCAATCTGCGGGTTTGTCGACTGCTTCGCGCCAGTCTCACATAGCCCTCCGCCAGCGTCAGCCAGGACACCCACCAAAACACTTTCAAAGAGAATTTG
Organism: Proteobacteria bacterium UBA2996; assembly: GCA_002346525.1. Lineage (GTDB taxonomy): Bacteria > Pseudomonadota > Gammaproteobacteria > Arenicellales > UBA868 > UBA868. The sequence continues at coordinate 7,753 of DDZY01000047.1, forward strand.
ATAATACCGGGAAATCTTCATTAAAGTCTCGGCTAATATTCAAGTCGTACAAATCCTGGAAAATCACTCAGAACCTTTTCTGCATGAGCAACGACAAAGCCTATCCAAGAGATCTTGTCGGTTATGGCCGGAAGCCGCCTCCCGCGCAGTGGCCGGCAGGTGCCCGTATCGCCGTGCAGTTTGTTGTGAACTATGAAGAAGGGGGAGAGAACTGCGTACTGCATGACGACCCGGCGTCGGAGGCCTTCCTGTCAGAAATCGTCGGAGCTGCCCCCTGGCCTGGCCAGCGCCATCCCAGCATGGAGTCGATCTATGAGTATGGTTCGCGGGTCGGGGTATGGCGTCTTTTTGATCTTTTTGCGCGTTATGAGATTCCCCTCACGGTTTTCGGCGTGGCCATGGCGCTCGAACGCAACCCGGCCGTGGCAGAGGCCGCAATGGCGGCAGGCCATGAGATCTGCTCGCACGGTTACCGCTGGATTGATTACCGTGATGTTCCGGAAGACGTTGAGCGTGAGCACCTGGAACGTGCCATTGAGATTATTCGCAGCCTGACCGGCGAGCGGCCGTTGGGCTGGTATACCGGCCGGACCAGTGAGCGTACCCGAGCGCTGGTTGTGCAAGAGGGCGGATTTCTTTACGACGCCGATGACTACAACGATGACCTGCCTTTCTGGACTGAAGTCAGCGGCAAGTCTCATCTGGTTGTGCCCTATACGCTGGACAACAACGACATGCGCTTTGCCACGCCGCAGGGATTTAACAGCGGCGACCAGTTCTACAGTTATCTTCGGGATGCGTTTGACGTGCTTTATGCAGAGGGCGAGCACACCCCCAGGATGATGTCGGTAGGGCTGCATTGCCGATTGGCGGGGCGGCCCGGGCGATTGGCGGCTTTGGCGCGCTTCATTGAGCATACACGCCGTTTCGATGATGTCTGGTATGGCCGGCGGATTGATATCGCCCGCCACTGGCGAGCCGTGTACCCGGCAACCGCATCGTGACCGGGGGCGTGAGCGCGATGGATCGTGCTGTCTTTTTGGAGCACTTCGGCGGTGTTTATGAGCACTCCCCTTGGATTGCCGAACAGGTATTCGATACGGGCCTGGGCCCGCTGACGGATACCCCATCGGGTTTGTCGGCAGCCATGAGGGAGGTGGTGGATCAGGCAGGCCGTGAGCCTCAGCGGGTGCTGCTGCGGGCGCACCCCGATCTTGCCGGGCGGCTCGCAGTATCCGGTGGTCTCACGGCCGCCTCGTCCGCCGAGCAGGCCGGCGCGGGTCTCGATCAGTGCACGCCAGAGGAGTTCAGTGCATTCACAGAACTCAACACCCGCTATTCAGAGAAATTTGGTTTTCCGTTTATTGTGGCGGTTCGGGGTCTTGACCGGGCAGGGATTCTTGAACGGTTTCGCCAAAGGGCGGAACATGACCAGGATACGGAATTCAATGAAGCGCTGAGCCAGGTGCACCGGATCGCCCGCCTTCGCATTGACGATGTGTTTGCCCAAATAAGGACCTGACCAGTTATGACTGACAACAATGACGTTCCGGCATTTGCCCGCCACCTGGTAAATCTTGCGGCATCTCGCCTCGGGGCAGAAACGCTTTCCTGCAGTGATGATTTCTTTGCTCCCATGGAGCGCATGCTTCAGGATAACGACCCGGTATTTATCCCTGACAAATTTGACGATCATGGCAAGTGGATGGATGGCTGGGAGAGCCGTCGCCGGCGCGGTGGCGGCCATGACCACGTCATTGTGAGATTGGGCACGCGGGGAGTGATCCGCGGGTTGGATATCGACACCCGTTATTTCACCGGCAACTATCCGCCAGGCGCCTCGCTCGAAGCCGCGGACGCGCCGGTTGGGACTCGTCCGGAAGACCTTCAATGGCGCGAGATCCTTGGGCCCACCGATCTTGGACCGGATAGCCACCATTATCTTGAGATATCAGATGACACCCCGGCCACCCACCTTCGCCTGAATATCTTTCCAGACGGAGGTGTGGCGCGCCTGAGGGTTTATGGTGAGCCGCTGCCGGACTGGAGCCGGATGGATGAGAACACCCCGGCGGAACTTTCGGCGATCACCAATGGCGGACGGATTGCCGGCTTTAATGATGCGCACTACGGCAACCCCTGGGTGATCCTGACCCACGGGCGAGGGGTGAACATGGGCGATGGTTGGGAAACCCGCCGCCGCCGCGAACCGGGAAACGATTGGATACTCGTGCGCTTGGGCGCACCTGGGGTGATCGAAAAGATCGAGGTCGATACGGCGCACTTCAAAGGGAACTACCCGGACCGCTGTTCGGTTCAGGCAGCCCTGGTTGAAGGTCTGGATGATGCTGCCTTGAGCCAGCAGGCGGGCGAATGGCCAGAACTGCTGTCCGCATCCAAACTCGAAATGGATGCCCAGCATTTTTTTGAAGCGGATGCACTCAATGATGTCGGTGCGGTCAACTGCCTGCGGCTCAATATCTTCCCCGATGGTGGGGTGAGCCGCTTTCGGGCAGTCGGAAAGCCCCAGCGCTAAGATGCACGCTCTTTCATTAATGCCACAGCCGTTGACCGCAGAAGCCTTTGCGGCGTTCGGGGATGTGATCGAGGCACGATCCGACACGGTCATCAACATCAACCAGGGAACATCCCAGCGCTTTCATGATCTTGCCCGCGTTGACGTGGCTTCCAGTGAGGGTCATCCGCTGGTCAATATCTTTCGAGCCTCGCCGTACCCTGAGCCGCTGACTCTTTCCATGATGGAAAAACACCCCCTTGGATCGCAACTCTTCATGCCGCTTCAGGCGCATGCCTATCTGGTTGCGGTTGCTCAGGCATCGGACCAAGTCAGCGCCCGCGATATCAGCGTCTTCAGTGCGAGCGGCAATCAGGGTGTGAACTTCCGGCCGGGAACCTGGCACCATCCGCTGTTGGTGCTGGTTCAGCAGGATTTTCTGGTCGTCGACCGGGGAGGCAAAGGCGACAATCTCGTCGAGCAGGATCTGAATCAGTCAGTCTTGATATCGCGTGACTAGGTTGGCCCCTACGCGGTGCTCACAGATAGACGATAATGACGCGGTTGCCGTGTCAACCAGGACATAACCAGTGAAAAGAGCCTATCAACGATTTGCCGCCCTCGTCTTGCTCGTCGTGTCGCTTCCTGTCTTGGCCCTGCTTGCAGGCGAAGCCGAGGACGGCGGACCGCTACATGATCAGTTTTGCCTGGGCTGCCATGTCAGCATGTTTGGCGGGGACGGCAGCGCCATCTATCTTCGAGGCGAGCGCCGGGTCAACAGCATCGAGGGCCTGATGGGACAGGTCGCTTTCTGTAATGAGCAGATCAAGGTCGGCCTGAACGAGTACGAGATAGACGACATCGTCGCTTACCTCAACGAGTCTTACTACCAGTTCGAGACCGACTAGCGCTGACTGATCAGGGCCGTAGCATGACCTTCGGTGACCCGATGGAATTCGATTACGTTGTTGTAGGTGCAGGCTCGGCAGGTTGTGTCCTGGCAAATCGCCTTTCGGAAAACGGTCGATATCGGGTATTGCTGTTGGAGGCAGGGCCTCGGGACCGCTATCCGTGGCTGCACATTCCGATTGGTTACGCCAAGACGATGTTTCATCCGAAATACAACTGGCGTTATTACACCGAGCCCGATCCCGGCATGAACGGCCGGTCGATCTACTGGCCCCGCGGCAAGGTACTGGGCGGTTCCAGTGCGATCAATGGCCTCATTTATGTGCGCGGGCAGCCCGAGGACTACGAGCACTGGGCGGCGCTGGGGAATTCCGGCTGGTCGTGGCAGGAGGTATTGCCGTACTTCATCCGAGCCGAGCGAAACGAAAGAGGACAAGACCATTTTCATGGGGTAAGTGGACCCCAGGGTGTGTCGGATGTCGGCAATCCCAATACCTTGGCCCGTGCATTCATTGATGCCTGTGTCGAGGCGGGTTATCCCGCAAATTCGGATTTCAATGGCGAAAGCCAGGAGGGCGTCGGTCCCTACCAGCTGACAACTTGGCGCGGCAGACGCTGTTCCAGCGCGACCGGATATCTAAAGCCTGCCAAAGGACGCTCTAACCTCTTTATCGAGACTGATGCCCATGTCTGTCGGGTGGGCTTTGCCGGACGTCGGGCGGAGTCGGTGGTGTTTCGCCAGGGCGGTCGGGAGAAAACGGTTACCGCAAGGTGTGAGGTGGTTCTCAGTGCGGGTGCGCTTCAGTCGCCCCAGGTTCTGCAGTTGTCCGGTATTGGTGATGCTGATCTCTTAAAGCGCCATGGCATTGATATCATGCTCGATCGGCCGGCTGTGGGTCAAAACCTGCAGGATCATCTTCAGGTACGGGTGATTCACCGGTGCAACCAGCCGCTCACCGTTAACGATGATATGCGTAGTCTCTGGCGAAAGATGCGTATGGGGATGCAGTATGTCTTCCAGCGTTCAGGCCCGATGGCGGTGGGCATCAATCAGGCGGGCGCCTTCCTGAGGACCCGTTCTGATATCGACCGGCCCGATATCCAGTTTCACTTCGCCGCGCTTTCGGCTGATCTCCCGGGCGCACCGCTACACGACTTCCCCGGATTTACCGCCTCCGTTTGTCAGTTGCGCCCGACCAGTCGGGGTCATCTCTCGATCAAGAGCGCCGATCCGATGGCGCGCCCGGAGATTCACCCAGGCTATCTCTCCACTGAGTATGACTGCAGAACCGTTGTCGATGCGCTGCGAGTAGCGCGCAAGATCGCAGAGAAACCTGCTTTGTCGCAGTACATTGAAACCGAATACCTGCCGGGAGAGCAGGCGCAGTCAGACGAGGCGTTGCTGGAATTTGCCCGCGATACCGGCGTGACTATTTTTCATCCTTCGGGGACCTGCCGGATGGGATCGGATAATGCAGCGGTAGTGGATGAAGCGCTCAAGGTGCGGGGGGTGTCGGGTCTTCGGGTGGTGGACTGTTCAATCATGCCGACGCTCGTTTCCGGCAACACGCATGCACCAGCAGTGATGATTGCGGAGAAGGCCTCGGATCTTATTCTGGCTGAATCGAAAAGCTGAACAGGGCGCGCCGCTTGAGACATCAGTCGCCGGTATTTTCGGAAAAAGCGATTGCGGCGCTGACGGCACGCCGCCAGGTGGACAGCAGAGCCCGGCGCTGGCTTTCGTTCATCGATGGGTCGAACGTTTGGTCGGCGATCCATGCCTCCTGCAGGGCGCTGAGATCATCAAAGACCCCTGCCTGAAGACCTGCCAGGCGGGCAGCACCGAGTGCGGTGGTTTCCAGAAGGGCGGGCCGGGCAACGGGGGTTCGGGTGATGTCGGCAAGGTACTGGGCGAGCCAGTCATTATTTGCCATCCCTCCGTCTATCCGCAGCATCTCGATGTCTTCGCCGACATCATCGGCCATTGCCTCAAGGAGTTCGTAACTCTGATAGCACACCGCCTCCAGCACCGCCCGTGCGATGTGGGCAGGTCCCGTGTTGCGGGTCATGCCGAGCAAGGTGCCCCGGGCGTGGGGATTCCAGTGCGGCGCACCAAGGCCGGTAAAGGCAGGGACAAGATAGACCCCGTCGTTTGATTCAAGACTGGCCGCAAGCCCGGCACTCTCATCCGCGGAGTGCACCAGTCCCACGGTATCCCTCAGCCACCGGACGCTCGCCCCCGCCATGAAGATCGAGCCCTCAAGGGCAAAAGTGGTTTTGCCGCCAAGGCGATAGCCCACGGTCGAGAGCAGACGATGGCGTGACTCGTATGCGCTCTCGCCCGTGTTCAGCATCGCAAAACATCCAGTGCCGTAAGTGCTCTTGAGCATCCCTCTCGTTAGGCAGCCCTGGCCCAACAGCGCAGCCTGTTGGTCGCCGACAAGTGCCCCGACTGGGATCGATACGCCCAGGATATTTTTTTCAGTGAGGCCGAAGTCATCGGCCGTATCCATTACCTTGGGCAGGATCGCTTCAGGTACGCGAAAAAGATCGAGCAGTGCGCTATCCCAGCACTGCTCGTGAATATTAAAAAGCGCAGTGCGCGAGGCATTGGTGGCATCTGTCGCATGTACCCGGCCGTCCGTTAGACGCCACAGCAAAAAGGTGTCGATCGTGCCAAAAGCGAGTTCGCCCGATACAGCGCGTTCTCTGGCGCCCTCGACATGATCAAGTATCCACGCAATCTTGCTCGCTGAAAAATACGGATCCAGCAGCAGCCCGGTGCGTGCGGTTATATCCGTTTCATGTCCCTCGCTTCGCAGGGATGCGCAAAGATCGGCTGTACGCCGGTCCTGCCAGACAATCGCGTTATAGATCGGCTGTCCGCTGTCACGGCTCCACACGACCGTTGTCTCACGCTGGTTGGTAATGCCGATGGCGGCAGGGGACCTGTCCATTTGTGACAGAACATTTTTAGTCACACCAAGCACGGAAGACCAGATTTCTTCCGGATTGTGCTCGACCCAGCCGTCAGCCGGGTAGTGCTGGGCGAACTCCTGCTGGGCAACATGTAGCGCTTTGCCGTTGGTATCGAAGACAATCGCGCGGGAACTCGTTGTCCCCTGGTCAATCGCAAGAATCGAGGTGGTCATGGGTGCAACCGTAAATGCGTGGTGGCGGTATCCCGACCTATCCTATCGGATACAGCGCCTGACACACCACCTTGGGATGATTACCGGATATCTGATTGCTTATGACCGGTAAAATGAGCCTGCCCCTTCGATTAATCCGGTAGATTGATTTTGCGGGAGTGTTAAATCAGGAGTAAATATTGATGACCAAGACCGTTGCCAAAGTTGTTTCTACGCCTGACGCCGTGGTGCTGCCCGTGGCCCAGTCAGAAGGAGTCTTTCCAGTGCATCGGATTTATTGTGTGGGCCGTAACTACGCGGCACACGCGGTGGAGATGGGGCACGATCCGGATCGTGAGGCACCGTTTTTCTTTCAGAAAAACCCAGATAATCTTCTGGTGGATCGCGACTTCACCTATCCACCGCTGAGCGATAATGTGCAGTACGAAATCGAACTGGTCGTGGGCCTTAAAGCAGGCGGCAGCGACATTGCTGCAGAAGAGGCTCTTGACTGCGTGTTTGGGTATGCAGTGGGACTGGATATGACGCGGCGTGATCTGCAGGGTGAGATGAAGCGCCAGGGCCGCCCCTGGGAGATCGGCAAAGCATTTGAACAGTCAGCGCCGTGCTCGGCTATTTTTCCTGCAGACGTGGTGGGCCACCCGAAGGCCGGGGCAATTCGTCTCAGCAAGAATGGCGCCGTGGCTCAGTCAGGAGACCTTTCCCAAATGATATGGAAAGTCTCTGAGATCATCAGTGAACTTTCCCGTTTTTTCCTTCTCTGCCCTGGCGATCTGATTTTCACCGGGACCCCCTCGGGGGTGGGCCCCGTCCAGCGTGGTGACGACCTGCTCGGCGAGATCGAAGGCGTAGGCGTTCTGAGTCTTAAGGTCGAGTAAGCAAATTTGTCATATAAACAAGAATAGGAGTCAAAGCGCGGTCAGGGTCTAATGCCCTGAAGGCTTTTTTTTGAGCCCAAGGCGCTCTAATATCCACCGCTTGCCATCGGAAAGGTTTGGCACAGTCTTCTTCTGGGAGGGAAGCACCTCTGAATATTGAATATCAACATGTTGCTTTGAAAAAGCGTTATCCGCTTCGCATCAGTCGGGGCGAAAGCGCCGGATCGGTAAATCTTTTTGTGACCGTGAGCCGAGACGGTGTATCGGGCATTGGCGAGGGTGCGCCGGGCGGCCTAACGGGGGCCGATACTGCGCAGGCCTGCGAGGACCAGATACGCGACTTTCTGAATACTCAC
>DDZY01000174.1:0-12476 GCA_002346525.1 Proteobacteria bacterium UBA2996
CCTGGCAAGGCTGATCGCCCAGGCCACAAGTGATATCAGCGCGCAGCAGAAAAAGGCAAGAAAAAGGGGATGGCTTAACATTTATTTCGCGGGCAGGACGTAATATCGGATTTTGTCATTTTCCTTGTGAATGCTCCATGTGCAGGGGCGTTTCGCCGTTACCCGCGCAGCCTGACTGACCTCTTATCTCGAGAACACGAAACTTGACCTCTCCCATTATCATCTGGCTGCGCCGGGATCTAAGACTCAGCGACCATCCGGCTTTTGCGGCGGCGGAAGCAGGCGGTCGAACTGTGATTCCCTGCTACGTACTGGACACCCGCGACGCGCACCCCCGGCGACCGGGAGGGGCTAGCCGCTGGTGGCTGCACCACAGTCTCGCTGAACTGGATCAGCGTATTCGAGAGTGCAAAGGGCGCCTGTTGCTAAAGCACGGTGATCCGGTCAGTGTATTGACCGAACTCGCTCTTGAGGTCGAAGCCGGTGCGGTGTTCTTCAGCCGCGCCGTAGAACCGCAGTGCCGACGGGATGAAACCGCGTTGACATCCTCCCTCGAAGCTCATGGCATCGGTGCGCAGGGTTTCGAAGGAAACCTGCTGTTCCCGCCTGAGGAGATTCAGAACCGCAGCGGCGCACCCTTTCGCGTCTTTACCCCGTTCTGGAAACAGTGCCTTGCCAGCCGCGCCAGAATGCGCACCCCCCTTGGCCCGGTATCACCGCGATTTTTCTTGGATATACCTTCTGGAGATCGTCTGGAGGACTGGGATCTGCTGCCATCGCGGCCCAACTGGGCAACAGGAATCGCGCAGACATGGCAACCGGGAGAAATCGCCGGACGTGCCGTGCTTGAAAATTTCTCGGCAAAGGCGTCTGTGTATAACGGTCACCGCAACTTTCCGGCACAGGATGCGACGTCCCGGCTCTCGCCCTACTTGCATTTTGGCAACATCAGCGCAGCGCAGGCTTATGCCGGGGTGACAACCTCAGGACAAAAGCCGAGCCCGGGCGCGGCCTCATTCCAGCGGGAAGTCGGCTGGCGCGAATTCAGCGCCCACCTGCTGTTCCACTTTCCCCACCTGCCCGAAAAACCCTTTCGTCCGGAGTTTGCAGACTTTCCCTGGCAGAATGACCCTGGACTGATCAGGGCCTGGCAATCCGGCCAAACGGGGTTTCCCATCGTCGATGCCGGGATGCGTCAATTGTGGCAAACCGGTTGGATGCACAATCGGGTACGCATGGTTGCCGCCTCGGTTCTCGTCAAGCACCTGCTGATTCACTGGCGGTATGGTGAGGCCTGGTTTTGGGACACCCTGGTCGATGCAGATCTGGCAAACAACGTAGCGGGTTGGCAATGGGTGGCGGGATGCGGCGCGGATGCCGCACCTTATTTCAGAATTTTTAACCCTATTCTGCAGGGACAGAAATTCGATGCGAACGGCCGATACGTGCGTCACTGGATTCCGGAACTGACGGCCCTGCCTGACCGCTACCTGCATGCGCCTTGGCTTGCGCCGGCTGAAGTACTGAGTGAAGCCGGAATCAGGCTGGGCGAAACCTACCCGATGCCGCTCGTCGAACCGGGTGTGGGCCGCAAGCGGGCGCTTGCGGCGCTTAAGACACTTAAGTCATCGTCCGCTTAATCGCGGTACCGCCTATTGCGGCGCCAACCACTCCACAAGATAGTAGACCTCCTGACCCTCAGAGGACTTCGAAGGCCCCAGCACCCGCGCAGGAAAGAGACGCTGCGCCGGTCGGCCTTCGGCTCGAGCTTCCTCCTCAGATCCCATGAGCCTGACGCAGTTTGCAGGGTAGCGCTGTCGGTTACGGCCGGGCATATAAATCACCGCCCAGTGTTCCTGAGAGACATTCGTCTCGGCATCAGGCGGTACAAATCCCTTCATCTGTTTCTTGCAATCTCTCGGGTCACGCCGTGGCGCATTAAGCCCACTACAACTTCTACTTAGCCTGCCCCGGTGACGATATAACCGCCTGACTTCTCGTCATGCTGCAATTGCAGCAAGCCGCGGCTGGCGGCTTCCTCCAAAAGCGCACCAAACGAGGGGAAGCCATGATACCGCTCGCTAAATCCGGGCTGACGGCGCTTCAGCGTCTGCTTAATCATGGAGCCCCAGACCTGGGTGCCGTCGCCACGCTCCTCGAAAATGTCATCCAGCGTCGCCATCACCATATCGATGGCCTCCTGATGGCGCTTTTCATCCTCACTCATCGCCGACTTTTTCTTTTTGCTTTTTGCCTTGGCTTTTTTCTTGCGCGAGGGGCCCGCACGCCCAGCGAGATCATCGTAGAAGATGAATTCGTCACAGTTGGACGTCAGCAGATCGGAGGTGGAACTTTTGACTCCTACCCCCACCACCGTCTTATTGTTTTCCCGCAGCTTACTGACCAGCGGAGAGAAATCTGAGTCGCCGCTCAAAATGACGAAGGTGTTGACGTGGGACTTGGTGTAGCAAAGATCCAGCGCATCAACGACCATTCGGATATCAGCGGAGTTCTTACCGGACTGTCGTACGTGGGGAATTTCGATCAACTCGAATGCTGCCTCATGCATTGAGGCCTTGAAACTCTGATAACGGTCCCAGTCAGCATAGGCCTTCTTCACCACGATATTGCCTTTCAGCAGTAGCCTCTCCAGTACCAGTTTCATGCTGAAAGGTTTGTCACTGAAGTCACGCACGCCGAGCGCGATGTTCTCAAAGTCACAGAAAATCGCCATGTTCTGCGAAGAGTTGTCGTTACTCATACCGGATAATCCAAGATAATGGGGGGAGATGCAGAAAACGCACACGGGTGCGTTGATGCAGTGAAGTCTAACCGTACCACGATGACCGTGCTACGCCTCGTTTAGCGCATCAGCGCTGTGAATCAATTCGCCGGGCCTGAAAACGTAGATGATCACTTTTCAATAAACCTGCCAGGTCGGGTGTTGCCGCCAAGTGGGCTCGCAGATCTGCGCTTTGTGCTTTGAAGGGCAGCAAAGCGGCAACGACATTTTCGATGGCAGGACTCCTGAGCCCAAAGCCGCTCATGAAGTGACGCGACTCCTTTAACCAATCCCTAACGGCAGAGTTTTTGAGTTCAGCGTGGTCCGCAAAATTAATACTGAGCGTGCCGTCAGACGTGAGGCACCTTTGCAGACCCTGGAGCCATTTTCGATCACACTCAAGGGCGCGTCTTGGTGTTCCGGCGTCTCCGGTAAAAAGATCATCAATTACAAAATCGAAGCGCGGTCCGCGGTAACGCGTTACAAACGTCGCTGCATCCTGGCGATAGATTTCGGTCCTGCGCTTGTCGAGTCCAAAGTGATTCGTGGCGACTTCAATATGGACGGGATCCTGCTCGATTGCGGTGAACCTCGCATCCGGGAACAACGACTGCAACTGCAGCACAGCCGTGCCGGCGCCAAGACCCAAGACAAGGACACGAGCGGGTTCGGGCCGAGGATGAAAATAAAGCCCCAGCCATAGAAGGTCCCAGACACTCCCGGTAACCACCCGACGCGGATTGAACTGGCTATGCAGGACGCCATCTGTGTAAAGCCGCAGACTCGAGCCAGCACCGCGGACTTCATAGCGTTTACCCTCACGCTGCTGAGACCAGAGAACCGCTATGACGAGACCCCCTGACTAATGTGGGCTTTCAGGCGCTCAAGATCCAGAAAATACCGGCAAATCTCGACGTCTTCGGCAAAAAGCAACGGGACCTCGTCACCATAGGCTGATGCCCAGTCCGGATGGGTATCGACATCACGCACGACCAGTTCAAAACCATATTCACCTTGCAGCTCCTCAAGCTGCAGGTGCATGTCCTCACAAAGATGGCAGCGAATGCGGGAGTAAAGAACCAGCGTAACCGGTGACAAAGTCCTTGAGAACCCTTGGCGCATGATTGACAAAGCCGATATTCTAGATGCTCGTCATTCTTGGTGATCCTGCTATGCCCCTGTCGCTCTGGCTCTCTATGTCGCTCATTTGTATTTTCGGCGCGATGTCTCCCGGGCCGAGTCTAGCCGTGGTGGTGCAGAACACCCTTTCCGGCGGACGCCTCCAGGGGGTAATCACCGGCATCAGCCACGGCTTTGGCATTGTGATCTGGGCCGGCCTCACCGCGGGCGGCATTGGTCTATTAATCACGCAACAGCCTGCACTTTTCAACGGCATGCGCTACGCAGGAGCCGCCCTGCTCGTGTATCTTGGTGTCCGAAGTCTGCGCAGCACGGCGGGAGCGGCTGAGGTTCTGCAAGTCTCCGGCCGGGCCGCCAGCGCCTCCGCTGCACGGGACGGCTTTCTCATTGCAATCATGAATCCCAAAATTGCACTTTTTTTTCTGGCGTTGTTCAGTCAGTTTGTCCGTCCGGACGCGGGCATGACCGAAAAGGCCATTATGGCGGCCACAGCCGGGGTGATCGACGCCCTCTGGTACATCATTGTGGCCGTGGTGCTTTCGCACTCCATCATCCTCGAACGGCTTCGCGCCCGGGCCCGCCTGCTTGACCGTCTGTTCGGTCTTATTCTCATCGCACTCGCCATCCGGGTGGCGCTGTAACAGATCCGCTGCCACAAGGGTTTTGTTGCACTGCCATAGCCTGATTAGAAAAGGCGGGTCCTGCACAAGCTTAAATTTTGCATAAAATTAAGAAATATTTTCGTTTCCCTGATTCAGTTGACAATAAATATGGTGCAGTGCACCATCCGTGATCCATACATCGCGCGGGCATTCATCCGGCCAGTCGCGCCAACGGTCGGGGAGGCTATCATGCGGATTCAGGAGAAGGTGGGATTAGTCACAGGCGCTGCCAGCGGAATCGGTCGCGCTACCGCACTCGAACTGATTAACCAGGGCGTCAAAGGGCTTGCTCTGGTGGATATCAGCGAGTCTGCCGTCGTGGCACTTGCTGAAGAGATCAATGCGGCGGCGAATCGCGATGTGGCCCTGGCTTTTGCCGGTGATGTGACGGATGAAAGTTTTCGGTCACGGGTATTTGATGAAACCGCTGAGCAGCGCGGCATGGTGCAGATCATGGTTCCCGCAGCGGGCATCTTCCGGGACAGGCTGGCGGTCAAGATCGATCGGGAAACCGGCGATGCTGACATCTATCCGGCCGATGTGTTCCGGCAGGTGTTGGAAGTCAATCTCATCCATCCCGTCTATTGGGCGATGGAAACCATTGCCCGCATTGCGGTTGACCGCAACCAGCGAGGTCTCAAAAAATGGCATCCCGATGAAAAAGTACGGGGAACCGTTATCTTCATCGGTTCGGTTTCTTCCCAGGGCAACCGCGGACAGGTCTCTTATGCCAGCACCAAAGCAGGGCTCGAAGGGGCCGCCTCCACTTTGATGAAAGAAGCCATGTTCCACGGTGTGCGGACCGGGGTCATTCACCCGGGATTTGTCGATACGCCGCTGCTGCAGGGTATGCCGGCGGGCTATGTCGAACAAAACATCCTCCCCGATACGCAACTGGGCAGACTGATCCGCCCGGAAGAGATTGCCGATGCCATCTGTTTTATGGTGAGAAACTCCGCGGTAAGCGGCCAACTTTGGGCTGACGCTGGCTGGCACCCGACCGCGGCCTAAGGGGCTCTTGAGCCTTGGCAGCAGGGGTTTTATGATCTGGCTGTAATCCACTGCTGTGCCCGGCTTTGTGAGCGGTCACCCCCTATTGCCTCCAATGAATAAGCCTTCTCTCGATCCCGCGTGGATCGGCAAAACCTTTGACGACTTTCTCTTTCGACCCCAGAAGGGAATTACGGCAACCCGAGCTTTCATCGCGCTTCGATCCCGGCTGACCGCTACCCTGGCGCTGGAACTCCCGATTGTCTCCTCCAACATGGACAGCGTGACCGGCGGCGACATGGCACGGACGATGGCACTGGAAGGCGGACTCGGCGTCATCCATCGAGGCCAGAGTATCGAGCGGCAGTGTGAGACGGTAGCGGGCGTCAAACGCAGTCACAGCGCCGTGATTGAAAATCCGCGGACCCTGCCTATTGGTGCCACTATCGGCGAAGCGCTAATCTTTGCTCGTCGACACAAGATCAATGGCATTCTCATAGAAACTGCTCCCGGCAGCATGATCCTCGCAGGCGTGCTGACCCGCAGAGATATTCCCTGGGACCGCTCCCATGACCACGAGGTCGTTGAGCGTTTCATGACGCCTATGGCTGAGTTGAAGACCGCCGGGCCGGATGTGGCAACGGAAGAGGCCGAGCGCATCATGTTCGAAGGGCGTATTGAACGGCTGCCGCTGGTGGACGATGAGTGCCGCATCCACGGACTGATTACGCGCAAGGACGTGCGCTTTCTTCGTGAACGGCCCTTCGCAAGCAAGGACGCCAAAGGCCGGCTCTTGACCGGAGCCGCAGTCGGCTGTGCCGGTGACTTCATGGAGCGGGCGCAAGCACTGCTGGAAGCGGGCGCTGACTCTCTTTTTGTCGACATCGCCCACGGCCACTCACTCGTGATGCAGCAGGGGATCGAACGCCTGCGTGCAGAATTCCCTGAGATCCCGCTTATCTGCGGCAACGTCGCTACCGGTGCGGGAGCGCGCTTTATGTGCGAACTGGGCGCCGATGCGGTCAAGGTGGGAGTCGGACCCGGGCGGGGATGCCGGACGAGACTGGAAACCGCTGCCGGGGTACCGCAGCTCCAAGCGATCCGCGAAGCCTGGTGCGAAGTCGGCGGGGAAATCAGCATCATGGCAGATGGCGGGGTTCGCTTCGACAAGGACATTTTCCTGGCGCTCGCCTGCGGTGCAGACACCGTCATGCTGGGTAGCGCGCTTTCTGGAACAGACGAAGCCCCGGGGCGGGTGATCGAGGACCCGGCCACACACACCAAGAAAAAAATTTACCGTGGCATGACTTCCCCCGAGGCCGTGATGGAATCCCTCTATGATTCAGAGGACTCGGACGCGGTCGATGCTGCTCTGGCAACGCCGCCCGAAGGACAGGAAATCCAGGTACCCTATCGGGGCAGCGTCGTCGATATCCTGCACCGGATTCGCGGCCACCTTCGCTCAGCCGTCAGCTATGCCGGATGTGATTCTCTGGAGAAGGCAAGGGAGGCTATTCTGCCTGACCCCCTGGAGTATCTGATCGCACTTTCCGAAGCCTCCCGAAAAGAGTCCTACGAACGCTAAGGCAAAAACCCGACGAGCGCCGGACGCAATGATCAACTGGGCGGCGGGCTTGTTGTAGTGATGGACTTATCTCAGGCCATTCGCCGGCACCACGGGACTCGCGTACTGATGTCTCTGATCGCCGGCAGTGTCGGAGGTCTGCTCTTTTTCTGGCTGTCACTGCCGCTGCCCTGGCTGTTGGGGTCGATGCTCCTGGTGTCCGTCGGCGCTGCCTGCGGGATGCCCTGCCAACGGTCGGCCAGGCTCAGGAAAGGCACGATCGCTGTGATGGGTCTGCTGCTGGGAAGTTATTTCGCTGCCGATACCCTCTCTCAGTTGGGCTTGTGGTTTCTGGCGGCGCTCTTGGTCAGTGTTTATGTCATCACCATGACCATCTTCTCTTTAGGCACGTTTCGCCGCGTGGGCCTCATGGACTTGCCGACGGCTTATTTTTCCAGCATGCCCGGAGGGCTCGCTCCGATGACGATTGCGGGTGAGGAAGCCGGTGGGGACAGTCAACTGATCCCGATCGCGCATGTTATCCGTATTTTCTGCGTGGTGTCTTCCGTGCCCATTTATCTCGCATTGGTGCCCGGAGTCGAACTTGCCCCGGCATCGCTCACCCTTTCTGAAATCTTTGTGGTGCCGCCCTGGCAAGACTGGTTCATTTGGGGGTTGTGCGCGCTGGTCGGATTTTTTGGGGCACGTGCAATCCGTATGCCGTTCGGTGAGATATTGGGGCCGATGATTTTGTGTGGCGGGGTCTACATTTTTGAAGTCGTCACAGTCGCGCTGCCGCCTTTTGTGACCATTACCGCACAGATTGTCATCGGTACTTCCATCGGCACCCAGTTTGCCAAACTGCGCGGACGTCATGTCCTACGAACCGTTATCACTTCAATGGGGACGACGGTCGTCATGCTGGCAGGCGCCCTGATCGTTACTGACTTGATGGCCCCCATACTGGGAATGGATCCGCTGTCGCTGCTGCTAGCGTTGGTGCCGGGAGGCCTTGTGGAGATGGGCCTGATAGCGGTTGCGCTGAATGCCGATACGGCGTTCATCAGCACGATACACACCTGGCGGATCATCCTGATTGCCGTCAGCGCGCCGTTGCTTTTTGGATTTGTTGGGCGTGGGCTACCTTGGACCAGCCGTCATTCCCCAAAGAGTGCGGACAAACCGGATGTGAGATCCGGGTAGCGGACGTCTACCCCAAGGTGTTCGCGCATCCGGGTGTTGTCAATTCGCTTTGACTCGGCGAGATAAGAGCGCATCTCGGCGCTAAGCGCCGCGGTCGCCTGCTGCCGATCGACGACGGGGGGGCGAGGCAAGCCTGCTGCGTTTGCAACCCTGAAGAAAAAATCGGACATCGTCGACGGGTGCCCGTCGCTGATGTTGTAGACCGGCAGAGGATCAGCGATTCGGGCCGCGGCAAGGCAGGCACTGATGAGATCCTCCACATGCACACGGTTACTCCATGGTGCCAGGTCGGGCGCCAACACCGGCAGACCTTCGCGCAGACGCTTGAGCGGCAACTTTCCTGCGCCGTAAATCCCCGGGACCCGAAGCGCCACTACCGGAACGTCGTGCAACCGGCACCAATCCCGCATAGTACGTTCCGCATCAACCCGTCGACGCGCCCGCCCCGTGATGGGCGCAAGGGGACGATCCTCCGTCACCCAATCTCCCTGACAGTCCCCGTACACTCCCGTGGTGCTGATCAAGACCACCCTGGAAGGCCGTTCGCCCACATCTTGCGCACAATCAGCAAAGTAGCGCAGTCGCCGGTCCTGATCACTCTCAGGCTGGGGAGGCGCAAACCAGTAGAGCACGCGTCCGTCCAGAAATTTCTTCGGGGGACAATCGCTCTCAAGATCCGCACTGACGGCCAGGATGCCCTCCTGATTGAGTCGGTCGGCACTCTCAGCCGTTCGGACCATTGCCGACACGCTGCCACCATCGGCAAGCTCGCGCAGGGCGACCTGTCGTCCGACATAGCCACAACCGGCAAATACACTGTGCATCGGGGCTTAGCGGCTTGCGGTGAGCGTACCCGCAGTAGTCAGGGTAGCTACGGTCACTTCCGCTCTTTTGCATTTCAGCGTACCGCTAACGTTGGCTGTCATGTCAGGCGGCGTGATCACACCCTGGATACGGGCCGCCTTTACCCCGAAGGCACAGCCGGCGTCGTTCAGCCGGGAGATGTTCGTGGCACTCAGTAGCGAACGCAGATCATCGATCGATGCCTGCAGCCCCCAGTTGCCGGCATTGTCCACCACCCCGGTAATCGTCACCCCTCGTACGGATAAAAAGACCAGCCCATCGTGGGTAACTTCAACTGAAACACTCTCGATGCGATGATCCGTTGCTGAACCCAATGCAACCACATCGGCGGTTGAGGTGAGCGAAATCGTGCCGGCATAGGTTCCGGCATAGGCGCTGGTCGCATCCCCCCGAGAGACGGTTAACTCGATACCGCTACTCGAGGAACTGGCACAACCCACCAGGGTCAGCGCCCATGCCAAGAGGCATGTCTTTGCTCCGCTGATTCTCAACATGGGGTTCAATGCTCTCTTTGAGGCTGGCGCACCTTTACCGCGCGAATGAGCTCGTTCATCTGAAAACCTTACAATGGGAACTTGTTGAGTTCGCGATCGGTGCGTCCTTATCATTTGATTGTACCGGTCCTGTCAACGCAGTCGTACTTCGTTTCGAAAAGTATGATCGACTGTTATCATGCCCGGTTGAATCAGGAGCGAAGCAGCGCGGGGGACACCGGTTACCGCCTGCCGAGTCCCATACTATCCGGGAGACGATATGGACGAATCAACCCGCACCCAACTTGAGGCTGCCGCTTTTCGCGGACTGGTCGCACACCTTCGTGAGCGGACCGACGTACAGAACATCGATTTGATGAACCTGGCCGGTTTCTGCCGAAACTGCCTGTCGAAGTGGTACATGGCAGCGGCGGACGAGCAAGATGTTGAGATGGACTATGACCAGGCCCGTGAAATCGTCTACGGCATGACGTATGACGAATGGAAACGGGATTACCAAAAAGAGGCCAGCGAGGAGCAAAAAGCGGCTTTTGAAACAACCAAGCCGCTCCACGCCAAGATCAGCGGTCACCAAAAAGGTTAAACCGATGAGCCGGCTTGAAGTCCACCAGTTTCCCTGCCTTTCCGATAACTACGGCTATCTGGTCCACGATCCCGATAGCGGGCTCACGGCCGCGATCGATACCCCTGAGGTCGAGCCGATCCATGCCGCACTCAATGCCAAGGGCTTCAAACTCGACTTCATCTTCAATACCCATCACCACGATGATCATGCCGGTGGCAACCTCGAGTTGAAATCACAAACCGGGTGTCAGGTCATCGGCCCAGCTGCGGATGCAGACCGTATCCCCGGTATCGACCGCACGGTGGCAGAAGGTGATACGGTGATGCTCGGAGCCTGGGCTTTCACGGTTCACGACACGCCCGGGCATACCCGCGGCCACATTGTCTACCATTGCCCCCAAGCCGGCGTCGGCTTTGTGGGAGATACCCTTTTCGCGCTTGGCTGCGGACGGCTGTTTGAAGGCACACCGCAGCAAATGTGGACGTCCCTGCAGAAAATCCTGTCCTGGCCCAACGAGACGCTGATCTACTGTGCCCATGAGTACACTCAGGCCAACGCCCGCTTTGCGCTATCTGTGGAACCGGACAACGAGGATCTTTTGAGCCGCAACGACGACATCGACGCTGCCCGGCAACGGGGAGAACCCACCGTTCCCACCACCCTTGGCCTTGAAAAAAGAACCAATCCCTTTTTGCGACCGGACAGCACCCACCTGCAGGAGACCATTGGTCTGAGCGGGCAACCCTTGGTGGAAATCTTCGCCCGGACCCGCGAACTCAAGGATCAGTTCTGAGCCGTCCTCGAGGCCCTTCCCATCCTTGCACCTTAATTTAGCCCTATGACCCGATCCACGGCACCTTCTGCCCGCACTAAAGTCCGCCGCGTGCGTGAACTCGCGCGTTATGACCGATCGACCATCAATGCCATTCTCGATGAGGCAACGGTATGTCATGTAGGGTTTGTCGACGAAGGCCAGCCTTTCGTGATCCCGACCGCCATCGCCCGTATCAATGATCACGCCTATATACACGGCAGCCGGGTCAGCAGGATGCTCAAGCTACTGGCTGCGGGAAACCCGGCGTGTATCACGGTCACGTTGCTCGATGGGATCGTGGTGGCACGCTCTGCTTTCAACTCCTCCATGAATTACCGCTCGGTCGTCATCCTGGGCAGCGCTGAAAAAGTTACTGGGGAAGATAAAAAGATCGCACTGGATGCCTTCACAGAGCATCTGATTCCCGGCCGCACCGGCGATATCCGGGCATCAAAGCCCAAAGAACTGGCAGCCACCACAGTGGTCCGCTTCAGCCTTGACGAAGCATCGGTCAAAGTCAGCGAAGGTCCGCCGAGTGACGAGAAATCCGATTATGAGAGTGATGTCTGGGCCGGAGTCATTCCGCTGACCGTAGAAAGCGGCGAGCCTCAGCCCGATCCACGGCTGAAGAGCGGTATCCCTGTGCCGCCCTATATCCAAAAGCGCAAAACGTAAGCCCTCGGGCGCTGATTTCACTGACTCACTTCACGGAGCAACGAACGAGAGCATGAGCAGCGCGCCGCGTATTGCCATTGATATTGGCGGGACCTTCACCGATGCGGTCCTGCAGGTCGGGACCGACCGATATACCGCCAAAGTCCTGACCACGACCCGCAATCCTGCAGAAGGATTCATGCAGGGCATCTCGCAATTGCTATCTCAGTCAGGGATTTCGCCCAATGATGTCGCACTCATTACGCACGGCACCACGCTCGCCACCAACGCGCTGATTGAGCGCCGGGGTGCCAAAACCGCGCTGATCGTGACTGAGGGGCATCGCGACTCGCTGGAGATCGGCTATGAAAACCGTTTCGACCAGTACAATTTTGACGCCGACCGCAACCCGCCTCTGGTCCCAAGAAGCCGGCGCTGGACCGTAGCCGAGCGGATCGATTACCGGGGTGACGTTCTGACGCCCCTTGACGAGAACTCGGTTGAACGCCTCATCACACGTTTCAAAGCGGCAAAAATAGAAAGCGTCGCCGTAGGCCTGCTGCATGCCTACGCCAATCCCGCGCACGAGCAACGTACTCGCGACATCCTGAAAGCCCACTTGCCTGATCTTTCCATATCCCTTTCAAGCGAAGTCTGCCCGGAAATACGTGAGTACGAACGCCAGAGCACCACCTGTGCCAACGCCTACGTTCAGCCGCTGATGGCGAGTTACCTGATTGAGGT
>DDZY01000174.1:12880-13777 GCA_002346525.1 Proteobacteria bacterium UBA2996
GCCTTTCCGGTGCGTCTTGTCGAGTCGGGCCCTGCGGGCGGCGCGATTTTGGCGGCACATATCGCCGAAACACTCGGGGAGTCCTCAGTTCTGTCTTTTGACATGGGGGGCACCACGGCCAAAATCTGTCTCATTGATGATTGCTCACTGCCCCTGTCACGCACCTTTGAGATCGATCGCGCGCACCGCTTCATGAAGGGCAGCGGTATGCCCATCAAGATCCCAGTGGTCGACATGGTCGAAATCGGCGCCGGAGGCGGCTCTCTCGCGAGCGTGGATGAGTTGGGTCGCGTCACAGTAGGGCCGGGGAGCGCGGGTGCCGAACCGGGGCCCGCCTGCTATGGCCGCGGCGGTGAGGGGGCAGCGGTGACCGATGCCAACCTCGTACTGGGCAGGCTGGATCCTGATGGTTTCGCAGGCGGGCGCATCCCGCTCAATACGACCGCTGCACAGCAGGCACTTCAAACCGCCGTGGGGGAGGCATTGAAAACCGACGCGCCGGGCGGGGCACAGGCGGTGATTGAAATCGTCGATGAGAACATGGCGAGCGCGGCGCGAGTCCATGCCGTTGAAAAGGGGCTGGATGTCGCCGAACGCACCTTGATCGCTTTCGGAGGCGGAGCCCCGCTGCACGCTATCGCGGTCGCCCGAAAACTCGGCATTGGCCGGGTCATCATCCCCCGGGATGCGGGCGTCGGGTCTGCCATCGGCTTTTTACTCGCCCCCATTGCCTTCGAAGTGGTACGCAGCCGGTTTACCCTGCTGGAGGATCTTGATCCGCAAGTCATCAACGCTTTGTTTGCAGAAATGGATGAAGAAGCAGGGGTCACCGTGCGCCTAGGCGCAGCTGACGCCCCCGTCTCGACGGTGCGTCACGCCTTTATCCGTTATGCGGGA